>DVLQ01000043.1 GCA_018715395.1 Candidatus Coprocola pullicola | reverse complement strand
TGATATAACAAATTTCTTTTACTGTTTCACTAATTTTTTATATCTTCATATTTATCATAAATATTTTAAATTTTTTATTGGCGTCTTTTTGTATTACCAAAATCATTTTTATTTATTACTTCAATAGCTGTTTCATATTCTTAAATCTTATTTTTCCTTCATATCATCAGAAATTTCTATCTGATTGATAGTTTTTTCTTTTAAACTACATCTTTTTTGTCATTTGTTTGTTTTTTTATATACACAGTGCTCCTCCTAACAAATAACATGCTTTCATTTTTTACTGTTTTTGCAGATATCATAAATAAAAATATTATTTTTAACAAATATCTGTCAAAATATAACAAAACTTTTCAGATTGATACAACAAATCTCCTTTACTGTTTCACTAATTTTTTATATCTTCATATTTATCATAAATATTTTAAATTTTTTATTGGCGTCTTTTTGTATTACCAAAATCATTTTTATTTATTACTTCAATACCAGCTTAGTATTCCTAAATCTTATAATGCTATTTTATCACTTTTCCTTCCAATATTTAAACAATATTTCATCTGTTTTTTATATCTAAAAATTAAGACATATCAATATTTACTTACTGATTGATTCAGTTAATTTGATAAATGTCATTCTGTGATATATCATCTCTCATATGATTTCTTGTTAATATAATATTTTGTACTAAGTTCAATACTTTGCTCTCTCTTTTTTGTTCAAACCATTTCTTATAGACAACGCAGCTTAATCATTATGCATTCATTTATTTTCATACTTTTTATTAATAATTATTGTCTTATTATATCATAAAAAAAGCCTTCTAGCATTAAAGTAGAAGTAAAAACTTTCTTTTTTCACTATAATAGCATTGTAGTCTGCTAACTGCAAAAATAATGGTTCTGTTAACTAACATAAAAATACAGAAATTTGCAACAAATATATTTTTGATGTCTGTATTTATCTTTTCCATAATACAAAAAAAATGAAAAAAGCCATGAGGGCATAAAATAGTAAAATCTTTAAAAGTAATTTTTATATTTATGCATATTAGCAGCGTCTTTCTGGAAGAACCAGTATTTTTAATTCATTTTATTGTACTTTCAATAAGGATCTGTTGTCTATATCATTTCACTGTAACAGAATCAAAATAATAAAAAGGAGAGCTGTATATGAGAATAACCGATATATAGCCGCATACAAAATAGAATTGCAAATATGGTATAACACTTTCCCCAAAATATTAGCAAAAAAGTATTTTATCAAGGCAATAGTGGAAATATTGTGTGAGTAGAAAGAAGTGGAAGAATAGAAGTATATTCAAATCATATACATATGCTGGTAGAGATACTGTCTAAAATGAAGTATATCAAGTCTTATATGGTATTTGAAAAAGAAAAATCAGTACAATATCATACAAACAATTTCGTGAGTTAAAATACAAATATAGAAACAGAGAATTTTATTGTGTTGATACAACAGCAATAAATGTAGATAATATATAGCAAATTCATTAAGAGAAGAGCACAGCTGACACTAGACTCTTTTAAGGGTAGCAGATAACATAGGCAGAGTAAGGTTATCTATAAGCAAACAACAAAAGGCTATGCCTGCATAAAAAAAACCACTCGCCAAGCTGAAATGAACCCAAGAAGTTAGACAATATTTTGAAGTAAAAATTGTTCAAGAAGCTATAAGGGCTTGTTTCCTGTAAAGAGCAGGTGACAAGCCCTTTAGCTTTGTCTTAATACGTCTATTGTTGTAATAGTCAAGATAGTCCACAAGCTCTTGTTTGAATTGTTCCATTAATTCAAATTTTTGTAAATATAATAATTCACTTTTCAATATTCCCAAGAAATTTTCCATAACTGAATTGTCAATACAATTCCCTTTTCGGCTCATACTCTGTCTAATACCTTTATTGTGAAGCATTCGCTGATATTGCTTATGTTAGTACTGCCTGCCTTGATCTAAATGAAGGATTAGATTTGTATTGTCCGGAATATTTACAAATGCTTTTTCAAGCATACTTGTTACCATGCTTAAAATCGGATGTTCAGAAATTGTATAGCTTACAAGATAGCTGCTGTGTAAATCTAAGATAGGAGATAGATATAGCTTCTTACCAAATAATCTGAACTCTGTTACATCGGTGACCCACTTCTCATTTGGTTTTTCAGCATAAAAATCTCTATTTAATAGATTAGGTGCAATTTTACCTACTTCTCCTTTATAAGAATGATATTTTTTTATTCGCACACAGCAAACTAAGCCCAACTGTTTCATCAATTTTTGGACTGTTTTGTGATTCAAAAATATTTTTCTGTTTCTTAACTCAACTGTAATACGGCGATAGCCATATCTTCCTTTGTTTTCATGAAAAATTGCTTTGATTTCTGCTTTAGAAGCTTCCTATTTATCTGCCTGCTTTTATTTCTTTGAATGATAATAGAAAGTTGCACGAGGCAGTTGAGCGACTGAAAGAAGTATTTCTAATGAATATTTTTGCCTTAGTTTTTGAACTACCAAAGTTTTTTGTTTTGGCGCCGCTCTTCTTCCAAAACCAAGGCATACAAGTTTTTTAAGTAGTCATTTTCTGCTCTAAGCCTTTGAAGTTCTGCAATCAGATCTTCTTCTTTCTTCTTTTCAAATTTTGGTTTGCGTCCTTTTATTGTACCGCTATCAGCGCAAGCTCTGCCACGGCGTTCCAATTCTAATCCTTCTTCCAGATAAATTCGTTCCCATTTTTTGATTGTATCATGATTGCTTATTTTAAATCGACGTGCAGTTTCTCTGTAGCTAAGACTCTCATTGCACATAGTTTCAACAACAAGTTTCTTAAACTCAGGTGTATATTTTTTGTTTGGTATTCCTTTTGGCATAAAAAATCACCCCATTTGTTATTTAGTATATCATACTGTCTAACAAATGAGGTGCAGTTCAAGCGGGTGGATATTTTTTTATAAGTATGTTATTTCATTATGGATATAAATATTTCTTTTTTTCAATTCTTCAAATACATCTTCTGGTTCAAAAGCATGTTCAGGAATCAAGATTCCTGTGTCTTTTGCTTTTCCCTTTGCAATTAACTGTACAGCAACTGACATAGGAATACCCACATTTCTTGTATATGCTCTTAACTTTTCCCAGCCTTCTACAGAACCGTCAGATTTTGGGTGTGTATGGGTCACAATATGTTGTACTTTCTTCCCGTCTTTTGTTCCAATGGCTTCAATATGTAAAGCATAACCATATAGTTCTGTTTCGGTGCCTTCTTTTGAATTTAAAAGATATTCGGCTACACAATCCATAACGCCAATTTCTTTGCCATTAATCATAATAGGGTCATTTCTTAATATTCCCCAATCATATAGCGCTCTTACCAATTGCATATTTTTTTGAGGCCATGTTCCTCTCGTTTCTACTAAACGAATGCCTTTCTCTTTTAATGCTTGTGACAATGTCACAGTTTCAGAATGTGGTATGATATATTCTATGCTTGTGCCATAAGGTTCAGGTAATTTTACTTCTCTAGGTCTTGCAAAAGGAGGAACCTGTATAAATTTTCCATCCTCAAATACTGTTCTCGTTGGTAAATTAGGATCATATTCGTATGTTGTTGTAGCTGTAATTGCTTTTGAAAATGCAAATGGTCTATAAGCGCCATGGCTTACTCTCACGCTTTCTACCGTATCCATTTGATTTGCGGCATACATCGCCATCATCTGTGTGGTACCTGGCGTCATACCAAATCCTGGTACGCAAGTTTTTCCTTTTTCTTTAAAAATATCGGCATACTGGTTTTCCTCACCAAAACCATTTAGATTGACTCCATGACAACCTGCTTCGGCAATGCAAGCTGTGGATTTTCCGTTTAAGGCAATGGTTGTGCCATCCATAACAATGTCATAGCCCTTCATTTGTTCTACTGTTGCCGCATGGTCATTAATATCCACTTTTATAAAATCTACTCTAGGATCATTCAGCCATGTTACAACTTCTTTTGCCACCTTCTCATCATAATCTCCTATCGTAATTTTTTCAAAATCACTAAACTGTACCAAATCCAATGTTGCTTCTCTACAAATTCTACCTGCGCCGCCTAAACAAAATACTTTCATTTCATTCCCTCCTTAGAATTTACTTACAACATATTGACTGCTTTTCACTTCTATATTATAATTTTATGACTTATTATGTGTTAATATTACCATTTTGTAATTGATTTGTAAAGTATTTTTTTTGATTTTATCAAAATATTTTAATAATATTATCAAAACAACTCAATAATTTGTAATACACTTGTTTTTTTACTTATAACTGATATAATAATAACTACATAATACAAGGAGGAACGAAATATGCTGCCACAAGAACGATATGATGCAATATTAAAACTATTACAAAAAGACTCAATTATAAAAGTGGAAAATCTTGTTTCCTCTTTTCATATTTCAATAGAAACGGCACGCCGTGACTTAAACTATTTAGAAAAGCAAGGGCTGATTAAAAAAGTATACGGAGGAGCTACATTAGTAGAAAAAGGTATCGCTGAACCTACCAGCAGAAGTCGTCTGATTCATAATATTGAACAAAAAGCAGCTATTGGGCGAAAATGCAGCGAACTAATACAAGATGGTGATTCCATACTATTAGAAATCGGCACAACTACATTACAAGTTGCTAAAAACATAAAACACAAAAAAAATTTAACTGTTATTACCAACTCTATTTTTGTTATCAATGAATTACTTGATACTGATATTTCACTTTATATCATTGGCGGAAAAATACGTCATGAAGAACAAGCTATATCAGGAGCGGTATCTATGTTTGAATTAGATAATTTTCACATTAATAAAGCTATCATCGGCGCGGGTTCCATTTCATTAGAAAACGGCATTTCCGATTACAACATCGAAGAGGCATTAATGAGAAAAAAAATCATTGAACGTTCTCGTCAAGTTATTATTGTTGCAGATTCCTCTAAATTTGGATTTGACGCACTTGTTCAGGTTTGTCCGCTTTCTTCTATCAATACCATCATTACAGATCGTAATTTAGATCCTTCTATCATACTTGGTTTTGAAGAACTGCAAACAAAATTATTATTAGTCTAAACCAAATAAAAAAAGCTGTTATATCAAAATATAACAGCCTAGTGTGTCTAAAAAGTCCTTTGGGACTTTTTTAATTTTCTTTACTATTTCTTCGTACAAGTTTTGTTTTGGACAAGTCCTTATAATACAGTTTTTTTCTCTGTGCAAATCATTTTGCCTGCAGAGTGTATTCGGGAAACGCTTCGTTCCCCGAACAATTCCGCCAATAAAAGAACTTTTTTGACAATCTGTCATATCAAAATATAACAGCTTTTCTTATAAACTTTAAAACTTGTCCTTTTTAATGAAACATATCGTCAAACAATGCCGGTTTTTCTAATGCTTCTGTCACTTCTGCCATCTTTGTCATATCACCAATCAATGTTACGCCAACAAGACGTCTATTTACAAAATAATATTTTTCATAAGTATGTTTTGCATCATCTTTGAGTATCACTGTTTTATATTTCTTATTTGGATTTTTGCCATTGTCGCCAATTGCATATAATGAAGTTTCCATACCATGGAATGCCAATGCAGCCAATATTGTTTTGTATTTTGCTGTATCGCCTGTTGCATTAATACCTGCTACTTTACCCATTTCTGCCGCTTCAGACCACAATGCAAAATTGATATTGTCAAATTCTGCACAGTCGCCACAAGCATAAATATCGGCAATACTTGTTTCCATTTTTTCGTTTACAATAATAGCCCTATTGATATTTGCACCCGCTTCTCTTGCAATACTTACATTTGCACGAACACCACTGGAAACAATAACAACCTCTGCCGGAATTACTTCTCCATTTGCTAATCTTACACCTGTTACATGGTCATTGCCTTCAATTTCTTCTACGCTTACGCCTAATTTGATAGCAATGTCTTGTTTTGCAGCCGCTTGCAAAAGCATATCGCTTGCATCTTTATCCAACTGACGACTCATCAACTGATCCATTACTTCTAATACAGTGACATTACAGTGTGATTTTTTGATTTCCCATGCCGCTTCTAATCCTAATACGCCACCGCCAATCACCACAACATTCTTTGCTGTTTTCAACAGTTGTCTTACCTTTTCTACATCAGACATTCTTCTGATAGTCACTACCTCTGATTTATCAATACCCTTAATTGGTGGTACAAAACATTCTGCGCCAAGAGCATAAATACATTTATCGTATTTTAATTTCATACCATCTGTAAATATAACTTCTTTTGTTTTTGTATCAATACTTTGAATTTCTTTTCCTAATACTGTATTAATATTATTTTCTTGATACCACGCTTCGCTTTCCACAGCCAACTGTTTTACAGAAACACCTGATAACAATGTTTTTGTCAACATAGGGCGGTTATAGCTGAGAGATTTTTCATTTGAAACAATAGTAATAGCACAAGTTTTATTTCTTTGTCGAATTTCTTTTGCTGCATTAAATCCTGCGGCGCCATTTCCTAATATTACAAAAATTTCATTTGTGTCATTTTGATATGTGGATTCTTCTACTACAACAGGTACAAAGTTTTCAGGTCCAACGCCGCAAACCGGACAAGTTTCTGTACCCTCTGGGAAAATTTCACCACAAACAAGACATTTTACAAGACCTTTCTTAGCAGATTTGAGCCTGTCATTTTCTTTGTTCTGTAAAACACATCCAAAATTGTAACCATATTCATAAGCTCCTGTCAAATCATTTTCGCTTGGACGGAATTTAATGCGATATCCCTCTAATACTTTCATACGAAGTTGTTTTAATCTTTCGATAATGTGTGGAACGCCTTCTCCACTCCAGCCATAGCTGCCAAAAGCGCTTGCCAATTTTCCGCCATGGGTGCCGGCAAAAATAGAAGTTGTCAAATCCCAAATTGGTTTTAATGCTTCTCCAACAATTGTTGGCGTGCCAAAAAGAATACCGTCTGCAAATCCTAATTCTTCTAATACTTTTGCTTGGTCAGAAACTACCATATCATAAACGCGTACATCTACATCACCGCTATCCAAAATACCTTTTTTAATTTCTTCTGCCAGCTGTCCTGTATAGCCATATGCAGAAACATACGGAATGATAACTGTCTTTTTTGGATTTGGATTGACAACTGTACACCATTGTCTATAAGTATTTTTAATTTCATCAATTCTACAATCAATAACAGGACCATGACCTGTACAAATCATATCTACTTCTAAATCTTTGATGCGGTCTAATGCTTTAATCATAAAAGGTTTAAATGGTCCGATAATGTTATCAAAATAATATTTTGTTGCTCTCATATAACCTTCGTTATCCGTTACTTTGCTTAATAAAACATCATCCAGACAGTAATGAGAGCCAAAAGAGTCACAGGTAAACAATACTTTTTCTTCTTCTACATAAGTATACATGGTATCTGGCCAGTGTAAGTTTGGCAAAAGCATAAAATGCAATGTTTTGTTTCCAAGTGATAATGTATCATTTTCTTTCACAGCAATGCTGTAAAAATCATGATTGATAATGTTTTTCAAAAAATTAATGGCACAAGCTGTTCCTACTACGCAAATGTGAGGATTCATTTGTATTAATTTTACAATACTGCCTGCATGGTCAGGCTCTGTATGATTCATAACAATGTAGTCAATATCTTCGATGTTTACAACCTCTTGCAACGCTTCTAAATACTGGTCAAAAAACTTTACTTTTGCTGTTTCAAATACAGCGGTTTTTTCGCTGCCCTTTAACACATAAGAATTATATGTCGTACCAAATTCTGTTTCCATGATAATGTCAAATACACGCAGGTCTTTATCTAGCACGCCTGCCCAATACAAATCTTGTTTTAATTGTAATGACTTCATAAATAGTATGCTCCTCTCCACTTTGATAAACTTTAGACATAAGTTACCATTTTATTATAACGATAGATAGAAAATATGTCAATAATAATTATTTGTTATAATTTATTATCCGTTATTATTGATATGCTACAACTATTTTCTTTTTTAGTATAAACGATACAAGCTTTTTCCATACCAAAAATGCTATAAATATTGCAAAAGTGCTCTTTCTAGTGTAAAATCTCCCCTAGAGTATGTATAGGAAGGAGAAATCATAGCAATGAGTATATTAAGCGTAGAACATCTGACACATGGCTTTGGCGACAGAGCCATTTTTGATGATGTTTCTTTTCGCCTTTTAAAAGGAGAACATGTGGGATTGATTGGGGCAAATGGGGAAGGCAAATCCACTTTTATGAGTATTATCACAAACAAATTACAGCCTGATGAAGGTAAAATACAATGGGCAAAAAATGTTCGTGTAGGATATCTTGACCAGCATACTGTTTTAGAACCAGGACAAACCATTCGTATGACACTTCAGTCTGCTTTTTCTTTTCTTTTTGAACAAGAAGCGTATATGAATCAATTATATGAAAAAATGGCTGACGCCTCTGCTCAAGAATTACAAAAAATGATGGAACAAACAGGAGAAATACAAGATATGCTTTCCTATCATGATTTTTATGCCATTGACACCAAAGTAGAAGAAGTAGCAAGAGCTTTGGGGCTAGAGGAAATTGGATTGGAAAAAGATGTAACAGAGCTTTCCGGAGGTCAGCGTACAAAAGTACTCTTAGCAAAACTTCTTCTGGAAAAACCAGATATCCTCCTTTTAGACGAACCTACTAACTATTTAGATGAACAGCATATTACATGGTTAAAACGATATTTGCAAGAATATGAAAATGCATTTATTTTAATTTCTCATGATATCCCTTTTTTAAACAGCGTAATCAATTTAATTTATCACGTAGAAAATGCTAAAATCAATCGTTATGTAGGAGATTATGACAAATTTCAAGAAGCTTATGCCATGAAAAAAGCACAGCTGGAAGCTGCTTTTAAAAAACAGCAGAAAGAAATAGAGGATTTAAAAGACTTTGTGGCAAGAAACAAAGCAAGAGTTGCTACTAGAAATATGGCAATGTCCAGACAAAAAAAACTGGATAAAATGGAAATCATAGAACTGGCAAAACAAAAACCCAAGCCGGAATTTCATTTCAAAGAAGCTCGTACTTCAGGAAAATATATTTTTCAGACACAAGATATTGTCATAGGTTATGACACTCCTCTTTCCAAACCACTTACACTGCAAATGCAAAGGGGAGATAAAATTGTGTTGACAGGAGCCAATGGCATCGGCAAAACAACATTGTTAAAAAGCATCATGGGATTGATTCCTCCCCTCTCCGGAACAGTACAACTAGGAGATTATCTTCATATAGGTTATTTTGAACAAGAAAAACAATATGATAATTCTGTTACCTGTATTGATGAAATTTGGCAGGAATTTCCTTCTTTTACACAATACGAAGTACGTTGTGCTCTTGCAAAATGCGGTTTAACCACAAAACACATTGAAAGTATGATAAAAGTGCTAAGCGGCGGAGAACAGGCAAAAGTACGTCTTTGTAAACTTATTAACAGAGAAAGTAATGTGTTGCTTTTGGACGAACCTACCAATCATTTAGATGTCGACGCCAAAGAAGAATTAAAAAGAGCTTTGCAAGCATATAAAGGCAGTATTGTTCTTATTTGCCATGAACCCGAATTTTATACTGACGTAGCTACAAAAATATATAATTGTGAACAATGGACAACAAAACAATTGTAATATTTCGAATCAGAACCACGCCTAAAAGACGTGGTTTGCACCAGCCCTATAAGGGCTTATTAAGAGCCAGCGCCTAAATGACGCTGGCTTTCACTTCGTTCAAGCCTTAGTGGTATGATTATCTGCTACCCTTAAAAGGGTCTTC
>DVLQ01000042.1 GCA_018715395.1 Candidatus Coprocola pullicola | reverse complement strand
CTTTTAAGGGTAGCAGATAATCATACCACTAAGGCTTGAACGAAGTGAAAGCCAGCGTCATTTAGGCGCTGGCTCTTAATAAGCCCTTATAGGGCTGGTGCAAACCACGTCTTTTAGGCGTGGTTTTGATTGAAAATACTGGAAAAATGAGAAAGTTATGGTTGGTGAAATATCTGAAATGAAAAAGTACAATGACAATATTGTAGTAACATAAAAATCTAAAGTATAAATTTGGAAATAGGATTTATTAAAAAATATATAACAGAGTAAAAAACAATATCGAATAAAAAATCAAAAAAAGCAGAACATCATCTCATGAAAGTTTAAACAAAGTATAGGACGACATGATTTAGATAAATAAAAAAATAGCCTCTCTTGAGAGAGACTACTTATTTAAATTGATAAAGACTCATATTTGGTGGTTATTTTTTAGGATAGTATCATAATAAAAAATACAAAAATAGATATTTTAGGAAACTATAAATTTTATCTTCAATACTATCGTGACACTAATATAGCATAATGTCAGAAAAAATACAATAGAAAATACCATTTTTTATAAAAAAGTCACGAATCAAGTGATTCATTCATGGAATGTGTAGAAATATTTTAGAATACTTATTTATTTTTTTTTCCTATAAAAAATGTAATGAAAAATAATAATGCAGCTACAAGAACAATAGAAGCGCCTGCAGAGGTTCCCATTTCATAAGACAAAACCAAACCGCTTACAGCAGAAACAAGCCCAATGATTGTTGTCAGCCAATGATAAGATTTTGCATTGTTTGAAATGTTTCTGGCGGCAGCAGCAGGCAGTATCAAAAGGGAGTTAATGGTCAAGATACCCATAAGCCGTATAGAAATCATAACTGTGATAGCTACTAAAACCACAAATACATTTTCTGTAAAAGTAGCGTTGATATTTCTGCTGATGGCTAAAGAGGGATTGACACTGACAAGCAGCAAAGAGTTGTATAGCAGCGCCCATATGAAATAAGAAAGTACTAATACAACAAAAATCAAGAGCAAGTCCTTTTCTGTGACAGTTAAAATATCTCCGATTAAATAGGAAGAATATTTTGCAAAGCCTCCTTCTTGAGAAAGTATAACAATGCCAAGAGCCATTGCTGTGGAAGAAAAAACACTGATGATGGTATCAGAAGAAGACATACCGTCTTTTACTTTTGTAATGGCAAGGCTTAGAAAAATGCCAAAGGCAATCATACAAAACAAAGGTTCTCTTAAGCCAAAAAGTATGCCAATACCAACGCCCGTTAAGGCGCTGTGCCCTAATGCGTCTGAAAAAAATGCCATATTGTTGTTGACTGTCATGGTTCCTAAAAGTGCAAAAAGAGGCGCTAGTAATAACACTGCCAAGAAAGCATTTTTCATAAAATCGTATTGCAAAAAAGAAAAGGGTAGTAATTCTAAAATATAGTTTATAAAGTCCATTTTGTATCCTCCCCTGAAAAATATCCAAAAGTTTGCTGAAAGGCTTTTGTAGCAAAAACATCCTTTGCATCTCCTTGTTCTGCAACAGTTTTATCCAATAGTACAACTTTATCTGCATAACGATGAATCAATGCCAAATCGTGTGATACAAGTAATATAGCAATATGATAGGTATTGCGCAAAAATGTCACTTTTTTATAAAACAGATCAAGACCTGTAGCGTCTACGCCGGATACAGGCTCGTCTAATATCAGTAAATCCGGCATAGGGTCAATGGCCATTGTAAGCAGTACTCTTTGAAGTTCACCACCTGAAAGCATACCAAGTTTTTTGTCTAAAACATGGTCGCAGTCCATTTCGGATAATCTTTTTTTGAGTTTTTGTCTTTCTGTTTTTTGATAGCCAATCCAAACAGGGATTTTGCTTTTGGCGGATATCATAAAATCAGCTACGCTTAAAGGCATATTTTTGTCAAAAAGCAGTTGCTGAGGAACGTAGCCTATGGTAGGACGTTTCATTTCTTTGCCATCGTGTTTTTCATAATATATTTTTCCACTATATTTTTTTTCGCCTAATATTGCTTTTAACAATGTTGTTTTTCCGGCGCCGTTTCTGCCGATTAGTGCTGTTAATTGTCCACAGTGAAGCTCTAAATTGACATTATCCAGCAATATGTCTGTTCCGCTTTTTACACTTACTTGTTCTAATTCTACACGACAAAGACCACAACTATTGTGAATGCTCATTGTTTCAATGCCTCCTGTATGATTGTTTGATTTTGTTGTAATGCTTGTAAATAAGCCTCTTTTTCCAATGTTCCGGATGTAATGGGATTGAGTAGATACACTGTGCCGCCCACTTCTTTTGCTATGATTTCTGCATAGGCTCTGCCGGCGTCATCTGCTGCAAAAAATAGATGAATTTGTTCTTGTTTTGCATGGTCTATGATTTGCGCCAGTTCTTTTGCAGAAGGCGTTTGATTTTCTTCTGCCAAAATTTCTCCTTCTACAATAAAGCCATATTCTTCGGCAATATAGTCAAATCCTTCATGAAATATGATGACTTTTTTTGGAGGATGACTGGGGGTTGGCTCTGTACTTTCAAAAGCTTTTATTTTACTGCGAAAAACTTCTAAATTTTTTTGATATTGCTGTGCATGCGCCGCATCTTTTTGTATGAGAGCATTACAAATATTTTCTGCTTGTTTCAAACCGTTTTCCGAAGAAAGCCAGATATGACCATTTTGAAATTCCTGATGATTTTCTTCAGCGGAATGATGATGGTGATCATGGTGAGAATGAAGCAGATGTATACCTTCTGAAGTGTCTACAATAGGCAGTTGTGTATATTGCCTTCTGACGCCATTTAAAAAAGACTCCATGCCGGCGCCATTGATGAGAAATAAATCAGCTTGTTCAATGGCTTTTCTGTCTTTGGTAGTAAGTTGATAATCATGAAGACAGCCTGTCTGAGGCTGTGCCATATTTTCAACAGTGACGCCTTCCACACCATCTGTTATATTTTTTGCTAAAATATAGACTGGATAAAAGGACGCAACGATAGTGATGTTGTTTTCATATTCTTTTGCAGAAGAAGTAGCGCAGGCTGTAAAAAGAAATGAAAAACAAATCATAAACAGTATTATTTTTTTCATGTTTTTCCTCCCGATATATATAAAGGTGCTGTTACGTTAAAATGATATAGAAAACAGTTTGTTATTGAAAGTATAATAAAATTACAACAAAAACATTGTCTTCTGGAAAGGAACTGTTGCTATGCATAAATATAAAAATTACTTTTAAAGATTTTACTATTTTTTGATTTTTGACCTCATTGTTTTTTGCACTGCCTTTATGGCTGGTTATAGGAAAGCTCAGCATGGATATGCAAAATATATTTGTCACAAATTTCTGTACTTTTATTTTCATATTAAATGCACAGAATCTATAAAAAGAATCTGTACTATAATGAAAATGCAAAGCATTTGCATTTATTCTAACGTTTTATATGGTTGTTGTCAATCTTATGTTTTATGATATGATACAATAAAGTAAAATATATTTTGAAAAGAAAAGGGAGGAAATTTTTTGAAAAAATTGACAGCAGATTTTTATAAAAGAGATACTTTAATAGTGGCAAAAGAGTTGATTGGAAAATATATTGTTCATAGAGTGAAAGAAAAAAATTTAGTTTGCCGTATTACAGAAACAGAAGCTTATACAGGCGTTGAAGATAAAGCCTGCCATGCGTATCAAAATCGTCGTACCAATCGTACGGAAGCACTTTATATGGAAGGAGGGCATGCCTATGTTTTTTTGATTTATGGCATGTATGACTGCATGAATGTTGTGACAGAAGAAAAAAACACTCCCTGTGCAGTATTATTAAGAGGTTGCCAGCCTATTTCTCCCTTAGACGCCCTTGCACAGCAAAGGTATCAAAAAACATATCAACAGTTGACAAATTATCAAAAAAAGAACTTTGGAAATGGTCCTGGAAAACTGGCAAAAGCATTGGCTATTACAAGAGAACAAAATAAAGCAAGTTTGTTGTCAGAGGAATTTTTTTTGTTTGAAAAGGAGGAGGATTTACCGCCTGTGATTGGAACAAGTCCTCGTATCAATATAGATTATGCAGAGGAATACAAAGAAAAACATTGGCGTTTTTTTGAGGTGGGGTCTGTATAAAAAATAAAGCAATGGACTTTTGAAAAAAGTTTTGATAGAATAGTTCAAAAATAACAATTGTTTATGAAGGAGGAACAAATCATGCATATGACATATAAACCAAATGGAATTTGTGCCGCAAAAATTGATTTTGATGTAGAAGAAGGAAAGGTGTATAATGTCAAATTCAGCAATGGCTGTGATGGAAATCACAAGGGGTTGGCAAGTCTTGTGGAAGGTATGCCGGCAGAAGAAGTGGCAAAAAGATTAAAGGGGATTACTTGCGGTCCCAGAGCCTCCAGTTGTCCGGACCAGTTGGCACAAGCTGTGGAAAAATATTTGGGTCAGTGACCAATATGGTAAGGAAACTTCATGAGAAATAAAAAATTTTATAAAAGATGCAGACAGTTTTCTTTGTGGTTACTGCTTATAGCGGTGATTTATTGCTGGAAAAGACCGGAGCTTTATTTGATTCTAATAGGCATTTATGGTATTTTTTTAGTTGTCAATCAATACTATGCCTATTTGGAAGAAAAAGAAACACAAAAACAACAACTGGGAAGGGCATTTCAGCCACAAGTATTTCATAAAAATTATATGAAAAAAAAGCGTTCTATTATCAAATTAGAAATATTACTGCTGGGGATGATTGTGTTGATAGCGCTTTTTTGGAGATAACTTTGAAAGGGTTGAGGCATATTGTAAAAACAATATGCCTCTTTAAAAAAGGGAAATGAGGAATTAGCATGTGCTAACTAACGAATAAAAAAGAAAGACTTTATATAGTCTGTTTTAGCTACAATGACACTCTAATATTTTTTTCAATGCACAAGAACTGCTGCTATGACAACGAGCTACAGTGATATGATTTTTGTTTGCTTCCTGCAAAGCGCCATGAACCATAGAGTGTGAAACAGTACTTGTGAAAAGCACTAACAAATCCGGAGAACCAATTTTTGCTTTAAAATTGCTTGGCAGTTGTGTAAATACTTTTGCTTTGCATTTATATTTTTTACAAATTTCTTTGTACTGACAGACCATACGGTCATGACCGCCTATGATAACAACACTCATAAGACAAACAGCTCCTTTCTATGTAAATATCCTAAAAGGTTAGCTTTGGCTAACTTTTTCTAAAATATATCATTTCCCAATGAATTTGTCAATAAGAAATTTTAAAAATTTAAAAAAATTTTTTATTATAGCGTTGAAAGTAAAATCATGCTCCTTTATTTGTATGCTTTCAGTCAAAATCATACTGAAAAAGTCAAATTTTCATTGTTTTTATATTTACTGAAGGTTGAAATTTTTTTATGCTTTTAGCTGAGCATGCTTTATAAAATTACTTTGGCGATAGCTGGATATTTATTTTATATTCTTGATCTATTAAAATATAATTTAGATGATATTTTTTGCACAAATATAAATTTAAAGCATTTTCTTTTAACAGCATTTCTTTTGTATAATAACTGTCATCAATACGCTTTTCTATGATATTTGCATACTTTTTGATATCTTGCATATGAGTATGAATATACTGTTGTGTCATAATAAGGCAATAGTAACGAATGTGTTTTAAATATGATTTTTCAAAACTGCTTTGCCATTGAAAAGGAATATAACAGCCTTCTATGATCATATTTTGCTCATTTTCAATGGCTGTTTTAATCATTTGCTGAAGGATAGGCCATATTTGATTTGTCAGTTTTTCATCTTCTTGTACTGTTGCAGAAATTGTTTTGCTTCGAATCAGCCCCATTTTTAAAATATCAATAGAAAGATAGGGATAGTGATATTGTTCCATCAGTTTTTGCGCCAATGCTGTTTTTCCAGTATGAGAACAGCCGGCAATTAAAATAATCATGTTTTTTTGCCCTCCTCAGATAGAGATAGATTCTGTTATGTTAAAATGATATAGACAACAGCTCATTATTGAAAATATAATAAAATGAGCTAAAACATTGTTTCTATAAATAAATATAATCATTACTTTTAAAGATTTTGCTATTTCTTGTTTTCGTTGTTTTTTTATTCGCCTTATTGTTATGGGAAAGATCATTATAGGTATCAAAAATATATTTGTTACAAATGTTATTATCTGTTTACTTGAAAGCCTAATAAAATGAAAACTTCTGACAAAGGCTATTACAAATGCCTGTTTGTGGTAGAAATACTTTTGCTTGGCACAAGTGTGACTTGTCTATTTATATGAAGTATCATTCTGTCTGAACACATTCCATTAAAGTTTCGGTTTTGTAAGACTTTTTGCTAAATGAAACAAATGTAAATAATTTTGACTATATTAGTAGTATAAACAAGGATATTTATCATAAAATCAAGCTTGAACTTTTGCCAAAGAAGTTTTCTGCTTTTACTAAGGCTTGTTTTAAAAGATTTTGTTTTGCACCAAATGTTATTTTATATGCTCTTACGCTTTACTTTGAGGCTTATTGCGTTTTTAGGCGGATACAAACATTCTTGCAAAACCATCTGTCGGTTTGTGTTTCTCACGTTTTTATTTATGGTTGGATTTGCCATTTTGCTGCTTTTTTCAGAACCGTTTCTCGTTTCCTTCTGCAAAAAGCTGACTTGTACTCTGGTCAATAGTATGCCGACGAAATTGATATTAAAATCAAAGAACAGCAGCATGATATTTGAATATTGGTGGATTTTGAAACAAGGGTTGTGATGACTTTTTGCTTATCTAGTGTAAGAAAGAGCAATACTGCTTTTACACTCTTAAAAAATCACGCAATATCACAAATGCAGTTCGACTTGCCATTGTTATACATTGATATTGTCAATATTAGTTGACATATTTTTCTCAAAGATATTATTGACTATGCTGCCAGTTCCAAAGTCTCATAATATTGTTTCCGTTTCGTCATGGGAGGAAAGCCGCCATTGGCAGAGCAGATTCTCCGATTATTCAACTGATGAAGTATTGGTCTTAATGCTTATCATATGCCTCTTAGAATGGCATATTCGGAATCAAAATATTATGTTTACAGTTTCTTTTGTGATGATGTCGATAATCATATGATGAAATCTTTCCATAAAATTTTTAAGGCTTGGTACAAAACGAAAAAAAGAAATCTATTGTTTTTGGATATCATTTCTAATTTTTTGTTGTATTATCATTTTATCCATAGCTGTTCTTATTTTTTTGAACAAGCATCTGCTTTCTGTTGCAGGTGTTGCATACCCTCAAGAACAAGCAAAATACTGGTTTTTATTTTAAAAATTTTTTTAGATGTTTGCTTTTATTTGGAGATACTCTTTGTTTATGATTGTATTTTGAAAAGTCTTTTCTGTACTTTTTTTATATTAAGTTAACACAACATAGAAATAACGTTATAAAAACTGTATTTTATACTAAATATAACATAAATAAAAAAACAATAAAATACAAATGTTGTTTTCTTGCGTCTTATCAATGAATATGATATGATATTGCTGTATAAAGATGGATGTTAAATAAAAAGAGTGGTGTGATGAAAATGAAATTGCAAGAGTCGGGAGAAAATTATTTGGAAACTATATTGATTTTGGAAAGAAGAAACGGCATTGCCCGTTCTATTGACGTTGCCAATGAACTAGGTTTTTCTAAACCAAGTGTGAGCAGAGCAGTATCTGTGCTGAAGGAAGCAGGGTATGTAAAAGTTGGACCAATCAATCAGTTGCTTTTAACAGAAAGCGGCAGAAACATTGCAGAAAAAATTTATCATCGTCACTGTGTATTAAAAGAGTTTTTGATGCAGATTGGTGTGAAAGAAGATATTGCGGCAAAAGACGCCTGTCGTATGGAGCATGTCATTAGCGAAGAAACATTGCAATGCATTTTAAATCATATGGAAAAGTAATTTTTTAATATTATCTACACTCTTAGTTTAAGCAAAGTGTGGATTTGAGCATATTCAACTGATTCTTCATGGGAATAGACAAAAGGGGCGTCTTGCATTTGGAAGGCGTCCTCGAAAGTTTTTCTATTTAGATATACCTATTTGAAGTTTGTCCATCCAATAGCATTATTGTGCTTCCCTTGCATATAAAATTGCATAAACAGTATTGAGGGCTTTTTACTACATTTTTATTATAATATACCGCCGCTTTATTACCAACGTGGAAATGTGTCGAGCTATCCGTTTTTTCTACATCTAATGCTCTCATAGCTGTTGTATAGGTCTTGCGCATGATATCATTTTTAAACAATATCTTTTGCGCAAGATTGATTGTCAACGATGTAGTTAATATCTCTGGCTAATCCTTCCAATATCAGTAAAAAAGCCAATGCTACTTTCCACAAAAGCCAAATCTTTTTCATAATGTATGACTTCCTTCATAATAGTGTTTTTGCTTATAGAAATGCAAAGTGTTCTGCAATATTGCCCTTTTTATGATTTTATTTCACAAAAATGTTTTTTGTAAGGCATATAGGATGAGTACCGCACTCTTTTAATTTGATCTTTGGAAAACCCAAAACGTTTTAATACAACACACTTATTTTGAAAAGAAAATAACTATATTTATGCTTGACAGAAACAATGTCTTATGTTATTCTTTTGAACAGAAAGGCGCAAGTCTTTTTTTTATGCAGAAAATTGTAATCAATGGAGGTGGAAGTCTTGAGAACAAGAATTACCTTAGCTTGCACAGAGTGCAAACAAAGAAACTACAGCACAACAAAGGATAAAAAAACAATGCCTGACAGAATGGAAATGAAAAAATACTGCAAGTTCTGTAAATCCCATACATTACACAAAGAAACAAAGTAATGAGGGAAATCCCTTGTTTTTAAGGAAGTGAACAGTATGCAAGAAAATAACGCCACAAACCCAAGCGAAAAAAACGAATCGAAAAAAGAAAAAAAACAAAA
Source organism: Candidatus Coprocola pullicola (assembly GCA_018715395.1). GTDB lineage: Bacteria > Bacillota > Clostridia > Lachnospirales > Anaerotignaceae > Coprocola > Coprocola pullicola. The sequence continues at coordinate 2,255 of DVLQ01000042.1, read as the reverse complement.
GCCAAAGAAAAATGCAAAGCCCGGTTTTTCTGAAACAGTAGCGGATTATAAAGCAGAGTTCAAAAAAATTGTGTGGCCTACAAAACAAGAATTGGCAAAAAGAACAGTAACAGTTATTCTCACTTCTTTACTGGTAGGTGTCATCATCACCTGCATGGATTTTGTATATTCCGGAGGATATGACTGGATACTGAGTTTATTAGGATAATGGAAATCAAGTAGAAAAAGGATGGTATTATGTCTGATGAAGCAATGAGACCGGATGAAGCAAAAACATCAAGTGAAATGAAATGGTATGTTGTGCATACTTATTCTGGATATGAAAATAAAGTAAAAGCAAACATTGAAAAAACCATCGAAAATAGAGGAATGCAAGACCAAATATTGGAAGTAAGCGTGCCTTTACAAGAGGTTGTGGAACTAAAAAACGGTCAGAAAAAAACAGTACAAAGAAAAGTATTTCCGGGATATGTACTATTAAAAATGATTATGAATGACGACACATGGTATGTTGTAAGGAATACAAGAGGCGTTACAAGTTTTGTTGGACCGGGTTCGAAGCCAGTTCCTTTGACAGATGAAGAAGTTTTTGCTATGGGCATTGGAAGTTCTACAGAAAGTTTAGATGTGGAATTGGGAGATGCTGTAAAAGTCATAGCAGGACCTTTTGCCGATTCTGTGGGCTTAATCAAAGAAATTAATACTCACAAAAAAACAGTGGTTGTCAAGCTGTCTATATTTGGCAGAGAAACTCCTGTTGAGCTTGATTTTGGACAAATTGAAAAAGTATAATAATTCGTTTTTGCACAGGCAGTAAAAAAGGGCTTGTGCGTGGGAGGGCAAAATCCCCGTTAATTACCACATTTATAGGAGGTGCCGAAATGGCAAAGAAAGTTACAGGTTATATCAAATTACAAATTCCAGCAGCAAAAGCAACGCCAGCGCCACCTGTTGGTCCTGCATTAGGTCAGCATGGTGTAAACATTATGGGCTTCTGTAAAGAATTCAACGAAAAAACAGCAGGACAGGCAGGTTTGATTATCCCTGTTGTTATCACAGTATATCAAGACAGAAGTTTCACTTTCATAACAAAAACACCGCCAGCAGCAGTTCTTTTGAAAAAAGCTTGCGGCATTGAATCCGGTTCCGGTGTGCCAAACAAAACAAAGGTTGCAAAAATTTCCAAAGCAGAAGTGATGAAAATTGCTGAAACAAAAATGCCGGATTTAAATGCTGCCTCCATTGAAGCAGCATACAGCATGATTTGCGGTACAGCAAGAAGCATGGGTATTACAGTAGAAGAATAACAAAAAACAGCGGGCAAAAACGCCCCGTTAGTGGGAGGGAATTCTCCCGATATTACCACATAAGGAGGTCACGAAAGTGAAAAGAGGAAAAAAGTATATTGAAAAAGCAAAACTCATAGATAAAACAATGCTTTATGATACAGCAGAGGCCATTGATTTGGTGCAAAAAACAGCATCTGCAAAATTTGATGAAACAGTAGAAGCGCATATTCGTTTGGGTGTTGACAGCAGACATGCTGACCAACAAGTACGTGGAGCCGTTGTTCTTCCACATGGTACAGGTAAAACAGTTCGTGTTTTAGTTTTTGCAAAAGGCGACAAAGCAGAAGAAGCTTTGGCAGCAGGCGCAGACTTTGTAGGAGCAGAGGACTTGATTCCAAAAATTCAAAACGACAACTGGTTTGGATTTGATGTTGCAGTTGCAACTCCCGATATGATGGGTGTTGTGGGTCGTCTTGGTCGTGTACTTGGACCAAAAGGACTCATGCCAAACCCTAAAGCAGGCACGGTGACAATGGACGTAACAAAGGCAGTAAAAGACATCAAAGCCGGTAAAATCGAATATCGTTTGGATAAAACAAATATCATTCATGTTCCTGTAGGTAAGGTATCTTTTGGTTCTGAAAAATTAAGCGAGAACTTCCAGACTCTTATGAGTGCCGTAATAAAAGCAAAACCAGCAGCAGCAAAGGGACAATACTTAAAAAGCATTGTTGTAACAACAACAATGGGACCTGGTATTAAAATTAACCCTGCAAAAATAAGCGAATAATGAAAGCAATATTAAAAAGTGTTGAAATATAAATTTCAACACTTTTTTTGTATCAAGAAAACATTGCCAATGATTCAAAAAAACTTCCGACGTTGAGATAGAAGTAAAAATTCCTTTTTACTATCATAAAATTGTGGTCTGCCAATTGCAAAAAATAGTGAAAATCCATATATGAA
>DVLQ01000005.1 GCA_018715395.1 Candidatus Coprocola pullicola | reverse complement strand
CATACCTTTATCTGATATATCACAAATTACAGGATTGTCAGAAAAAGAGATTGAAAAATTACAGGTTTCATAATGATATTTTTCTAAATGTAAAAAAAGGCAAACAAAGTATAAAATTGTTTGCCTTTTTTGCGATTATAACGATATTTATTTTACTAAATTAATGTTTTTATGAAGTTTTAATATTATTTTAGAGCCTATAATGGTTAAAATAAAACCTACTATATATCCAACTAAATTTAATACAAAATCATCAACATCAACTACTTTATTAGGATATTGAGTTATTAAATTAATCAATAATTGTATTGGTTCTATTAAAAATACAAATATTATTAATATAAAAAAACAACTTTTATATGATAGGTACTTTTTTAAACTAAAATACCCTAATGGAAATAGAGGAACTATGATTATAATATTTCCCAAAGCATATATATAATTCTTATCTGATAAATAGGTTGATATTGTTTTAAAAGGTTTTAATGAAAGATTCATAATAGAAACTTCAGACGGAACTTTTCCAATTCCGTTAAATATATAAGGTTTAAATAAAAATAAAAATATTAAAAATAAATAAGTTATACAAAAGAATACTTTTAAAATTGTATTATGTTTAACTTTTTTAAATCTGCTAAGTATGAAACAAACCAAAAATGTAATCAATAAACAGATGGCTATAACTGCCTCAAAAGAAACTCCTATCATATAAAAATCCGTCCTTTTTATCTTTAGTAGTTAAATTTTATGTTTAAATTTCCCGATGCCTCAAAACCGCTCCAGTTTCTAACATAAATTCTATATGTTCCTTTGCCATCTCCTTCAAGCGTAACTGTATCTGTATAACCTTCCTCAATAGCTATATCTCCTTCATCTATAGGAGCGTAACCTAAAGTACCTTTTTTTTCTAAATATACAGTATAACTTGTATCTAAACCAAGGTCAGCTCCTTCAAATTCATTTGTTGTTATTGTAACACTAAAAGTTGGTGTTTTTGATACATTCCAGCTTTGTTTTGTATAAACACCGCCTTTTATTGAAAAAGTAGTTTCATAACTTCCGCTTTCTCTGCCATTTACATTAATAATTTCTTCTTCGTAACTTTGTCCATTATCTTCAATTAAAGTAAGTGTATTCATATTTTCATTAGAATTAATTGTTTCAGAATTCTCAGCAGCAAAGGCACTTGTTAGACAGCTAAAACTCACTGCTGAAATTATAAATATTGATATAAGTTTTTTTAACATGATATTTTCCTCTTCAAACAAAATGATTAAAATCAATTTACTATAAATTTTTCTGTATCATCAATAAATATGTATAATTTGATTAAAAAATATTTTTTATACTTACTTTTTCACATCTTATTTCATACTGAATTTTTAACTTTGATTTTGTATTTTTAAAAATTTTTAACTTAAATACAAAATCTATAAGTCATTTAAGTTGTAGTTTTGTTTAAACTCATAATCATATCCTAAAACAAAACGACCGCTACCGCTTTTATCTACACACACAGTTTTTATATGTAAATGCAGATTAAATTCCATGTCTATGGTTTTAATAACCTCTTGGTAGTCAATATATGCTTCTTCTGAAACCTGCTTTGCCGCCTCTTTTTTGGCTATTTCTATATCTTTGTCTATATTCAGATTTAACAGTTTATCCTCAAAACTTTTCATTTTCTCCACATCATCAATGTCAAATGATTCTGAATAATTTATTTTGTTATCCTCAACGAACACAAGCATTGAGTATGGAAACCTATAACCATTTATCTCAGGTATATAAAATATCTCATAAACATTTTTTCCATCAACCATATTGTTAACAAATTGAGCTTTAAAAAGTTTTTTGTCAAATCCGTCTATATTCTTTTCAAGAATTTCATTAAGATTATCAATGTTTTCTGGATTGAAAATAAAATTCCCATCATCTACTATACTTATACTATGCAATTCATCAAATATTTTTTCAATAATGATTGTATTTTCTTTCGCATTCCAGTCACATGGAAAACCAATAGCATCACATATCTCTCTAATTGAATAGTAGTTATATCCGTCTATTTTGTAAGATGTAATATTATTGAATTCTATTCCGTCTATAAATAAGCGTTCATTAGATAAAACAGCCTGTTTTGAATCGTTGTCTTTATCCCCACTTAATTGGTCATGGCTTTTGTTGCCTGTATTGATATAAATTGTGTCATCAGAATATTCAACTGAAAAATCCATTATACTTCCTAAATCTCTTAGTTGAAAGTAATTAAGACCATTAATATTATATGTACTTACATTTCCTGAAAATATGTAATTTCCTTCTTCTATCACTTTTACATTTTTACTGTATGGCAAAGCCTGCTCAAAATCACTTCCATATGATTGGTGTGAAAACGATAAAAACATAGCAAAACCCAAAAATATAGTAATGAATCTTTTCATTTTATTCCTCCCTGATACGTGTTTTTAGTATCATAAATAGCATTCATAATCTAAAACAAAGCGGCAGTCAGACTCATCAAGGCAAACTGTCTTGATTACTACATAAGGAGATAAATTTTCATCTAATAATAGCCTTGCTTCTTGGCTATCTACGGTCGCATAGCTCGGTACATTTTCAAGTGCTTTTTCCTTTGCGGCTTCAATACTGTCTGTGAAGTTGCTTTCATCTATGGTAGCTGGTATAGCAGCGAACTTTTCAACATCAGCTTTGTCAAAAGTTGGGGAATATTTTATATTACCGTCTTTTACAAACACAACAACACTGCAAGGTGCTACAAAGCCATTTATTTTCATTTCATAAATAATTTCATAATAATTCTCTCCATCAACAACATTATTAATCAACTCAATCTCAAAAAGGTCTGCGTCAAAACCTTCTAAGTTTTCATCAAGGTACTGTATCAATTCATCAATATCCCCATTTTTACAGTCTATATTTAATGGCTCATTTACAATAACAAAGTCAACAGGGGTTACATCATTGCTACTTTTGCTTCTATCTTTTGATAGGATTATGTTATCATTTCCATAAATAGTACTCGTAAAAATATCTGGATATTTTTTGCCTATTTGTGACCCTTTCAAAATTCTATCTGTATTTTCTTTGGCTTCAGCAAGGCTTTCTCCTGCCTCAATACGACTAAAAAATTCTTTTTCCCATTCATGTAGTCCTGTTGAATTTACATCAACTCTCCAACCAATAGAAGAATCTGCTCCATTACTAACAGCACTTTTGGCAATATTTGTTGCATAGTTTGGATTTGCTGTTTGGCATGCTGCAAACATAGCAAACCTGCAATCTGACATATCCCTGTCAGTAATTCCTATTAAATAATTAACACCATCTGTAATATTATCATCTCCCATATAAACTCCTGTACAGTTTTCATCTGTTCGAAGTGCCTTCTTAGGTGTTATTTTTACTTTGTCATATTCGCCATGCCCCGCAAATAACAATATATCTGTACAAAAATACAAACGGTCTATTTTTCTATATGACTCATTTATATATTCTTCTATGTTATAATTCATATCACCGAAATATTCTGATGCTAATTCCACATCAGTAATCGTATCAATATCAGATTCTTCTGCTGCAAATAAAGCCGCATACATATCGTCTGAAATCGCACGGTCTATACCTCTTTCAGCTTCTGTTATAGCTCTTGCTTCTTCTTCTGTTGCAACCCAAGTTCTTCATTTGAAACTTTATACCAAGTAGCTGCAAATGCTGGCATTGTCATTGTTGAGAGTGCTATAGCCGTTGCAGAAGCTATTGAAATAAACTTTTTCATTTTTTACCTCCTAAATATTAGAAATACTGCCATCAATATATCAATTTTCATGATTTTATGTTATACTATTTATATCCTGATTGAAAAAGATTTTGTGTTTGCAGCACGGGTTATTTCTATTTCTTTCAGGATTTTTTCACCTCCATTCTATCATTTTTGTTTCTATAGTTTTTTATTTCAACTCCTCCTTTCTATCAAAAAATTATCATAAATGCCAAACAAGGCAATCATGATACATTGATTTAGTGTGTACATTTTTGCTGTGTAACAACATTGATTTAGTGTGTGCATGGATTTTCAGTAACAGTTTTTATAACATCGCCTTTCCATACAGCACCGCATATAGTGCATTTTTCACCCTCATAATATGTAGTTTTACAGGAGCCGTCGCTAAGTTTTTTATGTTCGTTTATAACGACTTCTTCTTTTTTATGAGTATGACGTGGTTCAGCATGAACGCCAAAATCATTTGACACGCTTCCGTCCTCATATATTATGGTATAAGTGACATCTGCATTTTCTTTTGCGTAAAATTGCTCATAGTTTTCTGAGTTAAAATCTATGCTTTCAAAATTAATCCTATCTTCATTGCTGTTTTTTGCATATTCCTCATAAGAAATAACATTCGCCTCACTGACTACATCTGCCTTTTCTGAGAAAATTTTATTTACAACAACATCCGCTTCTTTTGCCATAGCGTTACTTGTAAACATAGCTATCATCATCGCTGACGATACTAAAACTTTTCCTACGTTCCCTTTTCTTTTTTTATCATTCATCACTTTTTGAATCCTCCTTTTACAATTTTTCATTTCATTGCCACGAAAACCCACAACATAATAGTAGGTATGACAAACTGATTTTTCCATGCCTGCAACCTTTAGCATTAATTGACAATACTTTCGTTTCTGATGTTTTTCAAATTGTACTGTGACTGCTTCATCACAGTACGATTCTATCCACTGTGTCAGATTATCTCTGAGAATATAAAACAAGGGATTAAACCAGTTGATACTATTTAAAATCATAATGATAAACTTCCTGAGAAAATCATCAGATATAATGTGATGAAACTCATGTTTCAATATAAACTGTATTTCTTCTTCATCAAATAAATTTATCATAGCTGCTGGTATGATAATATATTTTTTTAAAAAACCAACAGTACAAGGTGTGCTGATGGTAGTATTGGCAACAAGGTATACCTTTTTTAATTGTGTTTTACATTCCAATGCTTTAAAATGATGTATCCATGTATCATTTTCTATAGAAAAACTTTTTTGTTTTATGCTCCTGATTAAACGAATATAGTTTACAATATTTATCAACAAAAAAATTACCACGCCTATTAACCAAAGTACATCTATGTATTGTATAAAGTTATCAAACATATGATGTATATTTGCTATTGCTCTATCGCTTTTGTTGCCGTTTTCAAAAACAACCACGCTGTAATTTGCAAAATCAAAACTACTTTTATCATAAACAGAATGAATATGATAAAAAGGTATCACAAAAGACAATAGTGCAATGGTATTTATTATGACCATAAATTTAGCAGATGTCAGTTTATATAACAATTTTTCAAACAACAAATATAGTAAACTAAATATAAAACCACTGATGGACAATAACAAAACCATTATAAAAACTCTATTTATCAATGTTATCCAACCACTCTCTTAATTCTTTCAATTCTTTTTCTGTTAAATGTTTATTGTTCATAAAAGTGATTAAAAAATTTTTGAGAGAGCCGCTGAAATAGGTGTTTACAAAATTTTCAGTTGTTTTCGTTTTATATTTTTCCTCGCTTACTATGGGAAAATAATATAATACTTTTCCTTTTTTACAAGAATCTATCATTTTTTTTGTTTTTAAACTTTTTAGAAATGTAGCTACTGTTTGATAAGCCCACATTTTGCCTTTTTCATTTAATTTAGCAGTAAGTTCAGCAATATTGACCATTTCATTAAAATTCCATACTTCTTGCATCACTTCCATTTCAGCAGCCGTAATTTTAATATATTTTTCCATTAACTTCACCTTCATATATTGTTCTATGTGATATATATTTATTTATATAATATACTATAATTTCTAATATATTATATTTTTAATATAATATATCCTTTTATTTTTGTCAATATATTATATAATCATAAAATAATTTTATTAAATTTTAAACTTTATATACTAAACATATTTCATAAAGTTTATAATAATATACAAAATACTCCCTTTAATCAAATAGAACAGGGCGTCCTATCTTTGTAAATCTCTGCAATCCTGTCACAACAACATTGTTTTGTGGTGAGGCACAATGTACCACAAGCAGATTGCTGTTATCGTCTGTTCCAGCGATTATCCCTACGTGTCCTAAATCCGGATAAAATACTAAATCTCCTGCCTGAGCCTCACTCCAGTCTATGTTTTGCGATGAGGCACAATGTACCACAAGCAGATTGCCGTTATCATCTGTTCCAGCGATTATCCCTATGTGTCCTAAACTCTGGATAGAATACTAAATCTCCTGCCTGAGCCTCACTCCAGTCTATTTTTTGCCATGAGACACAATGTACCACAAGCAGATTGCTGTTATCGTCTGTTCCAGCGATTATCCCTACGTGTCCTAAATCCGGATAAAATACTAAATCCCCTGCCTGAGCCTCACTCCAGTCTATGTTTTGCGATGAGGCACAATGTACCACAAGCAGATTTCCGTTATCATCTGTTCCAGCGATTATCCCTACGTGTCCTAAATCCGGATAAAATACTAAATCCCCTGCCTGAGCCTCACTCCAGTCTATTTTTTCACATCTGATGTATTGGTTGGCGGTACCATGTCCTATAACATTGGCGTAAGACATATCTCCTGTAGCATTAATAAATGCTCATGTTACAAAGCCCGAACAATCCCGTCCAAAAGGTCGTGTAGTACCTGTATCAATGCTTCCTGCCGCTGTTACCTTTGTTAGCGCTCCCCAACGACTGTCCCAACCAATAGCGGACGATTTTCCTCCCCAAAGGTAGTTTACTTTGCCCACAAGAGAATAGGCGGCTTCCATAACCGCTTTTCTCTCCGGCGGTAAATTTTCTGGCAGGTTTTCAAGCATTTCCTTAATCTGTTCTGGTGTAAGTGTGATATCTCCTCTTGTAACGCCTATAGTTCCCACCAGTTCAGATAACATTTGAGCGTATTGCGGCTTCATAAGCTCTTCAAGAGATTGCTCTTGATACAGAGTGAAATGATAAATATCAATCATATCTGTATCACTTTTACTTTCTAAACGGATATGCAGTATAGTTTCTTCTTTCTCATCTGAAGTTATCTTTTCGGTGTCATAAGAAATAATATTCATATACCAGAATACTTCTTTCAAAAGTTCTCCTCTTTTATTATCTATTGTTACAACGTCAAACACCTGTTCCGTATCTCCTGATGTCTTAACGGCAAATACATCTACCACTTGTGTCCAGTTTGTAACAAAAATATGATTGCCATTATCGCTATGATACTCAACGCTGTCATGTTTTACGTTATTTTCAATTTCAGAAATCCTGTTGTTAAACTCTGCGTTTGTTTCCGCAACAATCTGAGCAATCCTTTTTGTTTCTTCTGTGTCATCAAAGAGAGAGTGTAAGGGGGCAGAAAAATTGTCAAAAAGTTGCATAAAGAGTGTCAATTTTTTTAAAATCAGAACCACGCCTAAAAGACGTGGTTTGCACCAGCCCTATAAGGGCTTATTAAGAGCCAGCGCCTA
>DVLQ01000041.1 GCA_018715395.1 Candidatus Coprocola pullicola | reverse complement strand
CCCTTTCCATGCACACAATTTTCTCAATATTTCTCCTATTACTTTCTTTTTTCGTAATAAAATACTTTTCTTCTATACTTTGGTGCAAACATAATATGATATTTGCAATTCCATTTTCTATGCCATAAACTATGTATATTTGCAATCCCCACATCATTTCTACTTCAACGCCAGAAGGCTTTTTGAACCATGCATTAGATGTGCGGTTTTCTCTATATAAAAAGATAAGGCATTATTTTGCCCTATCTTTTTTTGGAAATAAATGAATGATAAGGGTGCCGTTTTCAAACTTCATAAAAGGCGCTGTTTTTTTTACTGCCAAGCTGTCTTTGACACAATTTCCTGTACGAAAAACCGAAAGCAGTATTCCCATCATTATAAAAAACAATATGTATAATGTTCCGCCATGAGAAAAGAAAGGAATTTCTAAAAAATTGAAATCGAAAAAAAATCCGCTGTTGGAAATAATATTCCAAATGCTGATTACTGAAAATGTTAAGAGAATTGCCATGGCAGTCATAAAGCCTAATTGACTTTTTTGTTTGCGGGCTAATAAAAAACCCCTTGCCAGAAAAAACAGATACATTGCCAAAAAAATAATCAAAAGCACCCAGCCTCCACAGTGAAGTATGTACGTTGGCAGATATTCTAATTGATAAGGAATTGACCTTAATATGTCCAATGTTTCACCAGAAGGCAGCGTAATGAGACCTCCTTTTCCCAGTAATGCCGCTTCTTTTACATTGTTTTGCAATAGATATCGTATGTAATCTCCGCCGTCAGGGTCTAGTAAAGCAATATGCAGACGGTATCGCACAAAAGGTAGCATAGCTGTAAGACAGCCTGCAAGCAGCGTAGGAATATACAAAAGCAACAATGCATATAATTTTTTTACAGCAAACCAGTTTTTTATAATTGCTATTGTCATTAAGCAAATATTAACTAAAACAATGAGGAAGCAAGCTGTTTTGACTTTTGTATTTGATGTAAAAAGTACAGGCAGTATCATAGAGCACATACAAAGTACGATGGCATCATAAGATTTTGCTCTAAAATGATACAAAACTCCTGTAAATATAATAGGAAAGAGATAAATTAAAGGCGGTACTTGAGGAGCTCCATTGACATAAACAGGATATCCCATAATAGGAAATTCGCTCAAAACAAATACAATGCCCATTGCACTCACATAACAAATGTATATTTTTATGGCGTTGTGAACTAATATTGTAAAATCTATGAAATAAAATAATATCATCATACCCATACCAATGATAAAAGCAAGTAGAGTACTGGTATGGATCATGCCTATATTTGTATGATAAATGGTATTTTTAATATTATATTGCAATATAAAACCCACAATAGAAAATAATATTACAAAAAAAATAAGACTCCACTGAGTTTTTGGTCGGTAAACTCTGTCCAACTGTGCGCCCACCATTACAGGGTCTCCCATTTGTTCAATGGCTTTTTCGACAGCTTTTGTTTTTGGCATACCTTCTAAAACGAAGGCTTCTGTTTGGTCAACAATATGGTCTTCTAATTCTTTTTGCACAATTGGATGCGCTTTTTGAAATCGGATTTGTTCACAAACTTTGTCTAAATATTTTTTTATATCAGTAAGCAAATGTCATACCTCCTTTCAATACTTTGTTGACAGCAGAGGTATATTGCTGCCACTCTTCTTTTTTTTCTTTTAAGTGATGTTTTCCTTTTTTTGTGATGCTGTAATATTTTCTTTGTCTGCCTGTATCGCTGATTTTATCATAAGAAGTGACGAAATTTTTTTCCTCCAAAGTATGTAAAAGAGGATAGAGCGTGCCTGCTTTTAATGAAAATGTGTTGTCTGATTTTTTAGAAAGTTCTTCAATCATCATATAACCGTACATATCTTTTTCTTCCAATAATTTTAACAAAAGCATGGATGTACTGCCTGTTAATAGACTTTTGTCTATTGCCATAAAAAACCCTCCTTTATAGATAGATAATCTATATATATTATATATCGGGCATCTATCTATGTCAATACAATTTTTGACAGTGTTAGACAGGTATAAAATTATATTATATTCATCATACTATTTTTTATGATAACAGGATTTTTGCTTTATGGTGTAGTAGGCTGGGTATTAGAAATTTTATGGACAGGACTGCATTCTTTGCTAAAAAAAGATTTTTCATTGATGGGGCAAACTTCTCTTTGGATGTTTCCCATTTATGGCATGGCTGTATTATTAGAGCCGGTGTTTCTTCTTTTGGCAGGATTTCCACCGGTGATACGAGGAGGGGTGTATATGCTTTGTATCTATGTGGTAGAATATGGTTCCGGTTGGGGATTGCAACGATTTGCAGGCGTTTGTCCATGGGATTACAGCCAAAGTAAATATCATATACATGGGCTGATACGTTTGGATTATGCTCCTGTATGGTTTGGAGTGGGACTGTTTTTTGAAAGTATTTTTTATCATTTTTTATTTTAAAAATTTTTGTATAATTGGTGAAAAGGGTGTTTTACACCTTTTTCACATCTTCCAAAAAAATGTATATTTTCAGACAAGTTATGCAATACAACGTATTGTATTATGTATTACATAAGATATGTTTTGCAAATCAAAGGAGGATAAAATATGCCAACAGGAAAAACGCCAAAAGACTCCGGTCAAAGTGATATGCGTATGCTCATTAGTTTTATTATTATGGCAGTAATATTTACATCTGTATTAAATATTTTTATGTCGGCTATGACAACAAGACAAGCAACAGAAATTACTTATACAGAGTTTTTGCAAATGTTAGAAAACAAACAAGTAGAAACAGTAGAAATACAATCAGACCGTCTTGTGATTACACAAAAACCTCAAGAAAATGAAGAAGAAGAGTCTTTTTATGGTTTAAGAGGAAAACAGTACTATACAGGTATTATCAATGACCCAGAATTGACAGACAGAATCATTGCTTCCGGAGCCACACAATACCGAGAGGTACAAAACAATTCTCCTATTATAAGCTTTTTGGCTACATGGGTATTACCGTTTTTATTAATTTATGGTATTTCAGGATTGATACTTCGTTCTGTGATGAAAAAAATGGGCGGTGCCGGAGGACCTATGAGTTTTGGAAAAAATACCGCCAAAATATATGCACAAAAAGAAACAGGCGTGACATTTGCAGACGTAGCAGGACAAGAAGAAGCCAAAGAATCTTTGCAGGAAATTGTAGATTTTTTGCATAAACCAGAGCGGTATACTGCTATTGGCGCAAAACTGCCAAAAGGAGCCCTTCTTGTAGGACCTCCGGGAACAGGAAAAACATTGCTTGCAAAAGCTGTAGCAGGAGAGGCAAATGTACCTTTTTATTCTCTTTCCGGTTCTGATTTTGTGGAGATGTTTGTAGGCGTCGGCGCTTCTCGTGTAAGAGATTTATTTAAACAAGCATTGGAAAATGCTCCTTGTATTGTATTTATTGACGAAATTGACGCTATAGGAAAAAGTCGTGATAACCAGATGGGCAGCAATGATGAAAGAGAACAGACATTAAACCAACTGTTGTCTGAAATGGACGGATTTGACGCTTCTAAAGGCGTTGTGATATTAGGAGCTACCAATAGACCGGAGGTGCTGGATAAAGCCCTTTTAAGACCGGGGCGTTTTGATAGAAGGGTAATTGTAGACAAACCGGACCTGAAAGGCAGAGAAGATATTTTAAAAGTACACATAAAAGATGTAAAATTAGCTGACAATGTAGATTTGCACCAAATCGCTCTTGCTACCAGTGGAGCGGCAGGAGCAGATTTGGCAAATATTGTAAATGAAGCGGCATTGCGTGCAGTTCGCTTTGGAAGAGAAAAAGTAGAACAAGCGGATTTAATGGAAGCAGTAGAAATCATCATAGCAGGACAAGAGAAAAAAGACCGTATTATGACAGAAAGTGAAAGAAAAATTGTGGCATACCATGAGGTAGGGCATGCCCTGGCAACTGCATTGCAAAAAAATACACAGCCTGTGCAAAAAATTACCATTGTGCCTAGAACCATGGGAGCATTGGGCTACACCATGCAAATGCCTGAAGAAGAAAAGTATTTGATGAACAAAGAAGAAATATTGGATCAAATTACAACCTATTTGGCAGGAAGAGGCGCTGAAGAGGTGATATTTCACACAGTTACAACAGGGGCGTCAAACGATATTGAAAAAGCTACAGAATTAGCCAGAAATATGGTTGCGCAATATGGTATGAGCGAGCGGTTTGATATGGTAGGTTTGGAAAGTGTACAAAATAAATATTTAGATGGCAGAAATGTAAGAAATTGTGCAGAAACCACTTCCGCCGCCATTGATGAAGAAGTATTGAGCATTATCAAACAGTGTCATCAAAAAGCCATAAAACTTTTGCAAGAAAATCAACCGGCTCTGCATAGAATTGCTGCATTTCTTTTGGAAAAAGAAACGATAACAGGGGAGGAATTTATGAAATTGTTGAAAGAGGAAGAAACTGTGGATTTACAAAAAGTATAAAAAGAAAAAAGAGCCAATGTAGCAAGGCTCTTTTTTTGCATGATTTAACAAAACTTTTCAGTTTTTTAGTTTGTTTTGATAATTTTTATAATAGCATTCTATACTGTTTTTAACAAATGATTAAAATTAAAATGGAAAGATATATTAGAATTGTAAATATGAAAAGAAAGTTTGTTTTTTGTGATTTAAAGGGGCAACAATGCTATAAAAAATCTTTGCTCGATAAAAACTGCAGTTGCAGTATAATGAATTACATAAATAGTCTATTGTTTTGATATATGAAAAAGAAAATGGTATTATTTTTAGCGATGTTTGCATTTGTTGGTAGTATCTATACAGTTGCTTTTGCAAAAACAGAATTATAGAATATACTCAAATGCTAAGCCAAAGGCAACAACGGAAGATTGCGTCTATAGATTTGTTTGCGCACTTATTAAATATAGAATAAAAATTTAACAAAAAATTTAACAAAAAATAAGTTTACTCATAGTGGTTCTTCAAAACGATACTATCTTCTCTAGTTGAAATGAAATTGGTACAAGCTGCCGCAAGTCATGCTAGCGGTCTTATAAAAGTAGATATCTGTTGCTATAATAGTGGGAATTACAGCCGAATATTATTTTGATTTTAGAAGAAAGCTTATAAAAAGTGATATTTAGGTGATAAACATTATGATTATGCTTTTGTGAAAAATGTGGAAAGTGATACAGATGTTTCCGGTTCTGTTTCCTATGATGTTTGTGTGTATGGGAATAAATTATTTATAAAGAATTATTTTGAAAATGAGAAAAAACTATGGTTTTCAGACAACTGCTTTCAATGGTTATCTATTTTATCATACTACTTTTTTAGCAAACCTTTAGTTTGGTTTTATAAGGTATGGAATAAAACAAGTGTTATTTCTATATAATTGACATAGAAAAGAAGGAATAAAATGATGGTAAAAAAATAAAATTTTTATTTATGCTTATCATAATAATTATTTTCTGTAATATATTATTTCAATATGTTAGGGCTTCTGTAATATTAGTTCATGTAAATTAATAGAATAATGCTAGAGGATAAAGATAAAATGTTAAATATGATACATTTTGAAAATTATGTTTCAAGAGGTCAGAAAAAATTATTATGAAAGTTTTATCATAAAAGATTATAAAATCTCATAACATCAAAAAAAGGATTGACCATGGTTTTTAAATAGTAAAAAATAGTTCAAAACTGATAAAAAACAACAGAAATTTTTTAGAGTAAAAATAGAGGGTAAATGGTTTTTAGTTTTTGGCAAGCATAATATTACTCAATATAAGCATACAGAGTGAAAGGATGCTATCAAAGAAAATGCCCTAATATTTTTTTACCTTCTCTGGATTCTTCTATTAAAAAATGAAAAACATTTTATAAAAAACTTTTATTAAAATTCTGTTTTTCGGTGAAAGAGCGGTTAGAAGTGAATTTAGAGCGTATAAAAAGTTTTTTTAATACTGTAAATAACCGGTGTTTTTATAAAAAATGGGTTATTCTAAATTTTATTTTAGGCATTAAAAAAGGAATATGATATAGCATACTTCTTTTGATTATTACTTTAGTGGAGAAGTTATACAAATAGACTTTAACCGACTGTTCTATAAGTGAGATAAAAGCTTAAGCAAAAGCATACTCCTTGATATAAAATAAGGATGTTCAAGGATGATCTATTTTATAAAGATAAGTATACAAATATCTTATCATTTTTACTTCAAAGCCCAGAAGGAAAACATTTATTCTCCATAGTGTGAAGATATCCAAAAGATTATAAAAAATTTGTGTAAAAGAAATAGGGATAGAAATCATAGAAGGGCATATGCTTCTGTCCATATTCTATCAGAGATATTACCAAAAATGAGTACATTATGGTTTATGGAATAAAAGTATGATGATGATATTGGCTGTACAAATTTGAGGAAATACTATATGAGTACAGTTGGAGCAAATGCAGTAATCATTCAAAAAGATATAAGAGAACAATACCAAATCAATCTAAACACAAAAAATAGAAAGACCTTTTTAAGAGCAGCAATTATACTACCAAGACTTGAATGAAATAAAATCCGGCGTCATTTGAACGCCGGCTATTTTATAAACCCTGATAGGGCTGGAGTAAACCATGTCATTTGGATATGATTATGATTTTTGTAGTTTTATCCTTTATAAAAGTTAATTAAGCAGCCAGAAAGTATAATTTTTCTTTCATCATCTGTTAAATCGCCCAATTTTAATGTAAAAGGGTTCATAGCTTTTCCAACAATATAGGCAGTAATTTCCGACTGCTTTTCTGTAACTGCTTTAGAAATATTTGGTATAAACAGATAATCTCCGTTTTCAAAGGGCAATTTTTTTTGTTCCAAAATAAAGGGAAGCATACCCCAGTTGATTAAATTAGAACGATAGCGTTTTGTAGCATATTCTCCGGCAATATTTGCCCAGCCTCCCAATACTTTTTGACAGCTTGCCGCCTGTTCTCTTGCAGAACCGTCTCCCGGTTTAATAGCATAAATAGTAGAGCCGATACCTGTTTGGGCTGGATTGACTTGTGGAAATTGTTTTTGTATTGTTTGGAATACTTCTTTTAATTCCTCATAAGCCTCTATTGGATTTTTGCCGGCAAGACGTGCTTTTTCTGCTTGTTGTACAGCCTTTGCACGACCCACATAGGCAGGATCTTTTCTGGAAAGTGTGAATTCTGCTAATCCCAGAGGATTGGAACGATAAGAAGATGTTTCACCGGAAGGTATCAATTCATCTGTTGTTGTCACAGGGTCTGTAATGACAGATACTACTTTTAAAAGAATATCATTTGTTAAATGACTCATAGCAGGCCAGTCTGTAATGTTTGGTCCAAATTTTAATTCTGCAGAAGCGTCAGCATGGTTAAAACCAAAATAACAACGATTTTTGTATACTTCGTCATTAAAGTGGTATTGAGGATTTGTATATTCTACAACGATATCAGTAGCGGGCGTCAATTTTCCTTTGTTGATTGCCGTTGCGGCAATGGAGCGAGCATCCATAAGAGCGACAGAAGCAATTTGTCCGTTTGTGATTTTAGACCCTTCTCGATTAGGGAAGTTTCTGGTAGAATGGCGAATACTCAAGCAATTATTTGCAGGAACGTCGCCGGCGCCAAAGCATGGACCGCAAAAAGCAGAGCGTACTGTAGCTCCAGAAATCATAATATCTGCAATAGCACCGTTTTCTGCCAGACAGACAAATACAGGTTGACTGGAAGGATATACGCTGAGGGCAAATTCGTCGGCTCCAATAGAATGTCCTTTTAAAATATCTCTTGCATCGCAAATGTTTTCATAGGTACCGCCCGCACAGCCGGCAATAACGCCCTGTTCTACATATAAAGCACCATTTTTTACTTTATCTTTTAATGTAAATGTAATTTTGTTATTATCCAGTTGCTTTACGCCATTTTTTTCCACTTCATCCAATATATCCAACAGATTTTGATTTAATTCTTCTATGGTATAAACATTGCTTGGGTGGAAAGGCATAGCAATCATAGGACGGATTTTTGCTAAGTCTACTTCTATCATACCGTCATAGTAGGCAATTTTTCCCGGTTGCTGCAAAGCATATTCCTCTACTCTTCCATGAATGGCATACCATTGTTTTACTTTTTCATCTGTTTGCCATACAGAGGAAAGACAAGTGGTTTCTGTAGTCATAACGTCAATGCCATTTCTGTAATCCACACTAAGATTTGAAACGCCATCTCCAAAAAATTCCATAATTTTATTTTTCACATAGCCCTTTTCAAATACAGCGCCAATGATAGCCAAAGCAACATCTTGAGGACCTACTCCGGGAATAGGTTTGTTTTTCAAATAAACGCCTACTACCTGAGGACGGTCAATGTCATATGTTTTGCAAAGAAGCTGTTTGACCAGTTCCGGTCCTCCTTCGCCAATTGCCATAGTTCCTAATGCACCATAGCGAGTATGGCTGTCTGAACCAAGTATCATTTTTCCAACGCCGCTCATCATTTCACGCATATATTGATGAATGACTGCCTGATGAGCAGGTACATAAATACCGCCATATTTTTTAGCACAGGATAAACCAAATAAATGGTCGTCTTCATTGATTGTACCGCCTACAGCACAAAGAGAATTGTGACAGTTTGTCAGTACATAAGGAATAGGGAATTTTTCCAGACCGCTGGCGCGGGCTGTTTGTACAATGCCAACATATGTAATATCATGAGAAGCCAGTGTGTCAAAGCGAATTTTCATATGCTGCATATCTTCTGTTGTATTATGATTTTTTAATATGCCATAAGCTATTGTATTTTCAGCGGCTTCTTCTTTAGAAGGGGCTGTTCCCACTTTTTGCTGTAGTAGCGCAGAAGCGTTGGCATCATCAACAATAATTTCTGTGCCATTTAATAAATATGCACCGCTGTCATAAAGTTTTATCATTGTTGTTTCCTCCTTTGTTTAAACAGTAACATGGTTTTATTATAGAGAAAGGAAAGGATTTTGTAAATAGAAAAGAAGATGTGTCAAAAACAAAAGCAGAAAAGTGATTTTTTATAATATTTTTGAGTTTTAAATTAAAGAAGTATTTTTTGATATCAAAAAGCCGATGAAATAACACCGGCTTTTGATGAAAAGGGGAGGATTTGTATTTTATTATTCTACCACAGTGCTTTTAGGGTCAACTGTATTACCGTCTTTTACAATAGAAAAGTCAATATGCTCGCCTAATGCAACACTGTATTTTGTAGGATCTCCTACAAAACCAATTTCTTGTCCTTTTTTTACGTTGTCACCTTTTTTTACGACTACATTTTCCTGCAGCTGGCTGTATGTAGTCTGCCAGCCATTACCATGGTTTAAAACGACTGTAATGCCTCTTTCGTCATCTGTTGTAATACTTTCTACAGTACCATCTTCAGAAGCCTTTACAGAATCACCTTTTTTTGCGCCAATGGAGATATGGTCATTGGTACGATACTGGTCTAATGTAGCGTCATAAATAGCGTGGTCTACACTATAATCCATTACAATATTACCGGCCAAAGGCATCACAAAAAGAGGCTCACTTTGAAAAATACCTGCTTGCTCTGTTTGTGGTGCAGTTACTTCTTCTGTTTGTTCTTCTGAAACTACCTCTTCTGTTAAAGGTTCTTCTGTTGTGACAGTGGCAGTTTCATTTGTCTGTTCTGATTGTGGTTGAGGGGGTGTCTGCTGCTGTGTTTGTTCTCTTTGCACAATGGCTTGTTCTAAAGCTGGCGTTTGGTTTACAATTACTTGATGTGCCGCTTGTTCTGTTTGCTGTGGCACAGAAGGAACGGTTTGGTTTTCTCTGCCTACAAAATAATAAATACCTCCGGCAATGACAACCACAGCAAGACAACCCCATAGTATACCATAATATTTTTTGTTCATTTTTAAAACACCTCCAGCAATAGTATTGCCCGAAGTTTCTTTTTTTTATTCAGAAAAAGAAGTTTTTCATGATATTGTGGAAAAAGAAATCCCTGTATAGTAATGCTGTAATATTTCATGATATGTTTTGCCCTGCTGTGCCATAAATTCTGCCCCATACTGACTCATGCCCGCGCCATGTCCATAGCCTTTTGTTGTAAAAAAAAGAGTGTTATTTTCTATGGCAATGGTAAAATTGGCACTGCGTAAGCCAAGCGCTTCCCGTACCTCTTTTCCTGTAAATGTTTGATTGCCTATTTGTATTTGCTGTACATAACCGGCGTCAGAACGGCTTTTTATGATGATTTGCTGAGGCATATTTTCTTTTTGCAAATGAAAATCATTATATTTTTCGGTAAATTTTTTTATGATTTCATCATAGGTAAAAGATACCGTTTTTTCAAAGTCAGGCGCGTTTTCATCAACAATGCTTTCCACACTTTGCAGATAAGGCACCGATTGACTCCATACATTTTCGGCAGATTCTGTTTTTCCACTGCTTTGCGCATGAAATACAGCTAGTATAGGCTCATTTTGATATGTCATAATTTCTCCTTTTGTAGCGTCTACAGCAGCGCTTATTTTGTTGTAATAGGAGGCGAAGTTGTTTCCCCATTTTTGTTTCATTTCATCTATTGTAATATATGCTTGTCCTATGTTGTAAGGCACTTCTGTAGTAGCGTTTTCCTGCATTTTTCGTACAGCATAAGTACGGGCGGAAACAGCTTGTGCTTTTAATGCCTCTTGTTGAAACAGTGCCGGCATTTCAGCGGCAACAACTCCTTTGATATAATCTTCAAATTCTCCGGAAGAAGGGCGTATGGTTTCAGGCATAGCCAATTCCGATTCTGGCGCAGTTTCTGTTTGTTGGGAGGAGTGAGAGGAACAATATGTAATCAAAGCCGGTAAGAGTATTATAGAAATCAAAATATAAATCAATATCATAGAAAGCATTTTTTTTACCACAAAAACACATCCTTTCTATGCAGTATATGATAGAAAAGAAAAGTACATACGATAAAAAATAAAAAAAGAGATACAAAATAAATTTGCATCTCTTTTTTTGCGTGGTTTATTTTTTCTTTAATATGATTGCAACAGCTCCGATAAAAGAAAGTAATACGAGTCCTGCTGTTACAAGGAGATATTTTTGTTGTTCTTCTTTTGTTACATAAATCCCTTCATAAGGGTCTTCATAAATGTCTTTTTTGGCTACTCTATAATGTCTTCTTGTATTTTCGTACATATAAATCATCCCTTCAAAATAAATTGATTTGTTGTGATAAAACATATTTTTACTACAAATTTTAGTATGTGTAGTATACCACAATTTTATGAAAAACAGAAGATATGCTTTTATTTTATAATGATTTATTTTTGACAAAAAAAGTAATTTTTGATATGCCATAATTTTGCCCTTATAAAAAAGTAAAAACAAAAGAATACTAATTTCGACAAAAAAGGTTTTGTTAACTGAATATGAAAATAAAAGTATAAAAATTTGCGACAGATACATTTTTGACGTCCATATTTATATTTCTCATAACGATAAAGGCAAAACAATGAGAACAGGAAATCACAAAATTTTTAAAAGGATGTTATTTATGCATAGTAACAGCTCCTTTTTTGGAGAAACAGTGCCTTAATTCATTTTATTGTACTTTTAATAAGGAGCTGTTTTCTATATTGTTTTAACGTAACAGAATACAAAAAAAGAAAAGGTGGGATAGATATGAAAAAAAGCATAATTTGTATTTTTTTCTGTATGTTAGTACTAACTGGATGTTCTTCTAACACATTAGAGAACAATCTTTCTCAAATACGCATTGCAAAAGCATCAGAATTGGAAACGGGAAAAACAAGAGCAGAAAGAGCAGAAGAAATCAAAGAAAACATATTGCGTTTAGAAGAAGTAGAAGAAGTGGCGGTTGTGATAGAGGGCAGAACTGCATTGATAGGATTACAATTAAAAGAAGGAATGGAAAAAGACGCCATTAGATTAAAAGCAGAAGCGGATATATTGGCAAAAGAAGCGGACGACGCCATAGAAGGTACTGCAATTACAGCAAATGAAAGCATTACAGCTATGATTAAAAGAATGGAGCGGGAAAGAACAATTTAAAAATATGTAATAATATGTAACAAACTTTTACAAAAGAAAATATTATTTCGTGTAAAAAAGAATAGAAAATATTGTGAAAAGAGAATAAAATATCAGAAAAGTGCAAAAAAAAGCATATTATAATAGAATCACTTTCATTTGTAATAAAATTGAAATATTTTTTTAATAACTTACCAATGACAAAGAAGAAAAAGCCTGCTATAATAATAGCAGTATTTTAAAACTTATTCATTAGGGGGTTATATTAACAATGAAGAAATATATGAGCTTTTTATTAGCTGGTGCTATGGTGTTATCTGTGCCTGTAGCAAGCTTTGGCGCAAATTTTTCTGATATCAATAATGTGCCTTGGCCTGGCGCTGAAACATATATCAATCAAGCGGCAGACAGTGGTTTGATGGTAGGCGAAAATGTGGATGGAAATATGGTTTTTCGTGCAAAAGACCCTGTAACATTGGTAGAAACAGCACAGCTTGTGTATAATTTGTTAAAAACATCAAATCACTTGGATACTGCAACAGGATTGGAAACAAAATGGAACAGCGCTATGACAAGTGCCAACATCCCACAATGGGCGTATACCAGTGTAGCATATTGTTTGGAACATGGTATTGTCACAGAATCAGAATTGAAAACATTTGTATCCGGCACAACCAATACACAGGCTACAAGAGAACAAGTGGCGGGTATGATAGGAAAAGCGATTGCCTTGGTGGATGAAACAGCTACAACAAACAGCGCTGTTACCACATTTAAAGATAATAATACAATTTCTGCAGATAAGGTGCCTTATATTGCAATGCTTTCTTCAAAAAGTATACTTTCTGGTGATGATTTAGGCAATTTTAATCCTAAAAATAATATCAACAGAGCAGAAATGGCCGTTATGATAACAAAGAGCAATGATGTTTTGAAAAACGTAGTAGAAAAACCGCAAGAACCGGCAGTGCCAACAACAGGTAGTTTTACTGCACAAATTGAGCAGATGCAAGCAACCGGTTCTAACATTATGTTAGCATTGTACAATGGTACAAGTGTTATGGGTTATATGGGAGACGATACAGTGCCTACTACATATCAAGATGGTACAGAAGGCAAGTTTAGCGACGTTACAGTAGGTACAAGCGTAACCATTACATACAATGGCTCCAGAATTACAAAAATGGTGATTAATACAGACGCTCCAAAACAGGAAGAGAAAGTATTAAAGGGTAATATTGCTACAATCAATAATGAAGAAATACGCGTTGTAAAAGGAGTACCTTATTATTTTGCAAGCGACGTAGAGGTGACAATAGACGGAAAAAGTAAAGACGTCAAAGATTTGATTGACGCTTATGAAGACAAAGATATTACAGATGTGTATGTAGAATTGACACTGGATACAAGGGAAGACGTATCCAAGGTAGTTGCTACTACAAAAGCAAAAAGCTATGAAGATTCCGGTACTATTAAAAAATTGACAACAAGTAAAATTACATTTGAAAACGGTACAAGCTATCAAATTGATGAAGATAATATTACTGTGAAGTATAATGGTTCTACAAAGAGCTTAGAGAGTATAATTAAAACAATAAATGATGCAGACAGTGACGATACATTTACTGCAAATGTAGAAATTAATGAAGATGATGAAGATTATATTGACAGATTGGAAGTAAAATCAGGCAGTTCTTCTAATTCCAGCAGTGGCAGTGGAAGCATTAGCAGCGTAAGCGGCAGTAAAATAAAAGTAGGAAGTAAAACATATACCATAGAAAGCAGTACAGACATAGACATTGATGACGGAAATGAAAGGATTAGAGACATTGACGATTTGGAAACTGCTGTAGAAGAAGATGATAAAACCATTGAAGTAGATGTGACTGTAAAGGATGATAAAGTAACAAAGATTACAGGTTATGTTTCTAGCGTAACAGGAGATTTATTTTCAGTAGACACAAATGCTGTTACATTAGATTTAAGCTCTAGTAAATTTAGTTATGATTGTGAAAGCGACGTTACTATTGATGTATCTAAAGATTGTGATAATTTAGATGAATTAGACGAGTATAAAAAAGATGAAGGAAGTATCAAAGTAGAACTGACCATTAGCAAAAATAATGAAGTAACAAAAATCAAAGAAAGATAATAATTAAAAAGCTGTTCAGAGATGAACAGCTTTTTAATTGGTAAACCAATAAAAACCCTCGACTATGCCGAGGAAATCAGAGAGCTTTAATACATACAAATTGGGAATGTAAATATCATATTGTATTTGCACTAAAGCATAGAAGACAGATACTATATGGAAAATGAAAGCTGAAATAGAGAAAATATTTAGACAATGATATGAAAGAAAAGCAAATGATAGCGGCAGAATATTGTCCCAATCATTTATATACCGCCCAAATACAATGTGTCAGAAATAGTTGGATATTTGAAAGGGAAAAGTTCTCTCGTTATTTTTGATAGAGATGCAAATTTAAAATACAAATATGGAAAAGAAGGTTTTGGATAGGGGATATGACGTTGATATAGTTGGGAAAAACAAAAAAATGTGAGTTATCAGTTAAGGCAAGAGACTGTGTGACAGACAAATCAGTTTAAGAGTACATTGAATCGTTTACGGATGAAAAAGTAAAAGAAAACAAATAAAAATAGCCGCCAAAGGCGGCAGTTGAGGAAGTAGAGGCTTAGCGGACTTTCAAAGCGATGCCGGTAATAGCCTCTTCTAGAAACAGAGCAAACCACCAGCTTAGCCGGTGGTCCTGATTGCTAAAAAATTTTATTTTAGATTTTCAGGATTTAAAACCTCTAATTGAGGCAGTACAAATCTACCGTCTTTTCGAATGAGCACATCGTCAAAATAAATTTCTCCTCCCCCGTATTCCGGCGTCATAATGAGTACTAAATCCCAATGAATGGCTGATTTATTGCCATTTGGAGCATCCTCATAGCAGTTGCCGGGAGTAAAGTGAATGCTGCCCATAATTTTTTCATCAAAAAGGATATTGGTCATAGGTTTTGTAATATAAGGATTGACGCCAATAGCGAATTCTCCTATATATCTGGCGCCTTCATCGGTATGAAATATTTTTTCAAGACGTTGTTTGTCATTTCCATCACAGTCTATAATTTTACCATCTTTAAATGTCAGTTTGACATTTTGAAATGTAAAACTGTTGTATTGAGAAGGGGTGTTATATGTGATAACGCCATTGACAGAATTTTTTACAGGCGCTGTATAAACCTCTCCGTCAGGAATATTGCAAAGACCGGCACATTTAATGGCAGGAATGTCTTTGATAGAGAATGTTAAATCGGTATCTTTTGCCACAATGCGGACTTTATCGGTTTGATTCATTAATTCTACAAGGCTATCCATGGCTTTTGACATTTTGCTGTAATCCAAATTGCATACATCAAAATAGAAGTCCTCAAAAGCTTCTAAACTGGTATGGGCGGATTGAGCCATGGAATTAGTAGGATAGCGAAGTACTACCCATTTTGTATGAGGGACACGAATATCATGATGTACAGGACTGGTATATAGTTTTGTGTGAAGAGAAAGCTTATCATCCGGCACGTCAGACTGTTCTGAAAGATTATCTTCTCCGCGAACGCCAATGAATGCGTCCATTTGTTTCATAAGAGCGGAATCAATTTCCGCCATAATTTTTTGCTGTTGTGCCGTTGCGCCCAAAAGCAATTCTCTTTCTATGCTATTTGTATTTAATTGTACAAATGGAATTGCCTCTATGGCGTACACTTCTTTTATAATTGCTTTTACAAGTGGAATGGGATGAACACCATTACAGCTAATGAGAACTTTTTCTCCTGCTTGTAAACGGCAGGAATGGTGCACCAACTGCTTTGCTAATTTTTTGATTCTTTCGTCCATATCAAATTAACTCCTTTTCTTTTGATGAAATACTTCTTTAGTATCTTACAATTATATCAAAAAATACGAAAAAGTACATTTTTTGTTAGTAAAGTATAAATACTATCTATATAGAAAAACGATATCAATAAAAAATTCTCTACTTTTATTTTCTTTTGATTTGACAAGATATGTCCTTTGTTTTAAAATAACAATCGTGTAATGTATGGCTTAGAAATGATTTTAGGAGGAAAAAGTTATGAAAATTGCAATGCCGACAGAAAATGGAATGATTTATCAGCATTTTGGTCATGCACAAGAATTTACAATATATGAAGTGGAAGCGGAGCTGATAAAATGGAAAGAAGTAGTTTCTACAGAAGGCTCTGGACATGAAGCATTGGCAGATTTTTTGACAGTACATTCTGTCAATGTAGTGATTTGTGGCAATATTGGCAGTGGTGCAAAAAATGCATTGCGTGAAAAAAGAATGGAACTGGTTCCCGGTGTGACAGGAAATGCAGACGATATGATTATAAAATATTTAAGTGGAGAAAAGATGGGCAATCCTGATACAGAATGCAGTCATCACAGCCATGAGCAAGGAAAATGTGGCTGTACAAAAGATGAAGAATAAACAGAATAGGGGGCAATGGTATGGGGCATATTTTAGATTGTATTTTTCCCGATATTTATATTCAATCGGTATATGAATTACCTTTAGAAACATTAAAACAAAAGGGAATTCGTGGATTGATATTTGATATTGACAATACGATTGCACCTTATGATGTGCCAGAACCTGATAAAACATTGATACAATGGTTTGAAATGCTCAAACAACAGGGATTTCGCATTTGTATTTTATCCAATAATCGAAAAAAGCGTGTAAAAAAGTTTAATGAAAAACTAAAAGTGTTAGCAATTCATAGAGCAGGTAAACCAAGCATCAGAAAACTGAGAAAAGCAATTTCTATGATGAAATTAACAGAATTGGAAACTGCTATGATAGGCGACCAAGTGTTTACAGATATGTGGTGTGGACATACCGCGGGATTGTACTGTATTATGACGGCACCTATTTGCAATCGTGACCAGTTTGTGACAAAAATAAAAAGAGGTTTGGAACGACAGGTGATGAAATTATATTTTAAAAAACAAGAAAATAGGCAATGATAACTAGAAATATAAAAAATATTATTTTTTTGTTGAAATACGGATCACTTTCCAGTAAAATGAAAAGAGATTTGTGATAACTATGAGGAGGAAAATAAATGATTTCTGCAGGTGAATTTAGAAATGGAGTAACAATAGAGTATGAAGGCGATATTTTTGTAATATTGGAATTTCAGCACGTAAAACCGGGTAAAGGCGCGGCTTTTGTTCGTACAAAAATCAAAAATTTAAAAACAGGCAGTGTGGTAGAAAAAACATTCCGTCCCACAGAAAAAATGCCTAGAGCGCATATTGACAGACAGGATATGCAATACTTGTATACAGATGGTGATTTATACCATTTTATGAATGTAGAAACGTTTGACCAAATTGCCATTAATGCACAAGACGTTGGTGATACGCTCAAATTTGTAAAAGAAAATGAAATGGTAAAAATACTTTCTTATGAAGGACAAGTATTTGGTATTGAACCGCCATTGTTTGTAGAACTGGAAATTACACAAACAGAACCGGGCTTTGCAGGTAATACGGCGCAAGGCGCAACAAAACCTGCTGTGGTAGAAACAGGCGCAACTGTACAAGTGCCTTTGTTTATCAATCAAAATGAAGTAATT
Source organism: Candidatus Coprocola pullicola (assembly GCA_018715395.1). GTDB lineage: Bacteria > Bacillota > Clostridia > Lachnospirales > Anaerotignaceae > Coprocola > Coprocola pullicola. Next base: position 5,087 of record DVLQ01000041.1, on the reverse strand, counting down.
AAAATTGATACTCGTACAGGAGAATATTTAGGAAGAGCAAAGGAATAATATGATAGAAAAAAAGGGAGGCTGTAAAAATGGAATATTTTGAAAAGAAAATTACCTATTTGCGAGGACTCTGTGACGGCAGCGGCTATCCCAAAGACAGCAAAGAAGGCAAGATTTTTCATGGCATATTAGATGTATTGGACGACCTTGCTTTTATGCTGGAAAGCTACATGGAAGAAGAGGATGATTTTGACGATATGCTGGAAGATGACAGTGAAGAGCCAAGTTATCTATATTCTTTTATCTGTCCCAAATGCGGTGATGAGATTGAAGTAGATGAGCAAACAATGGAAAATGAAGAAGAAATTGTTTGTCCGGACTGTGGAAATATCATACCTGTTGGAACGGCTGATGTAGATGAATTAAAGTTTTAAATACAAAAGAGTTCAAAAATAAAAGAAACCTTTTAGGTTTCTTTTATTTTTTGAAGACTTTGGCTAAACAAAATAAAATAAGAAGTATGGTATATTTTAAATGTAGAGATTAGTCCTATATTATAATATACAATGAAAACCAATAAAGTCAGTTTTATAAAAAATGAAAATTTGACAAAAAATCAATCCAAATCATAACATAAAACAGAGCATATAGCATAAAAGAACTATATGATTATGTTTATAAAATTGTAGTGAGATTGGATATTCTTTTTTATAAAATCGGTTTGATATAGTTATAATTTGAGGATAGTTATAAAATTGCTATTTTTTGCAATTTTCAGTATAATATGTGCACAGTTGCAAAAGATAGCTTTTATAAGGAGATGATGCATATGAAAGCATTGATTACAGGAGCAACATCCGGAATCGGAAGAGATATGGCGATGATATTAAGTCATATGGGATATGACTTGGTGATTGCTTCAAGAGATACAAAAAAAATGCAACAAGTACAAAAAAAATTACCAACTGCTGTTGAAATTATAACAGTGGATTTGTCTTGCGCAAAGGATTGTTATAAATTATATGACATGGTAAAAGAGCAGGATATTGATATTGTGATAAACAATGCAGGCTTTGGAGCGTTTGGAAAGTTTTGGGAAATTGCTTTGGAAAAAGAATTGAATATGATTGACCTGAATATAAAAGCAGTGCATATATTGACAAAACTATTTGTAAAATATTTTAAGGAAAGAAACAAAGGGTATTTGTTGAATGTAGCCTCTTCGGCGGCATTTTTGCCCGGTCCTTTAATGGCAACGTATTATGCCACAAAGGCGTATGTACTGCGTTTAACAGAAGCGATAAAAAAGGAATTAGAAAAAGAAGGAAGTGATGTCAAAATATCTGTGCTTTGTCCAGGTCCAGTGGATACGGCGTTTCATGAAAGAGCAAATGTAGCATTTCGGTTAAAGGGTATGAAAAGTAAAACTGTGGCAAAATATGCTATCAAAAAAATGCTGGAAGGACAAATGATAATTATACCGGGACTGACAATGAAACTGGCCTATATGGGAGAGCGGTTTTTACCAAAAAAGGCATTACTTTGCTGCGTTTATCATTTTCAAAATAAGAAAGGATAATATAAAATATGTCTAAAATACTAGTATTGGCGGAGAAACCTTCTGTGGGAAAAGAATTGGCAAGAGTGTTGGGCTGCAAAAAAAACTGCGGCGGTTATATAGAAGGTGAAAAATATATTGTAACATGGGCGTTGGGACATTTGGTGACATTGGCGGAACCGGAAAGCTATGGAGAGCAATATAAAACATGGTCTATGCAAACTCTTCCTATGTTGCCTCAAAAAATGATATTAAAAGTAATACCACAAACAGCAAAGCAATTTCATGTTGTCAAAAAGCTGTTATTAAATAAAGAGATTTCTTCTCTTATCATTGCTACAGATGCCGGAAGAGAAGGAGAGTTGGTAGCAAGATGGATTATTGAAAAAGTAGGATTTCATAAACCTATTAAGCGTCTTTGGATTTCTTCTCAAACGGATAAAGCCATCAAAGAAGGTTTTTCAAAATTACAAGACGGCAAAAATTATTTGCCTTTATATCGTTGTGCTCAAGCAAGAGCAGAGGCAGATTGGCTGGTTGGATTAAATGTGACAAGAGCATTGACCTGCAAATATAATGCACAGCTTTCTGCCGGTCGTGTGCAGACGCCAACATTAGCTATGTTGGTAGCCAGAGAAGAAGAAATTAAAAAATTTGTTCCAAAGGACTATTATATTATCAAAGCCGATTTGGGCGGATTTTTTGTAACATACCAAGACCATAAAAATCAGACTAATATTTTTGAAAAACAAAAAGCCCAAAGTATTGCTGAGAAAATCAAAGAGCAACAATTTGTTGTAAAACAAATCAGTGTTTCAAAAGCAAGTACGCCTCCGCCTATGTTGTATGATTTGACACAATTGCAAAGAGACGCCAATCAACTTTATGATATGTCGCCAAAAGAAACACTCAATGTTATGCAGAATTTATATGAAAAACATAAAGCATTGACTTACCCCAGAACAGATTCTCGCTATTTGACAGAAGATATTGTTGGGACGCTGACAGATAGATTGAAGGCAGTAGCAAAGGGAGAGTTTGCTCCTTTTGTGGCAGAGATTATAAAACAAAAAAGGAGTATTGCAAAAAGCTGTATCAATAACAGCAAAGTATCTGACCACCATGCAATTATTCCTACAGAACAAAGTGTTTCTATGACAGCTATGACAACAACGGAAAAAAGAATCTATATGTTGGTAGTAAAAAGATTTTTGACTTGTTTTTATCCCAATTTCATATTTGAAAAGAGAAAAGCGGAATTTGAATGTAAAGCAGAACGATTTGTGGCTTTTGGTAATGTGACGCTGCAAAAGGGGTGGAAAGCAGTTACAACCAATATGGTGCAAGAAGAAGAACAAGAGCAAAATTTACCTTCTTTTGAAAAGGGAGATACATTTGTTTGTAATATGGTGCAGTTAAAACAAATGAAAACAACGCCTCCTGCAAGATATACAGAGGCTACATTGCTTTCAGCCATGGAAAACCCTTCTAAATTTTTACAGGATAAAAATATGAAGGGCTATATAGAGGGCGGTTTGGGAACGCCGGCTACAAGAGCTGATATTATTGAAAAGTTGTTTTCTGCTTTTTATATAGAAAAAAGAGGAAGTTATATTTACCCCACCTCAAAGGGAATACAGTTGATTAATCTAGCGCCTTCTGATTTGAGAGAACCTCTTTTGACAGCAAAATGGGAAAAAGAATTGGAGAGTATCAGTAAAGCAAAAGCAGAAAAAAGAAAATTTATAGAAGAAATTAAAAAATATACTGTTTCTTTGGTAGAGAATGTAAAAGAAAGCCAACAGCAGTATAAACATGACAATTTGACCGGAACAAAATGCCCTGTTTGTGGAAAGCCTATGCTCAAGGTCAATGGAAAAAAAGGAAAAATGCTCATTTGTCAAGACAGAGATTGTGGAGAAAAAATACACATTAGCAGACAGACAAATATAAAATGCCCTACTTGTCATAAATTTATGGAATTATTTGGCAATGGAGAGAAAAAAATGTATGTATGCAGTTGTGGTTTTAAAGAAAAGGCGGATACTTTCCATAAAAAGATGGCAGAACAAAAAGGAGCCTCTAAAAATACGATACAAAATTATATGAGAAAACAAAAACAAGCTGAACGAGAAGAAAAAAAGGAATTGAGCGCTTTTGGAAAAGCGTTGTTGGAGGCATTAAAAGAAGAATGAAATAATTTATTGAGTAAAAATAAAGTAAATGGATGATGATAATGAGAACAAAGATATTTTGTTTGAAGATTTATACATGCTAGATAGCTTTTTTATAGAAAAAATACTTATTTAGGATACATATTTGTATAAAAAATAATATAATTTTTTTTATGATTCTGTTAACTGAATATAAAAATAAAAATGCAAAAAAATTTTAAAAATGTAATTCTAAAAAAGAGTATAGAAAGAAAAGCTAATACATGAAAAATTTTTTAAAATAAAACCAGTATTTTGATTGTTGCTGAGAAGTACGTAACGTCTGCAACAGAAGCAGGCTCTTGTTCAGACAAATAAGAAGAGTTATAGATAAAATGATAATAAAACAGAAAATTAGGAATTATATTTAAAACAATAAAATTCCCTTTTTTGGTTTTGTACTAAGCTTTAAAAGTTTTATGGAACTATTCTGGCACATGATCATCACAAAAAGAATCGTATGTTTTTGATACTGGATAGGCAAGCATAATTGGCATATTAAGCATTAACAATGGTAATAGAAACTTCAATTGTGACATGGTATGACTTTTTAAAAGTGCAAGAGAGCAGTATTGCTCTTTCTTACACCAGACAAGTGAAAGGGAATTACAACACTTGTTTCAGAATCCGGCAATAGTCCAAAGAGAATGATACTGTCCTTTTATTTTAATATCAGTTTTGTCAGTGTGCAGTTAATCTTTTGCAGAAGAGAACCAGAAAAAGTTTTCAAAAAAGGGGCAAAATGACAAATTCAACCATAAATAGAAACGTGAAAAACATAAACAGACAGATGGTTTTGCAATTGTATTTCTATCTGTCTGAAAGAGCAGTAAGTAAGTCTTAAAGTAAAAAGTAAGCACATATAAACATTTGATGCAAAAGCAGATGTTTTAAAAGAAGGTTTGGTAAAGACAGGAAACTTCTTTTACAAAAGTTCAAATGAATCATAATTTGATTTTATGATAAGTATCCTTGTCTATACTATTAATATAGTTAAAATTATTTGTTATTTGTTTCGTTTAGCAAAAAGTCTTCTAAAGTGAGACTTTAATAGAATGTTCGGAATTTTTAAAATGACACTTAAAATGAATATAATGGTCATACTTGTGCTAAGTAAAAGTATTTCTGGGAGCATTTCAGATAACCTTTTAAGAGAAAGTTTTATTCGATTGGATTCTAAAGTAAACTGATAATGATATTTATGCCAAACTAGAATGACAAATAAAATGAATAGAAGAGTTCTATCTGTGATAGGTAAAAGTATTTCTGGCGTAAGTAGAAAATTTGGGATAACCTTTTAAGAGAAAGTTTTATTCGATTGGATTCTA
>DVLQ01000040.1 GCA_018715395.1 Candidatus Coprocola pullicola | reverse complement strand
CATCTTCAATTACTTCCAATGAAATTTCTTCGCCTTCTTCTTTGTATTGATAGAGATAGACTTCTTCTTCCTCTTTTGGAAGCAATGCAATGTATTCTTTTGATTCTACTTCAAAAACACCCAGTATGCCACATTCTATCTCTGTATCGTCATCTAATGTTAAATACATTGTTTCCAGTTCCATTTCTTCACCATGTTCATGTCCACAGCCACAACTGCATTGTTTTTCGCTCATTTCAAAAACCTCCTTGTTTTTTTATTACAATGCTTTTAGTATACATGATATTATTCATAAGAACAATTATTTTTTTTCTCTTTTCTTCGATTTCTTTATTCATAGAAAGAATATTTTTTATCATCTTTTGTCTTTTGGTTGAAAATGTTCTTTTTTAGATGCTATTTTCTTTTGTCCAACAGTAGTACTTTTCTTTTTTGGTTTTCTTTCAAATTCTTTTTTGTTTTTTTTGCTGTCTACCATTTTACCAAAAGACATTTCTTTTTGCACAAAAGTAATATTCCATGTTTTTTCATATTTGCGTATCCACTTTCTTTCATAAGGCGTCACAATAGAAATAGATTGCCCCGACATACCTTTTCTGCCTGTTCTGCCTGCTCTGTGCAGATACTGCTCGGGTTCTTCCGGCAAATCTAAATTGATAATATGTGTAACGTCTTCTATATCCAATCCTCTTGCACCAATATCCGATGCTACCAAAAAATGAATTCGTCCTTGTCTGAAATTTTCCATAGCATTTTGTCTTTCTGTTTTATAAGCTCCGCCGTATATGCCGTCTGCTTTTAAGCCATGGTAGCATAGCTTGTCCACTGTCACAGCAATATTTTCAGGATTATTCAAAAATAGAATGGCTTTTTTTGGTTTTTCTGCCGCCAATACTTTTCTTAGTACAATAAATTTTTCTCTTTTTTCAGCCAAAATATAATAGTGAACAATATTTTTGGGTAAAAGACTATCTGTCATAGAAATTTCTACCACATTTTCATTCATGATTTGTTTTGCTCTTTTTTTGATATCTTGGCTGACAGTAGCGGAAAGCAGAACAATCTGTCGCTGCTTTAAAGTTGTTTTGATCACAGCTTGAACACTTTCTATATTTTGATGATCCAACAGTCTGTCACCTTCATCCAAAACGATTGTTTTAACAGTATGGGCGGAAATTTTTCTTTTTTGTATAAAATCTAATATACGTCCGGCAGACCCAACTACAATATGAGGTTTTTCTTTTAATTTTTGCAACTGTCTTGTCATACTTGCGCTTCCTATTATCAAAACGCTTTTGATAGGCAATCCGGATACTTTTGCCAAAATCTCAGCTTGTTTTTGTACTTGAGAGGCTAATTCATGTGTTGGCGTCAATATGATTACTTGTGTTTTTTTCAATGTCAAATCCATTTTTTGAAATAATGGCAATAAATAAGCAAATGTTTTTCCCGACCCTGTTTCAGACCGTCCAATAACGTCTACTCCCTTTAATATAGCTGGTATCACTTGCTGTTGTATTTTGGTGGGCGTTGTAATATTTATTTTAGCCAAGCCTTCTGTCAATTCCGATAAAAGACCTAGTTTTGTCATATCTTCCATGCAATTCTTCCTTTCTTTGAATTTCTCAAAAATTATATCCTTTTTTTATTAAAAAAACAAGTTATCTTATTAAAAAACATCCTTCCGCCTAGCAAGCGATTTTTCTCATGGGGGCATGCTACTAGCTTATGCGTAAATGCACACAAGCGCATTTCTGCTACTCTTAAAAGGATTTTCTCATTTCGCTTTCAGCTACTCTTTCTGTTTTTTCTCTGTTATATATTGAGCTATTTTGTCTGTATTTTTTATTGTTGTATCAACATAATAGCCTTTATATCAAAGCTATCCTTTTCTATACTTGTATTTCAACTTACGAAACTAGTTTCCATCTCATCCTTTCAAATACCCCATAAAACTTAATACACTCATTTTTAGTGGTATTTCTGCCAACATATGCGGACATACTTCTGATTTTGGTATATCCACACTTTTCTACTCATGCAATTTTCTCAATATTTTCTCTATTGCTTTTTTTGTCATAAAATACTTTTGTTCTATACTTTGGTGTAAACTCAATATGATATTTGTAATGCCATTTTCTATGCCATAAACGATGTATCCCCCTTTCTACCTCAACGCCGGAAGGCTTTTTTGAAACACATGGTTTTCTCTATACAATCAGAACCACCGGCTCAGCCAGTGGTTTGCTCTGCCCCTAGAAGGAGCCATTATCGGCTGTGTTTGCAAGTGCATTGAAAGTCCGCCAAGTGCTCTACTATCTCAACTGCCGCCCTTGGTGGCTATTTTTATTTGCTTTTTCACCTGTAAACAGGTCAATGTATTTACTAAAATGAATTTGAGCTGTCATACAGTCTTTCTTTCACTGATTATTCACATATTTTTTTGTGTTTTCCCTACTGTATCAACCTAATATCCTCTACACCAAAATGTTCTGTTTCCATACTTATATTTTCAATTTGTGTGTCCATTAAAAATGATTAGAGAACTTTTCAAATATCCAACAATTTCTGAAACACTGTATTTTGGTGGTATACCAATCAGCATATGTATACAATTTGAACAACATTCTGCCGCTATCATCTCTATTTCTTTTCTCTTATATCATTGTCCAAGTATTTTTCTATCTCAGCTTCCATTTTTCCATATAGTATCTGCCTTCTATACTTTGGCACAAATACAATATAGTGTTTACATTCCCAAATTGTATGTGATAAACTATTCATATAAATAACCTTCTATGCTTTCTTGTGTCTTAGCGGACTCAAGATTATTATAGCATAGGAGGTTTTTGCCTGAAGCTGAAGCTCTCTGATTCCCTCGGCATAGCCGGGGGTTTGATTGGATTCACCCAAAAAAGCAACCACCCGCCTAGCGGGTGGTTTTTCTCATGCGGGCATAGCCCTCTGTTCCTCGCGTATGCGTGAACGCATAACCTGATCTGCCAACTGCACCTCTGTTACCTGCTATCCTTTAAAAGGGTTTTCCGATTCCGGCGTTATCCGTTCTCCCAGTTGATCCTCCCTTCATTGATTCGCTATATATTCGGCTATTCTTTCTGCATTTTTTACTGCTGTGTCCACATAATATCCTTTTTAGACCAAAATTCTCTGTTTCTATATTTATATTTCAACTCACTGAATTGCTCATATAACATCGTGCTGCTTTTTCCTTTCAAATACCCCATAAAACTTGATACACTCATTTTCCGCGGTATTTCTACC
>DVLQ01000039.1 GCA_018715395.1 Candidatus Coprocola pullicola | reverse complement strand
GCATCGTTTCTACCACCAGTTGCTTGAATTCTGGTGTATATCGTTTATTTGGTACTCCTTTTGGCATAAAAATCACCCCACTTGTTATTCAGTATATCATACTGTCTAACAAATGGGGTGCAGTTCAATATTGTAAATAGTAGAATTTTTCTTTTATAAGAATGATTGAAGCTTTACTTCATTGCATCACTTTTTATTCAATTTGGATATAATATACCCATTGATAAGGACATTTTTTTGTATTTTATGATTCCACAAAGTTAAAGAGGATTATCTTTGAATCAATTCATAAAGCAGCGCATTGCAAATGGCTGCCGCTACGTTGCTGCCTCCTTTTCTTCCTTTGGATACAATAGAAGGTACGTTTAATGTCAATATTAGCTCCTTTGCCTGTATCACATTGACAAACCCTACCGGCACGCCAATAATTAACTTAGGATTGAATTGATTTTTTTGTGTCAATTCATAAATTCTTATCAAAGCTGTTGGTGCATTTCCTATTGCAAAAATAAGCGGTTTTTTCAATGTACTTGCTTTATCTATACTAGCCATCGCTCTTGTGATATTTTGCTTTTTTGCTAATTCCACCACATCTTCATCAGACATAAAGCAGTAGACCTCTCCTCCTAAATACTCTACAAATTTTTTATTTATTCCGGATTTCACCATTTGGGTGTCTGTCACAATACAAACACCCTTTTGAAGCGCCTCTTTGCCTTTTTTTACAGCATCATGAGAAAAACAAAGTGTATCCAAATATTCAAAATCTGCCGTTGTATGTATCACTCTTTTGATAATGGGTTCTTCTTCTTTTTTTAATACCACATTAGGATATTCTTTTTTCAATATTTTGCTAATGATTTGAAAGCTTCTTTTTTCAATATCAGCAGGTTTTATTTCTTCCAATTCAAATTTCACTTATCTGCCTCCTTCCAATATTTTATAAATCTCTTGCATATCCAAGCTACTTCTTATGGTATCTGCCAACAAATCATATTGTTTTTGTTTATAAGCTTGCCAGTTTACTGTATTTTTTAATATATCTGTGCAATCTATATTCTTTTTTTGGCACAATGCTTTTATCAATGCCTGCGCGGTTTCTTCTGCATCAAAAATACCATGTACATAAGTGCCATAACAATTTTGATTTTGAACTCCATCTATTTGATCATCTTTATTTTCTTTGACTATTTTGGTAAAGGGCTGTCCTTTTTCTATTTCTGTTTTTCCCATATGAATTTCATATCCCCAAAATATTTTTTCCGAAAGTTCTTTTAAATCTCCAAAAACTGTTAAAAATCTTCCTTTTACTCTTGTTCTTGTTTTTTCCTTTTCAAATATTGTTTTAATCGGAAGCAATTGCATACCTCTTATAGTACCCTTTTTTTCTATACCATAAGGGTCTGAAAGAAGATTACCCATCATTTGGTATCCTCCACAAATACCAAAAACAATGACTCCCTTTTGAGAGAGCTTTTTGATAGCACTTTCCAGTCCTTCTTGTCTGATAAAAAGTAAATCTTCTATGGTGTTTTTTGTACCGGGAAGTATAATCATATCAGGCCACTTTAATTCCGACGTTTTTTTGACATATCGTAAACAAATGCCTTCTATCGCTTCCAATCTATTAAAATCCGTAAAATTAGAAATATGAGGAAAATGAATGACTGCAATATCCAAAAGCCCTCTTTTTTCTTTTTTTTCAAATCGCTGTGAAAGACTGTCCTCATCTTCAATATCAATAGATAAATACGGTATGACCCCCAACACTTTTTTTTGACATTTTTCCTCTAACATAGTAATACCGGACTGTAACAAAGTTACATCTCCTCTAAATTTATTGATCACAAAACCTTTGATTCTGTTTTGTTCTTTTTTTTCCAAAAGCATCATCGTGCCTACCAACTGGGCAAAAACCCCGCCTCTATCAATATCTCCTATCAATATCACAGGAGCGTCCGCCAATTCAGCCATACCCATATTTACAATATCATCTTTTTTTAAATTGATTTCGGCAGGACTGCCTGCTCCTTCTATCACAATAATATCATATTTTTCCGCTAAAACATCATACGCTTTTTTTATTTCTGGCAAAAAATCTTTTTTCTTTTGAAAATATTCTTTTGCAGAAAAATTTCCTATCACTTCTCCATTTAAAATAACCTGTGAGCCTATTTCATTTGTTGGTTTTAATAATATAGGATTCATTTGTACAGAAGGTTCAATGCCTGCCGCTTCACATTGCATCACTTGCGCTCTGCCCATTTCTAACCCCTCTTTTGTAATAAACGAATTCAGAGCCATATTTTGCGACTTAAATGGTGCCACATGATATCCGTCTTGTCTAAAAATGCGACAAAGCCCGGCTACAACCCAACTTTTTCCTGCATTGGACATTGTTCCTTGTACCATAATCACCTTTGCCATATGGAACCTTCTTTAATTACTTCTCTAATAGCTTGTATGAGTTTTTCATTTTCTTCATGACTTTTTATGGCAATTCTAAAATAGCCATGCTCCAAGCCGGGATAATTATGGCAGCTTCTAATAAGAATACCCTTTTTTAACAATCTTTCATAAATTCCCTGTTCTTCCTTGAAAAAGATATAATTTGCAGAAGGAGGATAACAAGGAATACCTATATTTCTTAATTCCGAAAGAAGATAATGTTGTTCTTGCTTTATCAATTGAATTGTATTTTCAACAAATTTTGTTTCTGCCAATGCCGCCACTCCGGCAGCTTGTGCAGGAACAGACACTGCCCAACTTTGGCTTGCAGAACGCATTTTTTCAATCAGTTCTTTATCACTGCAAAGACAATATCCCAAACGTAATCCAGGTATACCATACATTTTTGTAAAAGCTTTTAATATTAACAAACTGCTGTTATCAGCCAATTTGTTTTTCATACTTCTTTCATTACCATCTTCCATAAAATCCAAAAAGCATTCATCTAAAAATAAAAATGTATTTGTTTTTTGGCACTGTTCTGCCACTTTTTCTAATAATTCCGGCTCTATGAGTCTTCCCGTTGGATTATTTGGATTACAAAGTACAACTGTATCTACCTCGTCTGTAATTTGATGAAGAAAATCCTCCGTTAAACGAAAACCATTTTGATTACTTAATGTATAGTAAGAAACTTCACATTCTCCTACCGCCAATGCCCCTTCATATTCTGAAAAACTAGGAGCCAGTATCAATGCCTTTTTGGGACGTTTTGCCAACACAAAGCGAAATATCAAATCTGCTGCCCCGTTTCCACAAAGAATATATTCCTCTGGTACATTTTCTTTTTTAGAAATACCCGCTGTCAGATCTCTGCAATAAGGGTCTGGATAGTGAATACAATCTGCAATAGATTCTTGTACAGCTTTTTTGACAGACTCCGGCATACCAAGCGGATTGATATTTGCCGAAAAATCCATCTCTACATCATAACTATATACATCGCCGCCATGTTTATAAGTTCTCATAAAAAAAGTTCCTCCTCATCTTAATCAATTCTTTTTTTTCCTAATAAAACACCTGCCACAGAAAATGCAAAAACCGCTATCATCGCTGTAGTATAAAGCAAACGATTTGCTTTTTGAATATCTTCTGATACAATTTCTCTTTTTTTATCACCAATAAACGGTTTTTTATATTTTTTTCCAAAATACCATGCATCTCCTGCTAACTGTATGCCCAATGCGCCGGCACAAGCCGCTTCTGTTTGGGCAGAATTGGGGCTTGCGTGGTTTCTGCCGTCCCTTCTCCATATTTTAAAGCTGTCTTTGCTATGATATCCTAACAGCTTTGCACTCAATATCATAAAAAGCGCTGAAAGCCTCGCCGGGATATAATTGATAATATCGTCTAGTTTTGCAGGATATCTTCCAAAATAAATATATTTTTCATTTTTATATCCTACCATAGAATCCATTGTATTGACTGCCTTGTAAAACACACCCCCTAGTGGTCCAAACATAGTCATATAAAATAAAGGAGCTACTACGCCATCTGAGGTATTTTCTGCTACAGTTTCAATCGCCGCTTTCGTTACGCCTTCTTTTGTCAAATTTTGAGTATCTCTTCCTACAATACGGGAAACAGCCTTTCTTGCTCCTTTTAAATCATTTTGTTTTAATTTTTTATAAACAGCCATACTTTCCTTTTTTAAAGATTTTGTGGCAAGCATATACCAGCATATTATCGTTTCCAACAAAAATACGGGCAATATTCCAAAAAAACCTATGAAATATAAAAATATAGCAGGTATTGTTAATGATACCAAAAGTATAACAAAAATTAGAAAAATCCCACCACATTTTTCTGCTTTTTCTGTTTTTGGAAGATATTTTCTCAATATTTTTTCCGTTTTAGCTATCAAACCTCCTATCCAGCAAATAGGGTGTGGCAATGCAGAAGGGTCGCCAAAAAGCATATCCATACAAAAGCCTGCCAACATAGCACAAACATTTCTTTTCATACTTTTTTTTCTCTCCTCCATTGTATACATTGCTTTATCCAGTTATCTGCAAATATCGTATTTCCATAAAAATGAATGTGAGCAAATCCTGCAAAAATATTTCTTTGGTCGTGAATACACTGCCAACTTCTTTTTTTAGAATATTTTTCCGCTAAAAAAGCATTTCCTGGATTGGTACTTTGCCAATAATGAAATTCATGGGCTGGAATGCTTTCTCCTTTTTTGCAAAGAAATGTGTCTTTTTGGGCTTGTAATGTAATATAACCAAAATGCTTTAATTGCTTTTCACCAAAAGCGTGGGCTTTTATAGCTCCAACCATGGCATAGCTTTTTTCTTGTGCATCCTGCAATGTTTCATGAAGGTATAAAAACCCTCCGCATTCTGCCCATACCGGCATGCCTTGCGCAATGGCGTTTTTGATACTTGCAATCATTGTATTGTTTTGAGAAAGCTCTTTGGCATATAGCTCCGGATATCCTCCGCCTAAAAAAATACCGTCTGCCTCTTTTGGTAAATTTTTGTCTTTTAAAGGACTGAAATAGACCAGTTGACATCCATTTTCCTCCAAATACTGTAAATTATCTTTATAATAAAAACAAAATGCTCTATCCTTTGCTACTGCAATAGTACATTTTTTTTCTACTTCATTTTTTGGCAATACCATGTCAGGCAATTCTTCTGCTGATTCTGCTAATGACATAATCCCCTCTATATCCATATTTTTTTCCATTTCTTCTGCTAAGTAATATAATTTTTTTTGTAGCTGTTGTGTATCATCAGGCGTCACCAATCCAAGATGACGGCTTTGCAATGCAAATTCTTGCTTTTGAGGCAAATAGCCATATACTTTGATAGGCAATTCTTTTTCTATCACATCTTTTAGCGTTTGATAAAACATTTGTGAAACACCGTTGAGTATTACCCCTTTTATATAGCTTTTTTGTTGATACTGCAAAAAACCTTTTAGTAATGCTGCAACAGAAAGGCTCATTCCCTTTGGACGTATGACCATAATCACAGGTGTCTTTGTCACATTTGCCACATCATAACTGCTGGCTTTTAAAGTTGTGCTGCCCAATCCGTCATAATAGCCCATTACGCCTTCTATGACAGCCATTTTTTTGCCTACAGCATTTTTATAAAAAAGAAATTTAGCATTTTTTTCACCTGTTAAAAAGGTATCTATATTATAAGAAGGCACTCCCAAAACATGGCTGTGAAAAAGCGTATCAATGTAATCAGGACCACATTTAAACGAAATGGTATCTACATTTCTTTTTTTTAATACAGCCAAAAAACCACAGGTTATGGTTGTTTTGCCCATACCGCTGGCAGGAGCGGCAAAAAGTATTCTTGGTATTTTCATACTACTTTCTCCTATATAATGTATTGATTCTGTTACGTTAAAATGGTATAGACAACAGCTCCTTATTGAAAGTACAACAAAATGAACTAAAACAGTGTTTCTCCTCGAAAGGAGCTGTTACTATGCATAAATATAAAAATTACTTTTAAAGATTTTTCTATTTTTTGTCCCTATTGCTTTTCTCATTTCCTTTATGGTTATAGAAAAGATAAATACAGACATCAAAAATATATTTGTCGCAAATTTCTGTACTTTTATTTTCATGTTCAGTTAACAGAACCATTGTATTTCACTCATTTTTCCCATACCTATACTTAATCCCACTTGTTTATATCTTCAGTCTAATGGGAAATAATTGCTTTATTAGATTGCAACAGCGATGCTTTATTTAAGCGTTTCAGATTGTACTGCTTCTTTTCTCTAATCAGCATTTTAGCTTCAGTCCATATTTATAATACAGTGACGTTTCTGTTAGACAAATGATTTTCTCTTTTTTCTAAAGTATTTTTATGTCCTTTGTGGACATGGATATGGTTAAAAATAACCTCTTGATGTTTAGTTGGATAAGTTGTCTTCAAAACATTTTACTTTGTCATGCTTTTTGCAAATCTTCCTATTATTTTTCTTTTCATCATTGTCCTTTCATAGTTGAGCTTCCCCAATATATCCATACAGGATTTTGTCCTTTCATCATGTGATACTTTCCTATATTTTCACTTCTTGTAACAGCAATTTGTGTACATTGCCAATGCATATCCAGTTCAGAAAAGCTTTCCTCTAAATCTCTTATGGTTTCTATTGTAACAGCTGTTGCTATAATGTATGCTTGCGGATTTTTTTCTAAAGCGATTTTCATCACTTCTTTTGCTCTGCCACTGCTGCCTCCTATAAACACTTTATCAGCGGCAGGCAGTTGTTTTAATATTTCCGGTGCATTTCCTTCTATGATTTGCATATTCCAGCACTGCCATTTTTGTTTGTTTTCTTCTAAAAGCAAAAGCGCTTTTTGTTTTTTTTCAATGGCATATACTGTGCCAAAAGGGCATTGCAGCGCCATCTCTACGGAAACAGAACCTGTTCCTGCTCCCACATCCCAAATAATGTCGTCTTGTTTTAGCATCATATAACTAAGCAATACTGTACGAACTTCTCTTTTTGTCATAGGAACATTTCCTCTTACAAAAGCATTATCACACATACCAAAATGTTGTTTTTTTTGTAAATATTGCTCATTTTCGATATATAATATTGCTAAAGGAGCCGTTTGTATGTTTTGTAATATTTCTGCTGTAGCGTTTGTTATTTTTTCTGTATCATAAGAAAGATTTTCTCCCAAAACGACTCTTATATTTTTCAATCCTTTTTTACACAGCATAGAGCAAATATTTGCTGCATCGTCTTTTTTTCCTAATAATAAAATTGTTTTCTTATTTTGTAAAATATGTCCTAAAACAGACTCTTTCTTACCATGCAGACTCAACAGCTTTGCATCCTCCCAAGAAGTATGCAGCTTTGCCATAAAATAAGAAACAGAAGATACGCCGCTTATTGTATTTACTTCAAAATCCTTTAACAAATCATACAATTTTTTTGCACCGCTGTAATATCCAATATCTCCAGAAAAAGCCACAACTATATTTTTATACTGTTTTTGTTTTATAATAAATTCTGCAATTTTTTCACTTTCGTAGCTAACAAAACTCTCTTTTTCAAAATGGGACAATGCCTCTATCATACGCTTTGCGCCAATAATGCAGTCGGCCTGCAGTACTGCTTGTCTGCCTTCTTGTGTCAATGTATGCACTCCTGCGCCAATTCCCAATAATGTCACTTGTCTTTTTGCCACAATAGAGTACTGTTTTTGCAATTCTACTGTTAATTTAGAAAAAGAAAAACCTTCTTCTATATTTTTTCTTCCTATGATAACAGCCAATGCACCGGTTTGTTGTGCCGCTTCTATTTTTTGTTGAAACCCTCCTGTTTTTCCCGATTCTTTTGTAACAATATATTTGGCTTGTATTTGTTTTAGCTGTGCAACATTCATTTCTGTAGAAAATGGTCCCTGCATACATATGATGTGTTTTCCTGTCATACCATATTGTTGACATTGAAGTATTGCCTCTGCTACAGGCAGTATACGAGCATAAACTCTTTGAGAAAAATCAGTCAACACTCTAAATTTGTTTAACTCTTTACTTCCTGTTGTCACAAATATATTTCCTGTTGTTTTTTGTAAAAAACAAACTGCTTCTTCTATGGAATCTACCCAAACACCTTCCTCAGCATCACAACTTTCTCTTAAAAGTCTATAATATTTTGTATTTGTTTGCTGACAAGCTTGTTGGATATTTTTTGTTACCTCCACTGCATGAGGGTGCGTCGCATCAATGACACAAACATATCTTTGCTCTTTTATCATTTGCCGAATTTGACACATATCTTTTCTTCCAGAAAGGATATGCAAATTTTCTTTTTCCCGCAAAAGCTGCTGACCATATTCTGTAGCCACTGCAACATCTGTATCCGCATTTGTGCCAGATAAATATTGTGCAAACATTCTTCCTTCTGTTGTTCCTCCAAAAAGCAATATCTTTTTATTCATAAACATAACCTCGTGGCGTTACCATTTTTCCTTTTCGTATTTTTGTTTGACGATTTCCTATAAAAACAGTTGTAAACATATCTGCCTGAGTGTCTTTTAGTTGTTCCAATGTTAATATTTTGCTTATCTGTCCTTGTCTGCCAATATTTTTTACAATACCGCATACTGTTTTGGGGGATTGGTATTTTAGTACGATATCACAAGCCTTTTTCAAATATTCTTTTCTTTTTTTACTGGATGGATTGTAAATACAAATTACAAAATCTCCCTCTGCCGCCAAACGCAGTCTTTTTTCAATCACTTCCCAAGGGGTTAGTAAATCGCTTAAGCTGATAACAGCAAAATCATGAGAAAGCGGAGCACCCAAAACAGCTCCTCCACTTAAACAAGCTGTCACACCCGAAATGACTTCCACGCTAATATCTGTATTTTCAGCCAGTTCATAAACAAGAGAAGCCATACCATATACACCGCTGTCGCCACTGGATATGATTGCTGTTGCAATCCCTCTTTGACATTGTTCTATTGCATAGGCTACTCTTTCCTTTTCTTGTGTCATAGGACTTGTAAAATACATTTTATCCGGAAAGTCTTTCTGTATTAATGCAACATAAACATGATACCCTACAATCAGCTGACAACGAGAAAGCGTTTGCTGTGCTTGTTTTGTCATAGTGCCGCCGCCTTCAGCGCCAATTCCTACAACATATAATATTTGTTTCATAAAATTCCTCCTAAAATGAAATCGTCATTTTTTTCATTGCCAGTGCAATTGTAACGCCATTGTATACTTTTTTGGGAAGAAGTAATTTTCCATAATCGCAAGAACATATAGCAGCTCTTTCACAAACATTGTCTACTCCTGTTGTTTGTTTTACAAAATCAGACGCGGTAAAATTCCCTTCTGCTTTTGACAATTCTTCTGCTGAAAAAGTATGAAGCGGTTTTTGATATTTTTCACAAAAATACAAAATCCCTTTTTCATTTTTTTTCAAATCAATGGTGGAAAGCGCTTCTACTGCTTCTATAGGGATATTTTCTTTTTTTAATATCCAAAAAACAGCTTCTTCCACCGCTTGAGAACTTATATTTTTTTTACAACCTATACCAATATGTACAATAGGCGCAATCAAAAAAAGTGTTTTTTCAAATTTCTTTTTTTCATGATAAATGGAAAGAGAAATTCCAATCTCACCTTCTTTTTTTGCTTGTATACCCTTTGGCAATGCATCATATTCAAATATGGTATCAAAGCCTACTATTTTTTTATCCAATAATGCAGCGGAAATCCATTTCATCATTTTCTTTGCTTCTTCTTTTTTCAAATATAAAAACCCTTTTTGCTTTATCCACACATCTACTGCAAAAATGTTATTGATATCTGTAGCAGTGGTAATCACTGCTGTAGCATTAATTTTTTGTGCTATCTTATTAGTAAGCATATTTGCTTTTCCCACATGACCGGATAATAAAGAAATCACAAAACTGCCCTTTTCATCTACTACCACAACGGCAGGGTCGCAAAATTTTTCTTTCAAAAACGGAGCAATTGCTCTTACAGCAATGCCACAAGCGCCTACAAATACAATGCCGTCTGCTTTTTGAAATGCTTTTTCTGTCCAATTCTTTAAGGAAGAAACCATTGTAATTCCTTCTTCTTGGCATTTCATAGAAAAACAATTTGCATCATCCATTTTTTCACAAATTTTCTTTGCCAATGTGGTGCCTTTTTTTGTAAACCCTATGACATATAATTTCATTTTTTTTTGCCTTTCTAAATTCTGTAGAAAAATCAGGGTGATATAATAAAGAACGTTCATAGTTATCTCCTAATACATTTCCTACTATCACCAATGCTGTTTTTGTAATATGATTTTCTTTTGCAGACTTTGCTAATGTAGAAACACTACAGCGTATTATTTTTTCGTCTTCCCAAGTCGCTTTATACACAATTGCGGCAGGCATATCTTTATGACAACCTCCAAGCTGCAATTTTTTTTCTAGCCCTTCCAACAATCCTGCACTTAAAAAAATAACCATTGTTGCCTGATGCTTGGCTAATTTAGAAATATCTTCTCTTTCCGGTACGGGTGTTTTTCCCGGCATTCTTGTAATAATCACTGTTTGAGATACATTTGGCAATGTATATTCCATTTGCAAAGCTGCCGCCGCACCACAAAAAGAGCTGACTCCGGGACAAATATCATACGGTATTTGCAATTGTTTTAAAGCGTCCATCTGTTCTCTAATGGCTCCATATAAACTAGTATCTCCCGTATGAAGGCGAACGATTTCTTTTTCTTTATTTTCTTGCATTACTTTTATCACTTCTTCTAGTGTCATTTTTGCACTGTTATAAATCATGCAATTTTCTTTTGCTTCTTTTAACAATTCTGCATTAACCAGCGAGCCTGCATAGATTATCACATCTGCATTTTTCAACAGTTTTTGTCCTCGTACTGTAATCAAATCTACCGCGCCGCTGCCGGCTCCCACAAAATGTACCATATCATCACCCCTTTATTGCTGTCGCCAATTTTTTAAAAATGCTTCCACATTCTTTGTTTGAGCTAAAACTCCCAATTTTTCAGAAAATACAATCACTTCTATTTTCGTTTTTTCTCCCAGTCTATACTGCATATGCTCCAGCATTTTTTTTAAAATAGAATCCATTGTTTTTTCCAGTAATCCCTTTTCTTTTAATAAAAGTAACGCTTCTTCTGTTGTAATGCACTGCATAATAGATTGTATGGTTTTGGTATCGGCTCCGGCCATCGCACCATGAACTCCTATAATTTCCATTCTGCAATCAGCATATTTTGAATGAGTCTGCATAATGCCTCCTGCTATTTTTACCAGTTTTCCAATATGTCCTACAAGTAATATTGCATGTAATGACAATTGCTTTGCAGCATCCAGTGTTTCTCCTACAAAATTACTGATTTTAACAGCTTTTTCCACATCAATACCATACTCTTTTTTTAAAAAAGCGCGACCATAATTTCCCGGCGTCAATATCAAATTTTGATTGCTATTAGCCGCTTTCATACCTAGTTCTACTATAATGCTGTCTAACAGTGCCCTTTCACTCATAGGCTCTACAATACCGCTTGTCCCTAGTATAGAAATACCTCCCAAAATACCCAGCCTAGAATTATATGTTTTTTTTGCAATTTCTTTTCCTTGCGGCGTCCATATGGTTACAGCAATGCCTCCATGATATTGTGCCAATGCAGAAATTTCTTCAATACATTTTTTTATCATCTCTCGAGGAACTTTGTTGATGGCTGCTGCGCCAACAGGCTGTTGCAATCCCTTTTTGGTCACACGCCCAATGCCTTCTCCCCCTTCTATGATAATGCCTTTTTCAATTTTTTCTGCTGTAGCATATATCACAATACCATTTGTCACATCAGGGTCATCGCCGCTGTCTTTTTTTACACCACAAATTGTTTTTTCACCTTTCCAACTACAGTTGATAAAATCTAACTGTAATGTAATCCCTTTTGGTGTCAAAAGAGAAGTTTTTTGCAGTTTTTGACCTAATAAAAGTAATGTTACAGCTCCCTTTGCAGCTGCTGCGGCACAACTGCCTGTTGTATATCCCCATTTTAAATTTTTTTGATTCATATTGTTTCCTGATTGTAGAGTTCTACCAATTCTTCAGGGGTTTTATTATAATACTCTGTGCTGTCATTGGCAAAAGCCTCTCCTGTTTTAGAAGCATAAAAAGATTTTATGGTTTCTATTTTTGTCATATTTTTTTCTTTTGCAATTTGTTTCAATACCTTTGGAAGCACTGCTTGTCTTTGTTTGTGTTTATTATATTCCGACTGTTGTGCATCTGTTGTATTTTCCATATATCCATCTATCATACCAATAAAAAAGCCTTCGTCCATATTGCAATAAGCCTCGTACCCTTCCAAAAGCAATTCAAAAATCCCCTTTTGTCCAAAGGAATGTGCAACTTTATTGCTTGCTACATTTTTAATGTGGCTATAATTTTCAACACAACAAACAAGTAATTCAAACTGATTCATTTTTGATATCTCCTTTTATCAAATAGGATTCTATTCGTTTAAAATGATATAGACAGCAGCCCCTGATTGAAAGTATCCTAAAACGAAAACATTTTCTCTCAGAAAAGAGCTGTTTCTATGCATAAATATAAAAATTACCTTTAAAAATTTTACTATTTCTTATCTTCATTGTTTTTGTCATTTCCTTTATCGCTATGAGAAAGAGAAATACAGACGTCAAAAATATATTTGTTGCAAATGTTACCATTGTTTTACTTTAAATTCTAACAAAATAAAAACGTCTGACAAATACTGCCCAAAATACCCTATTTGTGGCAAAAATATTTTTGCTTGACACAAATACCACTCTTTTATTCATTTTAAATGTAATTCTAAAAAGACCAACCACTCTATTAAAGTTTCTATTGTTAATTTGAACTTTTATAAAAAGAAGTTTCCTGCATTTACCAGAGTTTCTTTTAAAATATTTCGTTTTGCACCAAATGTTATTTTATATGCTCTTACGCTTTATTTGAGGTCTACTGCTCTTTTAGGCAGATACAAATATTCTTGCGGTTTGTATTTTCACATTTCTATTTATGGTTGGATTTGCCCTTTTGCAGCTTTTTTCAAAACCGTTTTTTTACTTTCTTCTGCAAAAGTCTAACCTATACTCTAATCAATGGCACGTTGATGAAACTGATATTAAAATTAAAAAACAGCAGCATGATATTTGGATATTGCTGGATTCTGAAACAACAGTTGTGATTGCTTTATCTGGTGTAACAAACAGCAATACTGCTCTTACACTCTTTAAAAAGCCTCGCAATATCACAGATACAATTCCTATTATCGTTGTTGCAGATGGTCTTGATATTTAGCCGCTTATGCTTGTCTATCCGAAATCAAAATATCATGTTTACCATTGCTTTCATGATGATATCAGTAATCATGTGATAGAATCTTTCCATAAAACTTTTAAATCTTATTACAAAACGAAAAAAGGATTCCATTGTTTTGAATCTGATTTCCAATTTTTCTGTTCTATTATCATTTTATCCATAGCCATTATGATTTGTTCGAACGCCCACTCGCCTATGTTGCAGGTTTTACATATTCTCAAGAACAAGTAAAGCATTGGTTTAAAAAATTTTTTCAAGTGTTCCCTTTTATTTATATGCTCTTTTTTGGAATTACATTTTTAAAATTTTTTTCTGCATTTTTATTTTCATATTATGTTAACACAACCTCAAATAGTAAATTGAAAATCTTCTCCTGTATAAGTATCCGAGTCATTTCCAAAATGTTTTCCACAACTTAACTGGTCAATTTTTTTCATATCTTCTGTTGTTAATTCAAAATCAAAAACGTCTGCATTTTGTTTAATTCTTTCGGGATTGGAAGATTTTGGTATCACAATAAATCCCTTTTGTATATGCCAGCGTAATGTCACTTGCACCGGAGATTTTCCATACTTTTCTGCCAATTCTGCCATAAGAGGCGCCTCTTTGATATGTCCTCTAAAAATGGGTCCCCAACCTTCCACTGCAATATCATTTTCTTTGCAAAAAGAAGTAATCTCTTGCTGAGGATACCACGGGTGTAATTCTATTTGATTGACTGCAGGCATTTTTCCAAAAGCTTGATACATTCCTTTTAAGTGATGTATTTTAAAATTAGAAACGCCTGCATTTTGAATTAACTCTTTTTGCATATATTTTTGTATCGCTTCCCATGTACGATATCTGGCTGTTTCATCTACACCAGGCCAATGGAGCAAATACATATCTATATAGTCTATATTTAATTGTTTTAAACTATATTCAATGGCTTTTTCTGGTTTGTTGTAAAAAGTAGGCCATATCTTTGTGACAACAAACAGCTTTTCTCTATCAATACCGCTTTCTTTTATAGCTTTTCCCACAGAATATTCATTTTCATATCTTGTAGCAGTGTCTATCATAGTATATCCGCTTTCTAAAGCGCTTCTAACAGCCTTTTCCACTTCCGCATCCATTGCTTTATAACATCCCAAGCCAAAAGCAGGCATATTCTTTTCATCACTTAACTTGATTCTATCTTGCAAACATTGTATCATATTGACTATATACACCCCTTTCTTATCATTAGAAGGTAAACTTCTTTTAAAAGTATACCATACATTGGTCAAAAGAAGTAGGCCGTTTTTGTATGAAATGGGTTATATTTTGTTATATTATAAAAATAAAACAGGAAAGGAGTTTATCATTATGGCTACAAAACAAAAAAATGCTGCTGATGTGTTGATTATCGGCGCAGGTCCAGCAGGGATAACAGCGTCTATTTATGCTTTACGCGCTGGTCTTTCTGTCATTGTGTTGGATGGCAATTTATATGGCGGACAAGCCGCTATTACATCCCAGATAGAAAATTATCCTGCTATTCGCTCTATTTCGGGAGCTATTTTTGCACAGCAATTATATCAACAAGCCATTGACTTAAAAGCAAACATTCGTTTTGAAGAAGTGACGTCTGTGGATTTTTCTCAAAAAACGAAAACAGTGGTTACAACAAAAAATACCTATATGGCAAAAGCAGTCATTGTAGCAAATGGTGTAAAACGACGTCTTTTACACTGTTCTGGCGAAAAAGAATTGACAGGCAAAGGCGTATCTTATTGCGCTACTTGTGATGGCATGTTTTTTCGCAATAAAGAGGTGATCATAGTAGGGGGCGGCAATACAGCGTTAGAGGATGCTCTTTTTTTATCGAATCAATGCCAAAAAGTGTTGCTGGTACACCGCAAAGAAACTTTTACAGCAGAAAAAGCTTTAGTTGACGCTGTCATGGCAAGAAAAAATATTACAATTATGTATAACAGTCAAGTTACAAAAATCAATGGGCGACACAAAGTAACCTCCGCCAACATATATGACAGTCATAAAAAAGAAACTTCAACCATTCCGATAGACGGTGTTTTTATTGCTATTGGATATGCTCCAGACAATCATATTGTATCAGACTTTTTAGACACAAGCCCTGAAGGATATCTTTCTGCTTCTGAAGATTGTCATACAAAAATAGACGGTGTTTTTGTAGCAGGCGATACTAGAACAAAACCTCTCCGTCAGATTGTGACAGCCTGTTCCGATGGTGCAGTTGCGGCTATTGCAGCCAGCAGTTACATCTCAAAACAATACTAATTTTTTGAAATAAAAAAAAGGCATTTGCCCTTTTAAGATTGTCTTATTTGATAGGCTTTCTAAAAAAATACAGAAAACCTATCAAATTTTTTATTTGTAAATTATAAATGATTTTTTTATCAATATTATTTCCGGAACTTTTAATTGAAATTTTTTTCTAAAAATAAAACTATATTAGAGTTTTATAAATATTGGCTATTGGTTTTTTTTAAATTTTGGGGGTTCTGCCTCACGAAATATACCTTGTTCATCTCTATAATACGCCTTGCCATAGGGTGCGTTTAAAAAAGAAATAATATCAGGGTCGTAATTGCAAAGTAAATTCAAGTCATACAAGCCAAAATTTCTTTCATCCGCCATATAACTGCTGCTTTCATCTCCTGCTGTAAATCGCCATCCACTATCATCCTGTCCTTCTTTTGGTATATCCCGATACATAAATCCGATTTTCTTACCATCTATAATAATACGATTAGTAGCAAAGCAATTTCTAGAGCCTTTCCAGTCTTTCAATAAATTTCTTTTAATATGAAATGTAATATTTCCATCTGAAAATGTTTTCAAAAGTGTATGAATATTTAATATACAATCCTCAGCAGGTAATTTTTGTATAATTTCTTCTACTTCTTGCGTCATATAGTCTGCTTTTTCACCCACTTTTTTCAGTTGTGTTATCATTTCTTTTATATGCTCATGGATATTTTCTTCTTTTTCCGCACTGGAAGCCAATGTTGCAAAAAGAAATATTTCTTGGTTATTGGGCTGTAATTTCAATGCTTTTTGAAACATCTGATTGGATTTTTGATATTGCTTTTGCAAAAAGTAAGCATATCCCATTCTCACATACCACATATAATCTTTTCTGCCTTCTTTTGCCACCTTTAAAAGATATCCCACAGCATCTTCATACTCTCCTAATTCATTGAGCGCTCGAGCAAAAAGACAAGTTAAATCATATCCCCATTTTTCCGGTTCTATTTCTAATAATTTATCTATTATAAATTGATACTTGCCTTCATCATATCGTTGTTGTAATGTTTCAAGCAAAGACTTTTCCATAGATTACGCCATCCCTTTTTTCATCTTTGTCTTATTTGATACATATAAGTTTTTTATATCCTTTATTTTAACAACTCTACTTTCACTTTGCAACAAATATATTTTTATAATGATATTGTATCAATGCCATCTAGTGAATAAAAGGAAATATCCAACTGATTTTTGTAAACATATAATGCAATATCTTCTTGTAATTTTTCTAAACCAAATATTATATCTGTCATGGTTTCATTTTGTTCCAAAAGAGATTGTATCATTTCTGTATCTTCTTAGCACATTGCTTTCACAGAATTCTTCAAAGATTCTCCTTCTATGGGTTGTTGTATATTTTTTATATTTCCTTGTGCATCTAATACAATTTTTGTAGGTTTTATATCTGTTTGTATATAATAAAGCACATTTCCTTGAGGCTGATGTAATACTTCAAAAATATTGTACTTTACTTTAGCATAGTAATCAAAAACACTTCCTTCTTCTGTTTCATGCTTTTTTCCTTTTGGAGAGGGAATATACAAGCATATTTATAAGCATAATCTCTTATTTGTTTTGTTTTCTTTGCAAAGTATTCATAAGCTCCCCTTTATGATTTGACAGTAAATGGCTTTATGGAAAATCATTGTGTTCTTCCAATATAGAGATAGCATAAGGATATATTTGTTGTTGCAAAACAATGTTATCTCTTTTTGATATATCTTGGCAAACTATCTTCATCATTTCTTGCAAAAAAGTATTTGTCTGTTTTTGTTCTTCTGCTTCATTTGCTGTTATATTTATTTTATCAAAATGAGTGTACACCCGACCCCCAAAAATTTTATAATCTTGTGGCGAATCTATATCATCTTGAGAAATATCATTTAAAAATAATAATTCCCCTCTGTTTATTGTCATACTTTTTTGTCCTGTTCATTTACAAAATCATATGTCACATATCCAAGATTATCAATTAGACTAAACAATACAGCACTATGATCTTCATAAGAATGAAAAATATCTGATTTCCATACAGCATCACCATCCAATACAGTATCCTAATTTTTTATTTTATAGCATACAATAATGTCATAAGGCTCTTGACTGCTTTGTATTTCAAAATCGTTGCATTGTACTTCTTCAGCAACAGTGTCTAGTATAGTGAGTATATTTGCCACCGTGGAATTATCTGTTACATATTTTGTTTTACATTGCAAAAGACTTAATAGTGTTGTCGCTTTATTCTTGTTGATTTTGCTGTTACATGTTGCAACCTACCAATCCATAGCTCATCATAATAGCAACACTACACAGAACAGACAGTACAAATCCTCTTTTCTTTTTTCTTCCTTCCCATATATTTTCTATTCTTTTTTTCATATCACAACATTACTTTGTAAATGTAGTATAAAAAAGTTGTCTTTTTAGTGTACTTTCTTGTAATAAAGACAATAACATATTACTATATACTTTTCTTTTCTGAGCAGTATATTTTTTCATCATAAAATCATCACAGTAAAGTTCCATTTCCTTTTCTACCTTTTTTACTAATCCTCTCACAAAAAAATTCCAAAAATGAATGATAATAACTAGAGCGTATCTGAAAAGTGAAAAGTGCACAAAAGTCTATTATATGTTATAGTAATACCGGATAGGATAGGAGATGATAGACATGGCAAAACGATATGAACTCAGCAATTCAGAATGGGAACGCATTGCTGATTTTTTCCCGTATCCAAAACAGGACGTCCTCCAAAATGGAATAATAGAACAATGTTCAATGCAATTATGTGGCTTGTCCGCAGTGGTTCTGCATGGGAAGACGACATCCTCCTCACCAAAGTGTTTACAGTAGATTCTGCAAATGGCGAGATGATGATACTTTAGAAACTGTTTTTCACATTTTAAACACTGATGCTGATTTAGAAAATCTTAGCTCATATCAAAGCACACCCACAAAGTGCAGGAGCTAAAAAAGGGCTTTAAATTCAGAATGCAATCAATTTATTGGTACAAGTCATGGTGGAAAAAGTACCAAAATTTATGCCATTGTGGATGAATTAGGCAACCCCATTTCATTTCTGCTGTCCGGCGGTCAAATCCACGATAGTAACACCGCCCTCTCTCGGCTTGAAACAATAGATATTCATGGTAGTCGTATTAGTGCTGATAGAGCATATGGTTGCGAAGAAATCTGTGAATACATTATACACCTGTGTGATACCACCCAAACGCAATACAAAAAAACATGGTTTATGGATTGGCATCTTTATAAGCAACGACATTTGGTTGAATATTTTTTTCATAAACTTAAACAGTTTCGTCGTATTGTTACTAGATATGATAAGTTAGCCTCTTGCTTTTTTGCTTTTATTCATATTGTTGCAATTGCCATTTTGTTAAAATGATGAATACATAGGACTTTTCAGATATGCTCTAGTAACAATAAAAATTTGTAAAACAAATCCTGCCTTTTATAATGATACAGCTCATGTCTAAAAAGCATTTCCAGTTCTTCTTCTGTTAAATCTTCTATTGTAATATAAATCCCCTTTTTCAAAAATCCAAAACACATAGGACTTGGTATCACATGACAATTCCAAAGCTGTGGTATTTTTTAAATATTCATTTCTTTGCATACTCTTTGATATATTTGCATAACATTTTCGGATTCTATGAACATTCTTCCTCTTTTCATTTTTTTAAAATGCTCTATATTGTAATATAGCTAAAAACAACTATAATACTATTATTATAGCCCAACCATAAATCAGTATTTTTTATAATCTATCTGATTACTTTTTCTGCCAAAATAGAAGCATCATTTTCTTCATAAAAAGGGGGAGAACTTTGTAGTATTTTTAATTGTATAGCGTTATGCTCTGTTTGTATTGGACTAACCATTTCATCTGATTTGATATTAGCAATAGAAATTTGCAGCAGAGCATATTCTCCAACACTAACAAGCAAAAGTAATCTTATAATAAGCAGTAAGTATAGATGATACAAAAATATACTTTTATACTGCTTACTGATTTTGTTTTCCAATAAAAAAAGGAGAATCAAAAAAGGAATCATTTCTATAGAAATTTTAAACATTGTTTCAAAATATACAATTAATACTATTGCTCCTTCATCTTTTTTCTATAAACTTAGCTAATTCTTTCAAATCTGTTTTTGTAATAGACTTACTTTCATAAAGAGAGGCTACTAATTTTATCAAAGAATTTTCATATAGTTTTTTAAAAAAACAACAATTTTCAAATGCTAAATAAGTTTCTTCCTCTATATATAATATGATATAATTTATTTTTTCCTTCTTTATAGCTGCTTAAAAATCCTCTATCTATCAAATGGTTTAAACGTGTCTGTAATGGTGAAATATTCTATGGTCTTTGTTTGTGTAGAACAGCTTTAATTTGAGAGGTAGAAACACCGCTTTCCTTTTTCCAAACCACTTTCCTCACTTCTAATTCTGTATCTGATAAGCGTATCAATTTTTCCATATCATCAACTCTTACATCCGTATGATATTGATATCATACAACTGTAGCAACAATTTGCCAACCTTTCTTTCGAAAAAATTAATATATTATTCATAAACAAGTATTGTTTATTACAAAGTAGTATGTTATAATTACTACAACGTAATAGCTAGAACTGTTCAAATAATGATTCTGTTAATTTAATGTAATTTCAAAAAAGTGCATACAAATAAAAGTGAGATTAAAAAACTTTTTTAAAATAAAAACCAGTGGTTTGCTTGTTCTTGAGAGTATGCAACACTTGTAACAAAAGCAGAGTCTTGTCCGAACAAATCAGAATGGTTATGGATAAAATCACAATAAAACAAAAAATTAGAAAGAATATCCAGAGCAGATTTCACACCCATAATTATCTTTTCCATAACGATAAAACCAATAAGAAAAACAATATAGACAAGAAATAACAAAATCTTTAAAAGTAATTTTTATATTTATGCATAGAAACAGTTTCTTTCCGGGACAAACAGTGTTTTTGTTCATTTTATTGTACTGCTGTTGCCTATATCATTTTAACATAACACAATCCAAATAATAGAAAGGAGGTTTTCTATGAATACACAGTTTCGCAAGGGCATCATCGAAATGTGTGTGCTGGCTCTAATTAAAAAACAAGATATGTATGGCTATGAAATCGTACAAAGCATTGCCTCTTATACAGACATCAACGAAGGGACTGTTTATCCCATATTGCGACGCTTGACTACAGAGGAATATTTTGTCACTTATTTAAAAGAAAGCACCATAGGTCCTGCCAGAAAATACTACCATATTACAGAAAAAGGCAAAGCCTATCTGGGTTCTTTAGAAAATGATTGGCAAGAATTTTCTCAAATGGTCAATGACATATTAAAAGGAAAATCAAAAACAAATCAATAACATACGAAGGATTTTATTGATCATATTCGTAATATATAATAAACCATATCATTGAAAGGAAGGATTTTTATGACAAAAGAAAGCTATCTACAAGCTTTAGAAAGTCTTTTAAAAAAACATATGTCAAAATCAGAAATTGATGATATTTTAAGAGATTATGAAGAATATTTTAATGACGGCAGAAGACAAAATAAAACAGATACTGAAATTTCTGCCAAATTAGGAGACCCTGAAATAATTGCACAGCAATTTATAGAAGAATATGGGAGCAATACGAAAACAGAAAAATTAGACCAAACATTACATAATCTCAAAGAAGGTACTGAAAAAACATTTGCTACATTAAAAAAGGGAACAGAAAAAACATTTGCTACATTAAAAAAAGGCACCGAAAAAACATTTCGTTCTGCTAGTGATAAAATGGCGTCTACAGATATTTTAGATACTGCAAAGCAAAGTACATCTCATATTAGTGAAAACGTAAAAAAAGGTACAAATGGAATTGTTTCTATGATAAAATCCATATTTCTTTTTTTTGTATTTGCTTTTTTACAAATATTTTTTATCACAGTAGTATATAGCTTTTGTATTGGTTCAGCACTTTTTTTCGTGGGCTGCGGTATATTTGGTATTTTCTGCTTAGGCTTTTCTATCTCTTATTTACCGCTGCTTATTTCTGTATCTGTTATATTTATCACTATTGCTGCTTTTGCTTTGGGCGGATTGTTTGCGCTATTAACTTACTACATTTTAATAAAAAATATCATTTTGATAAAAAACTACATTCTCAAAAAAAATAAAGCTGCTTTGAAAAAGGAGGCTGTATAATATGTTCAAAAAAATCACTTTAACTTTTACAGCAATATTTTTTATCTCATTAATTGGTTTTGCAATCACACTTCCTCTTGGTATCAAAACAACCCTTAACAACATAGAAAATTTGCTGCAAATTACTACCTTAACACCGGAAAAAATTGAAATTGACCAGTCTGTAGAAACATTAAAAATTGATTTTTCAGACAGATACTATTACTACAATGATATTGTTGTAAAACAATCACCAAACGATACAGCCTATTTAGAATTATATGGCACCGGAGAAATTACCTATGCTTCTGCAAATAAAATTTCCGTTTCTTATCCGGATGAGAAAACTGCAAAAATTTATACAGAGCGTGCTTTTGGAACATTTTCTTTTGATAAAGAAACCATCAATAAAAGTATTGTAAAACAACTGCAAAATTATCCAGACGCTATATTATACGTTCCCACAAATATGAATATACAAATAGATAATATAGAAGACATCTATTATTTTGAAAACATTACATTCCAAAATAAAGAGCAGATGTTTGCTCAGCTCAAAAACAAACAATATGAAGAAAGAATTCGTATGGAAGCAGAACATTTATTACAACAACGTCAACAACAAGAGGAAAAAATTCGTGCAGAGGCAGAACATTTACTTCAGCAACAGCAATCTGCTATAGAATATACTGAAGAATATAACCAATATTATCCTTAATATTATTTACAAAAAAAGATATGGCAAACCATTTCTCAGACTGTCAAAAAACTTCTTTTGATGCGTGCAAGCATTCAGGGAACTCTTCATTCCCTGAATGCAATCCGCAAACGGAATTTATTTTCATCAATAAAAATCCCATATTTCAGGACTTTGGCGAAGGCAAATTTTGTATGCAGGCTTTATTCATCAATCAAACTCATAAAAGTCTCAATGGGGCTTTTGTGACATACTAAGCCAATCTCAGACTGTCAAAAAACTTCTTTTGATGTGTGCAAGCATTCAGGGAACTCTTCATTCCCTGAATGTAATCCGCAAACGGAATTTATTTTCGCCCATAAAAATCCCGTATTTCAGGACTTTGGTGAAGGCAAAGCTTGTATGCAGGCTTTATTCATCAATCAAACTTACAAAAGTCTCAATGGGGCTTTTGTGACATACTAAGCTATGGCAAACCATTTCTTTTCTTTAATAGGTACAAAGTCCTGTCGTTTCTTGTATATAATAAATCCATTTTTTTATGATACTATTTTCCTCATAGTTTTCAAAAGGCACTGTATAGTTTCCGGATTGATTTTGCCATATCCTCTGAAAATAATCAAATACTTCTTTTGAAAAAGCATTTTCTTTTGATGTCACAATTTCTAAATCCGCTTCTAAATTATATCCTTTTAAATTTTTTCTTGTATAATTTCCCGAACCAAGTATTACAACATTCTTTTGCTTTAAATCAAAATAAGCCATTTTTGTATGATACTGCTCTCCATGGGTATCATACCAGCGAATTTGTATATTTTCACTTTTTTTATGCAGTTGTGTTAACACTGTACGATTAGGAGAACCATCTTTGTTGATTCCAAAAGCATCTTTGTTTGGGTCTGCTACAATATAAATGGAAACCCCTCTTTTATCAGCTTCTTCAATGGCATCTAATAAATCAAAATCTGTAATATAAAAAATACCTATGTAAATCGAGTCCCCCTTTTGTGCTTGTTGAATGTTTTGTATTAATCCATTAAAAATTCCTCTTTCCGTCAAATATCGTACCTGAACTTCCGGTAAATATGTATTTGCAGTACCTTTATAAACTAAATTTGGCAACACAGTACCAGAAAAATCTGCGACAGTTCGTTCCCCTTCTATCATTTGTTGTATCACATCACTTTGAAACCGTACAGCTACATTAGAATGATAACTGCTAGCGTCATGAGGATTTGCTGAAGCAATCAATGCTTCTTTTTCTGTAATCAAAGTTTTTCTATGATTTGCTTTAAAATTTGCTAATTTTAATATAGAACGTATGTTAACATCCGGTGCCGTTTCATCCATAGGATTTTTTATCCATCCTTTCCCATTGTTTCCAAATGGTTTTACAAAAAAACGATAATATCCCGAATACAAAGCATTGGAATCTTTTAATTTATCTAAATCTGTTTCTATTACAACGATACCATTTTCCTTCATAGCCTTTGCATTTTTTTCTTCATAAGCTCCATAAAAACCATTGATAGGGTCTGTAATAAATATAATATCCATTTCTGGTTTTTGTTTCTTTTTTGCAATCAATGCATCTGTTATGATTTTTGTTGTTTGAGGATAAATTTCTATTTGTTTATTGTAAGCATCATTATATAAAAATAAATCTAATAAAATAAAATTTTCTGCTTGCTCAATCATATCCAATTCTGCTGAAAGTATATTTTGTTCTTTTATGATTTCTCCATTTTTTTCATAAGTTAAGTCATATAAAAATGTAAGTGCAGAAGCTCCTTTATAAGAACTTTCTATGGAGGTTCCCTCTGGACGTTTTGTCATAATACTAAAAAAAATGGGCGCTGACAACAGTAATAAAAAATATTTCTTTCTTTTCCTTAATTTCATGCATTCTCCTCCTATTTATGAAATTGATTCTGTTATGTTAAAATCATATAGGCAACAGTTTCTTATTGAAAGTACAATAGAATTATAACAAAAACTTTTTCTTTTAGAAAGGAACTGTTATTGTGCATAAATATCATCATTACTTTTAAAAATTTTACTATTTCTTGTCCTCATTGCTTTTCTCATTCTTTTTGGCGTTGGAGAAAATATAAATACAGACGTCAAAAATATATTTGTCGCGCATTTCTCTACTTTTATTTTCATATTCAATGAACACAATCATGAAATTGGATTCTGTTACGTTAAAATGATACAGGCAACAGTTTCTTATTGAAAGTACAATAAAATTATAACAAAAACTTTTTCTCCCACAAAGGAACTGTTATTGTGCATAAATATCATCATTTCTTTTAAAGATTTTTCTATTTCTTGTCCTCATTGCTTTTTTCATCGGCTTTATTGCTATGGAAAAGATAATTATGGGTATTGAATCTGCTTTGGATATCATTTCTAATTTTTTGTTTTATTATGATTTTATCCATACCCATTCTTATTTGTTCAGACAAGCACCTGCTTCTGTTGCAGATGTTACATACTCTTAAGAACAAGCAAAACACTGGTTTTTATATTAAAAAATTTTTTCAGGTGTTCACTTTTATTTGTATGCTCTTTTTTATGATTGTATTTTTAAAAGTCTTTTCTGTACTTTTATTTTCATATTAAGTTAACAGAATCATGCGATTCTGTTATTTAGTATAATATCAATAACAGAACTATGTCAAAAGTATAATAAATTTATTTTTTATTCATTATCTCTCAATAAAGAAAATAGAATCATCACTTTTTATAATATTGTTATATTCTTATTTTCATATAAACTTAACAAATTCATTTATAACAATTTTATTTTTTAGTATACTATTTTTCATATGAAACAAAAACTTTTTTATTTCTTAATACTATTTTAATTACAATTTGCCATCGTCTTGCCTGTTCCGCACAATCCTTCAAAATCTCTTGCAAATGCTTTCACTGCCATTGCCACAGTATCATTTTTTATCAAGCCTTCCAAAACATCCGGTGAAACAGTACACGCTCCTATGCCATATGTACAAAGTTCCAATACTTGTTGTGAATTTTTAAAGCTAGCCGCCAACACTTTTGTCTTGAATCCATTGTTTTTAAAAATATCATAAATTTCTTTTGTCGTTCGAATACCATTTGCACCTAAATTATCAATTCTATTTACATAAGGCGCAACATATTCCGCCCCGGCTTTTGCAGCCAAAAATGCTTGCATTTGTGTATAAATTGCTGTAGCTGTAATAAAAAAACCTTCTTCATACAACATTTTCATGGCTTTTAAACCTTCCTTGGTAGCAGGAATTTTGATATATGTATTATTTCCTAACTCTTTTTGTATTCTATCAGCGTCTTGCCTCATTCCATCGGCATCTTCTGCAATCACTTGCACATGCAGTTGTGCCTCCGAGCCGATAAACTCTCTAATTTCTTTTAATACTTCAAAGGGCTGTTTTTTATTCTTTGCTAATATAGATGGATTGGTTGTAACGCCATCTATCGGAAAAAATTCATAAATCTTTTTAATATTTTCTAAATTTGCATCATCAATCATCAGTTTCATATTTTTTTATTCTCCTTTGTATGTATCATACTATCTTTTTATCCATTTATCTTCTCAAAATTTACTTATATTGTCAATACACACATTTATACTATCATATCTGTATGGTGCTGATACTAGTATAAAGCTGTAAAAAATTTATGATATTTTTTTATAAAATATTTTTAATTCTTTTTTTGGTTCATACACAACATATTGTATATGATTTTTTTCTTGTTTTCCATTACAAACATAGCTAATGCTTTTATTGCTAAAAATGTGCTATCTTCATATACAATCATTGTTTTCTGTAATATATCAGCCATGATTTGGCACCAGATTTTGCTTCTTGCGCCTCCGCCTATCATTGAAATTTTTTGAATAGGCTCTCCCATTGTTTCTATACCTTGTCGAATAAAAAAGGCACAGCCTTCTAAAACAGATTTTGCCAAATCTGCCTTTGTTGTTTTTTCTTTGATACCAAAAAACATACCGCTTGCCTTTTCATCCAGTATCGGAAAACGTTCGCCTGCAAAATACGGTAAACATAATACGTCACTTTTTTCTGCTTTTTGCAATAATTTTTCCATCATACCATAGTTTCCTTCCGCAAAAATATCTGTAGCCCATTGATATACGTTACCTCCATTCAAAAAAGGCACAACATTGATATAGGTATCTTTTGTAATACCTGCTAAATGAAATATACCTTCTTTTTTTATCATTGTGTTGGATATGCCTGCTACCCAACTAGAAGTACCAAGTTGTATATTATACTCTCCCTTCTGAGAAATGCCGCTTGCCAATGTAGAGGCTCCGGCATCTCCCATACCTACATATACTTTTGTTCCTTGTATATATCCTGTTTCGGACTCTGCTTTTTTTGTCACATTTGCGGCAATTTCATCAGCATATGCAATTTTTGGAAATAATTCCCAAGAAATATCCAATGTTTTTAAAAAATCTTTTTCCCATTGTTTTTTATAAATATTCATACAGCCTACTGTTGAACAAGTGATTGTATCTGATATAAATCTATTTGTTAGTTATAATACAATATAATCTTTACTGCTAAAAAGTATTTTTTTAATATGTTTATATCGTTCTTTTTGATATTTTTTTGCCACAATAATTTTGCAATCGGTAAAGAACCATTCATATCATTTCCTGTCACAGCATATATTTCTTGTTTTTTCAATCGTCTGAGAATTTCCTCTGTCTTCTTCCACAGCTCTGCTGTCAGAATATAAAATAGCGTTGCAAACGGGTTGATTTTCATTGTTTATTAATATCAAATCTTGCATTTGTCCACTTAAAACGATACCTGCTACTTGTTGTGGCATATAACTTTTCCAAAACATCTTTGAAGTTTCACAAAAAGCATCATACCATTGTTTTGGATTTTGTGTTTTATTATTTTTTTCAACATAAGTTATAATTTCTATTTCTTTTTCTATCAATACCTCTGCTTGTTCTCTTATCAAGGCTCCTTTTACAGCTGTTGTACCAACATCAAATACAGCAATATATTTCATAAAATACCTGTTTTCTTTTTTTAAGTTATTCTAACATAATATATTTTGTCAAAAAACAATTTTTGTTATTCTTTTTTGACAAGTTAATCATTTTCATAACATTTAGAACAACCTGTCCTATTTTGACAATATATATGTTTTTATGAAATAAATATATTGAAATGCTACAAAACGAGATATATAATATATTACTAGAAAGAGGTAATCATATGTTAAAAAAAGGGCAAAAAATAAAACTAAACGACTTCTTATCAGAAAATATTTTCGAAATAGAAATTACAGCATTGATACAATCCAAACAATTACATGTAACCTGTTTTGGAGTTGATAAAAAAATTATATGATGATAGATATTTTGTTTTTTATAATCAATCTTCCTCTCCAAACAATGCCATTGTTATGAATGCATCAAATGGAAAATCTATTTTTAAAATTAATATCAGCAGACTTCCTTCTTTTATCAACAAACTTGTCTTTTGTGTAACATCAGATGATAACGCCCTTATGGGTAATATTACAAAAGGAAATATGATTCTCAATCAAAATAATGTAGAAATAGAAAATTTTTCTTTTCAAGGGTCTTTTTTCTCAAGAAAAAGCTATTATATTATCTGAAATCTATAACAAAGATAATATTTGGAAACTTTCCATTGTATCAAGAGGATTTCATGGCGGGCTTAGCAAACTTTTAGAGCATTTTAGCGGAGAAGAAATGAAACCTAATACAGTACAATATAAAAAATAAACACCATAAGATGCTTCTATTATTTTAAGACAAAAAGGAGCTTCTGATATACAAATGCAAATTGACAGTAAAAATTCAAAAGACAGATTTTGTGTAATATCTTCTTTCAAACAAACTGAAAATGGACTTATTGTTACAAAAGAAGAAAAATACTTTTTAGGACATAAAGAAATTGATGGTTATTATGGTTTTGGTTTTAGATGGATTGTAGGTCATAAATAAATATTCTATTTTTTCATATTTTTTATTATTCTTTTTTAGTATTATTTATTTTCTTCTTTAATATAGCTATAAATATTTCAATTATCACTAATAATACGATAAAGCTATATTTTTACCAATATAATGATAAGGAGCGAAAATACAAAAAGGAGCGATTATTATATTCGATAGTCAAATATTTGGAAAAAACCTTAGAACATTAAGAAAACAGGCTGGTTTTAGATTGATTGATATTGCTGAATTTTTAAATATTCATGAAACTTATTTAGGACAAATTGAACGTGGTACCATCATACCCTCTGTAGATACTGCCATTGCATTGGCAAATTATTTTGAAATGGATTTTAAAATACTTCTTTCTTCTTTTCATGAAGAATATAGTAATGCTATTTTTTTGCGTCAAAAAATTTTTAATATTGTTTGGAAATTAAATGCCAATGAAAAAAAATTCATCTATAAATCTTTATTATTATGGATTTATGACGAAGCTTTTCATACATAAAAAATATCTTTAAACTGTTTTTTAGTTTTCTGTTTATTGACAATTATTTATTTCTATTTTAAAATAAACAATAGCTATTATTTTACAAAACTATTTTTTAGTTTACTTTTTTATACCTTTTTCTTTTTTTACAAAGAAAGGGGATTTTTTATTTATACAAAATGAAAGGGGAACATTTATGGAAAAATTAAAACGTTACGTTATATTTTTAGTAGGATTGTTAATCAGCTCTTTTGGCGTTGCTTTTATTACAAAAGCTGAACTGGGAACTTCTCCCATTTCTTCTATTCCTTATGTATTAAGTCTGCAATTTCCTTTTTCTTTGGGTCAATTTACAATAGCATTCAGTATTATTTTAATTTTACTGCAATTTATCATATTAAAAAAGAATTTCAAAAAAGAATATCTTTTACAAATCCCTGTTTCCATACTATTTGGATATTTTATTGATATAGCCATGTTATTATTACAATATATGCATCCAACTTCTTATATTATGAAACTAATGGATTTACTTTTAGGCTCTCTTATACTGGGTTTTGGTATTTATATTGAAATATTAGCAAATGTTGTTATGCTTCCGGGAGAATCTTTTGTACGTGCCATTGTTGTGACATGGAATAAAAATTTCGGAAATACAAAAGTCATATTTGATGCTTGTATATCTATCATAGCCCTTTGTTTTTCTTTTTTATTTTTTCACACCATACAAGGAGTGGGACAAGGAACCATTATTGCAGCATTGCTGGTTGGATTTATCGCAAAATTTTTTGTAAAAATATTTTCTTTCTTACCAAACATATTATTTGAAAAAGTTGAAACAAAATGATAAAAAACTCATATCACTACGAGTTATCCTTGTCATAACCCCTTTCGTATGTCTTTGTATTAAAGTATTTGCAAATTTCGAGAAATTTTCTTTTGTTAGCATTTCGGCTTTTTTATTTTGGATGGATTTGCTAAAAACCTCATGTTTCACCACTTTTGGGCATTAGTGATGAATTTCATCGCTTCGATTTCAAGTCCAAATTGTCAAAAAAATTCTTTTTATTCATGCAATAGTTTGGAGAACAAAAATTTTCCCCAATGCAATCCGTAAACAGAATTTATTTCTGCCGAATAAAAACCTGTATTGCAAGACTTTTGGTAAGGCAAAGCTTATACAAAGAAGTAATGTTTTATTCATTAATGAAACTCGAAAAAGCCCAAATAGGCTTTTTCGACCCACTAAGCTCATATAATCATGAGTCTTTTTTATTACTGAAAATTTACCAATGTAATACCTATATTTTGTATCACTTTTTTTAGCTCTTTCATTTCTTGTTCTGTAGGAGTTTGAAATGACTCTTCCGGTACCTTCAAACCCAGTGCTTCATATTTTCCAAAACCAAACTTATGATAGGGCAATAATTCCATTTTTGCTTTTGGCAAATACTTATGTACAAAGACGCCGCTTTTTTCAATATTTTCTTTATCTGCATTCACTCCTTTTATCACAGGAATACGTATGATAATTTCTGCATTTATTTCCTCTAATCTTTTTATATTTTCTAGTATTTTTTTGTTGTCTACTCCAGTAAAAAAGAGATGCTTTTCGTTGTCCATGTGTTTCAAATCCATAAAAATCATATCCATACGGTTTAGTATACTTTTTACATCGTCAAAACAAAAATAGCCACAAGTTTCTATTGTCAAATGAAATCCCAAATCATACAACTGCAAAGAAAGTTCTTCCAAAAATTCTTTCTGCATTGTAGCTTCTCCTCCGGAAAATGTAATGCCTCCTCCTGATTGTCTATAAAATAAACTATGCTTTTTCACTTCTTCTACAATTTGTGAAACATCTTTTTCTATTATCATACGTTTTTTTGCATGTCTAGGACAAACATCGGCACAACTGCCACAGCCATCGCAAATCTTTCTTTGCTTTGCTTCGTTTAGATTAATCCCTCCATGTAAATGACAAACTGTTGTACAAATGCCACATCCTATGCAAACTTTTTCATAAAATGCTGTTTTTGGCTTTTGTGTCATTCCTTCAGGATTAGAACACCATTTGCATCGCAATGGACATCCTGCCATAAATATCGTTGTGCGAATTCCTTCTCCGTCATTGACAGAAAAGGGCTGTATCTGCATAATATATCCTTTCATTTTTTCACTTCCCTTTAAGAACAAAAACATCTGACGTTACATCAGATGTTTTTGACATTCTTTTTTTAAAAGCTCTCATGAGCATTTCTTGCAATAATAGAATCTTGCATAGATTTTGATAAATTGACAAACTGTGTGCTATATCCGGCTACTCTCACCAGCAAATCTTTATAATCTTCAGGATGTTCTTGGGCTTTTTTCAACACTTCTGTTGATACTGTATTAAACTGCACATGGAAAGCTCCCAATGCAAAATAAGACTGTATCATAGCGCCTAAATTGGACTGACCTCTCTTTGTAGCCACTAAGTCCTGATTCAAACGAAGATTAAGCAATGTACCTCCACTATGAATATCTTGATTCAATTTTGCAGCAGAACGCATTGCTGCCAATGGCGTAGAAGTATCTGTTCCCACATAGGGAGAGACTCCTTCAGAAATCGGTTCTTTTGCCTTTCTGCCATCCGGCGTCGCACCCAATACTTTTCCTGTAGGCAAATAGTTGGAAATTCCCATAAATGCAGAAAGGAAATGAGAACCATGAATATCTTTATATTGATGTACCTCTTCATAAAAGAAATTGCTGATTTTTCTTGCAATATCGTCTACATAATCATCATCATTTCCATATTTGGGTACAGATTGTGCTTTTGCTCTTAATATATCATATCCTTCCCAATTTGCATCAATGGCGTCAATAATTTCAGATATGGTAGCTATTTTTTCTTCAAATACCAGTTTCTTTATCACAGCCAAAGAATTTGCAACCACAGCAATGCCGATTCCTGTGATAACAGGACCTATATTATATTTTGCACCGCCTTTTGTCAAATCCTTTCCTTTTTTCATACACTCTTCAATACAAGCAGACATAAAAGGTCTTGGAACCATTTCCACATGCAGTCTTTGCGCTGTAATCAAACTAATAACAGATTGTTTGATTAAATAAGAAAACTGTTTGAAAAATGCCTTTTCTACTTCTTCATAGCTAGAAAAAGTTTTTGGATTCTTTTCTTCCAATGCAATCTTTTTACCGGTTAAACGGCTTTTTCCTTCATTTAATGCAAATTCCAATGCTGCTGCAAAATTTAAATTTGCCGCAGAAGTCCATTCTCCTGTTTTTCTAAAATGAGGCACCACACAACCACAGTTTGACCAATCTCTGGCGTCTTCCGGCTCATAACCTGCATTAATAAGCATTTGATAGCCTGCATTATCACTATGAATAGCCGGAAAACCAGTTCCTTTACTTACTAAATGCGTCACAGCGGACAAAAATTCTTCCGGACAATCCGGATGAATCCTTACGCTCAATCCCGGCTGGTGCGCAAGGGTATCCTCCGTTGCTTTTAAACACATATAAGAAATTTCATTTGTGGCATCTTTACCATCTCTTGTTCTTCCACCTACCGTCAAATTTTGAAATTGATTATACCCTGCAAAAAAATCTGCTGTATTTGCAGAAATCGTCCAAACCCATTCAGAAAGCTTTAACCATAAGCATTCAATCAATTCTTGTGCTTGTTGTTGTGTAATCAGTCCTGCTTCTTTGTCTTGTTTATAATAAGGATACATATATTGGTCAAAACGTCCCGGGTTCCAAGCTAAAGGATTTTCAGACAATATGCCTCCTAATTGTGTAAACCACATAAATTGTATTGCTTCTCTAAATGATTTTGGAGGATTTTCAGGTACAACACTGCATATTTGAGAAATTTGAAGTAATTCTTCTTTTCTTTGGGCATCCTTTTCTATTTCTGCCATTTCTTTTGCCTTTTGTGCATAACGGTTTGCCAAACGAATGATACCATCACAAACCAATATGATAGAACGATAAAATTCTATTTTTTCCATACCTTCCAAAGAAGTTTCGTCTAATTGTGACAAATATTGTTCTGCCTCTTTTTTAATGCCGCCAAAACCTTTTTTAAATAATACATCCTCATAATCAGCCGTAACCTCTCCAACTGCCTGACGCCATTTAGAATCTGTATCCACAAAGCCTGTATCTACTGCTACTGTTTTGGTTTCTTCTGAAATTTGTGCTAAAAATGCCTCTTCTAAAGATTTATCCTTCCAATAAGGAAATATTTCTTTTCTTACAAATTCTCTTTGTTCATCTGTCATTTCATAAGGGTCTTGGGCACGGGTTGCAAAATGATCCATTTCTCTATCTACCCATGTCCATGAAAATTCCGGCGTCAAAATACCGCATTTTCTAAATTCTCCGGTACAGCCTACAACTAATTCATCTGCAAAAATATTAACACAAAGTTCATTGCAAGTATCATAAAACGCTTGCGCACGACGAATGGCTACCGGTTTACCTTCTGTTTTTTTGTGAGACTGTGTCCAAATCTTAGCTCTTTGATAAGAAATAGCCGGCTTACTATTAACATAGTTTAGACGAATTCTTTCTATTCTTTCTGTAGCACTCATTTTCATTCACCCTTTCTTATTCAATAATTTATTTTTTGTAATAAATTAACATACAGATGCGTGTCATACCATTTGCACCATTTTTATAAATGTGAGGATAATCTGCCAAAAAACGAATGGCATTTCCCTTTTCTACAGTGTAAGAAGTTCCTTCTATTTCTAATATTAAACAACCTTCAAACACAAGTATCAGTTCTTCTGTACCTGCTTCATGAGCCTCTGATACAGATCTAGAATTTTCATCTAATTCAATAGAAAACATTTCAAAATTTCTTTTGGTAGTATAAGGAAAAAAAGGATACAGCCTAAAATGCCCCTCATCGCTTAACAAAGGTTTTATCATTTCTTTTTTTATCAATTCTGCTTCCTTTTCGGATTGTTCCAACAATGCTGTAAAAGAAATATGTAATCCTGTAGCAATTTTCCAAAGCGTTGCTACAGTAGGACTGGATTCTTTTCGTTCAATTTGTCCCAGCATACTTTTACTAACGCCGGTCATTTCTGCTACTGTATCTAAGCTCCATCTGTTTTCTTTTCTCATTCTTTTCAAATTATCCGCAATGACATTGTTTATATCATCCATATATAAATTCTCCTTTTTTTATCAATCTGTTTTCTAAATATATCCTGATAGAAAACATTCATCAATGGACAATATTTTGTTTGTTTGTACGTTATAACGTATATTATATATTAATCTTCCATTTCTGTCAATTATTTTTAAAAATGTTTTCAATATAAACATACAAAAAAACCGAATGAAATCATTCGGTTTTTTCCAGTTAAAAATAATAGACTAATATGAAAAATCTATGCTATTTTACATTCCTTAAAAATCAATAAACGGAAAGTAATATTTCTTTTACTTGTTCCGGTGTAATATCAACAGGGTTATTATCCATTCTTCCTTTTGTAAACGTTCCTTCTACAATTTTATCAATTCCCTCTTTTGGTACATTAAAATAACTTAATCTTAATTGAACAATACCTTCACAGGTTTTATCAATCCAATTTTGTAAACCGCCATGCTTTTGAAAAACTTCAAAAAGCATATCTGCCAATTCTGTTTTTTCTCGATTGATTTTAGAAACAGCATCTAATGAAAGCGCACAAGCAAGACCATGTTCTATACCATATTGCATTGTAATAGGATAACTGATAGAATGACAGGCTGTTGTTCTTGTTTTGGCAAAAGCAATTCCTGCTAATAATGCGCCTCGACTCATTGCAGTTCTTAAAGTAATATTATCAGGGTCTGCCAAAACTTTTGGTAAATTTGTCATAATCAAATCAATGGCTCTTAGTGCAATATCTTTTACCAAATAATTAGTTGGTTTTGCCCAAAATGCCTCTGTAGCATGAGAAAGCGCATCCAGTCCTGTAGAAAGAGTCAATCTTTTTGGAAGAGTCAATGTTAATTCCGGGATAATAATAGCTTTTTTTGCATAATTTTGCTGACAGTCTATTGAAAACTTAGATACTTTATCTACGTCCCAAATGGTAGCAAAACGTGTTACTTCAGACCCTGTACCCGCTGCTGATGGTACAGCTATAATGTCAATAAAATTATGCTCTGTTGTAGCATAAGTTTTTTCTTTCAAAACCTTTGTAATATTGGCAATGGTGATTTCTTCTTTCTTTAATAAATCATAAAAAGCGCTAACTGCTTTTGCAATGTCTATTGTACTGCCTCCGCCAACGGCAATAATCTGCTCAGGTTCAAAATCAGCTACTTTTTCAAGTGCATTTAAAATATCTTGTTGTGTAGGATTTCCGGGGCATTTATCTATCCAAGCCATGTGACCTAATTTCATTGCCGCTTCTATATCTTTTGTAATATCCCACAAGTCAGTTGTAAAACTATCACAAATTA
Source organism: Candidatus Coprocola pullicola (assembly GCA_018715395.1). GTDB lineage: Bacteria > Bacillota > Clostridia > Lachnospirales > Anaerotignaceae > Coprocola > Coprocola pullicola. The sequence continues at coordinate 3,748 of DVLQ01000039.1, read as the reverse complement.
CTAATGTTTTTTTATCTTTGTTATACTCATTAATTAAATCATGCAATCCTTGCATATTAGAAAATTCGATTTCTACTGAACAAAATGGTAAATAACTCATACTAATACCTCCCTTTCATTGCGCTGTTCCGCGTACTTTCATATTTTTAGCAGACAATGCAAGCAAAATAAGCATAATATAAAGTACAGCTATTGTAATAAATACAGCATTCCAACTATATCCGCTTACATATCCAAATAATATAGATTGCACTGCCGCTCCCATATAAGCCGCCCAATCCAGTAATCCTGTTGCAGTTCCTGCAAATGCTCTTGTGCCAATATCACCTGCAAATGCCCAAACAATACCATTTACAGAAGAGAAAAGCCCTACTACAAATAACATTGCGCTTGCTGCAAATTGTGATGTAATTCTTGGAAACAATACCAAAGAAACCGCTGATACTACGCCGCAAACAATCAGCAATGGTTCTCTTCTTCCTTTAAAAATCTTATCTGTTAAATATGGCATTAAAAAAAATGCTACTGCCTGCCCAACAGGAAGTAATACAGATGAAAAAATACCTTGTTTAATATCCATATGCAATGCTTCACTAAAATAGGTAGGTATCCATGTTAACAAGCCATATCTGCCAATGCCCCCAATGGCAATGATAAATAAAAATACACACATTTTAGGTTCTTTTAAAAGACAAATAAATGGGTATATGGCGCCTTTTTCTTTCAATTCTGCCATACGTTGTGCCTTTAATTTTGCTGTTTCTGTATCCGGCTCTTCAAAATCTTTTAATCCAACATCTTTTGGTTCATTTTTTACAAAAATGACAAAAACAACCAATATAATTATCATAGGGATTAAAGGCCATCTGAAAGCTGCTCTCCAACTTGTATTTGGTGAAATCGCATAAGCAGCTAATACACAAAAATATGTAGCAACTTGTGCTAATCCCGAAGCTCCTGTTATGATACCGCTTGCATACCCACGTTTATCCTTTGGTCACCACTTATTTGTCAAAGAAACTCCAGGAGACCAAGCCATCGACTGTGCAAAACCATTAATTCCCCAAAGTATCGCTATTACGATTAATGAAGTTTGAAAGCTAATAATAAAATTCAATAATGCTGAAAGTACAACACCCCAAAATATAAATCTTTTTGTACCAATTATTTCTCCTAACCGTCCTGAGAATAAATGCCCAAAGCCGTAACACCAAAAAAGTGCCGATGTTACAATTCCCATATCTGCTTTTGTAACTTGAAAATCTTCAATCATAAGAGGAATTGCAAGATTCATATTTTGTCTTCCATTATAGAAGAAAATATATAATAATGAAAATCCAATCAGCATTCTTATTGCATACTTATGAAAGACTTTTTCTTCCGCTTCTGTATAACCATAATGTTCAACGTTTGAAACAGGTTTACTCATAATAGTTCCCCCTTTCTTACAAGCACAGTATTTACTAAAGTTTTGAAAATAAAACAATAACAAATACACTGCAACATTGCTAGTTACCAAATTCTGTCTTTCCATTTTCTGTCATTTATTTTTATATTTTCACCCTCATAATAATCACCATCCTTTTTCTCTTTTCCACGTTTTTATATTATGGTTTTATTAAAACATACTATTTGCTATATATCAATAATATTTTGCTGTATTTTTAAATATTACTCATTTTATATGCAATATTTTGCAATATCATTATATATTTTAATCATTTTTTCACAATATATTTCATTTTAATGCAAATTCTATTATCTTTACTACAATATTAATTATTTATTATTTTAAAAATTAAAAAATCCCAAACAAAAAAGTGCTTTTTCAGCACTCAATTTTCGTTTGAGATTGAGTTCTATTTTTATTTATTTTGGAGTAATCAATTTTATTCCTTGCTTTTCATACTTTTGCTTCAAACTTTCAGAAAGCTTTGAATCACTTAATACCATATCAATATCTTTTAAATCACAAACATTGACATACGCTATTTGGTCAAATTTACTACTGTCTACTGCTGCAATTTTCTTTTTGGAAGACTTTAATAAAGCTTTAATAACACCTTGCTGTTTGATTCTAAAATCGGTTACTCCCTTTTCCAAAGAAATAGCATGAGCACCAAATATTGCTACATCAATATTATATTTTAAAATACTTTCCTCACATATTTCTCCATAAATGGCATTTTCACTGCTATCCAGCTCTCCGCCGGGAATAATAACTATAAAATTTTTTGCTTTTGCTAAAACATCTACAGCTTTCAAGTTATTTGTAATCACTGTTAATTTTTTATAATTTTCTGTCAAAAATCTTGCAACTTCTACACAAGTTGTTCCACTATTAAGTCCAACAGCCTGTCCATCCAGTATAAAACTACTTAACAAGCCTGCAACTTCTTTTTTTTCATCGCTATGCGTTGCTGTTCTGACATCAACGCCTTGTCGTGTAATGTCTACATTATGAAATATAGCGCCGCCTCTTACCCTTCTAAGCATTCCCTCTTTTTCTAATTCTTTAAAATCTCTTCTTACTGTATCAATGGAAACATCATTAAGTTCTGCAATTTTTTTCAAATTTGCGGTTCTATTTTCTTTCAAATATTCTATAATCCTTAAAAATCTTTCATTTTGTATCAATTATAATCACCTATCTTTGGAGTACACATCTTTACTCCTCTTTTCGTATATCTTTCTATTTGTTCTTTTGTTACATTGCTATCTGAAATAATATAATCCAATTGTTCAATACCACAAACATTGATATAAGATATCCTGTCAAACTTACTATAATCCGCTACAACAACGTTTGTCTTGGAAGACTGCAAAAACGCTTTTATAATATTTACCTCCTTGGGTCGAAATTCAGTAATTCCCTTTTTTTCAGAAATAGCATTGACTGCCAAAATAGACAAATCAAAATTATAAGAAAGTATTTCTTTTTCCGTCTGTTTTCCTCCAATTGCATATTCTTCTCTATCAAAAACCCCTCCTAATACAATCACTGTAAAATTTTCAGCTTTTCTTAATATATCAACAATTCTTAAATTATTTGTAACAATAGTCAATCTTTTATAATTTTCTACCAAAAAATTCGCTGTTTCCACATTGGTGGTTCCACTGTTGAGGGCAATAGCCTGCCCATCTATTACAATGTTTTCTAATAACTGCACCAACTCTTTTTTTTCATTTTTATGTTCAAGTCCTCTTATATCAAAGGCTTGTTTTGTAATATCGTCTTTTCTTGCCGTTGCGCCGCCTCTAACAACATTAAGCATACCATTTTTTTCCAAATTACTTAAATCACGTCTAATTGTTCCCACCGACGCCCCTGTAACTTGAGAAAGTTCTGCAAAAGTTACAATAGGTTTTTGTTTTAAGTAATCCAATATTTTCAAAAATCGATCTTCTTGTAACATTGCAACCTCCATAAAAATATCCATAGCAATTACTCAGCTATAAGAATCATTTTATTATATTTCTCATTTATTATATCAAATGTCAATTTCTTATTCAATATTGTTTCTGCTTCTACAGCTATAATATTGTATTTTCTGTTACTGTTTATAAACTTTCTGTCAAAATCATAAAAAGTATTTTAACATATCACATAAAATCTTATTTTTTTATAGTAAAAGAATTTTTATAAATCTTTTATATGTTATACTATACTAGGAAGGTTATATTATTATAAATCCTGCATTTTGTCTTTTTATCATTATTTTTTAGTCTATACATCATAAATACTTTT
>DVLQ01000004.1 GCA_018715395.1 Candidatus Coprocola pullicola | reverse complement strand
AAGAAACAAGGAAAAAACTTGATTCCTATTTCCGTTAATTTTTCCAGATGCCATTTTAAAAACACAGACCTTTTGCAAATGTGCAAAACGATTTATCAATACTATGATATTGCTCCTGAATTGTTGGAAATTGAACTGACAGAAGGCATTATGCTGGAGGAGCCGGAAAAAACGGAGTATATTATAAATGGTTTGCACAAAATTGGTTTTTCCTGTTCTATGGATGATTTTGGAGCGGGATATTCTTCTTTGGGGCTTTTGAAAACATTAAAATTTGATACATTAAAATTAGATAAAGGATTTTTTACATATAGTAATGAAAAAGCAAGAGGAGAAAAAATTATCGCTTCTATTATAGAACTGGCAAAAAAATTGGATATGAAAACAGTAGCAGAAGGCATTGAACAAAGAAGTCAAATAGATTTTTTGCAAAGTGTAGATTGTGATATGATACAAGGATATGTTTTTGCAAAACCTCTGCCTGTGGAAGAATTTGAAAAATATGCTTTTTGAAAATAAAATCAATTTGTTGTATTGTTTTGGCAACATTGTCTGGCTTATGTTTTGGGAGGACGCAAAGAACTATGAAGGACACAAAAGCATTGCAAAAAAATAAAAGAAAGTTTTACATTTATATTGGGACGTCGCTTGTTTTATTTTTCATTGTAGTATCTATTGTTTTTGTAGCGTTTCATCGCTCTTTGAAACAAATGGAATTAGAAAGAAGCTATAGTATTTTAAAAGAAGTTTCGCAACAAAACAGTCAAACCATGAAAGCTATTTTAAATACTTCTTTAAACGATATGAATGTTGTGGCAAGTACTTTTAGAAATTTTAAAAACAGTTCTTATGATATCAAAGACGCAGAAGATATTTTAAAAGATATTTTTGAAAATACATGGTTTTCTTATATCGCAATTGCCGACAAAAACGGCGTTGCCAAAACAACAACAGGACAAAAAACAAATGTAAAAGAGGAATCTTTTTTTCAATATGCTATTAATGGGGCAGGCAATACTTCACGTTTGTTAAAAAAACCTTTGATTGGGGAATATGAATTTGCAAATGCTGTTCCTTTATACAATGAAAAGGATATAACAGGAGTTTTGTATGGAGTATATGACGTGAACCGTTTTTCAAAATATATGCAAAATGTGGAAACTAAAAGGGAATACTATTTTGGAGTGATACAGCAAAATGGGGCGTTTGTACTTTGGCCTCAAAAGCAGTCTACGCTTCTTTTTGAAAAAAACTTTTGGCAGAATATGCAAAAGGCGGAACTTTCTTGCAGTATAGAACAAATAAAAAAGGATATGCAACAAAATAAAAGCCGCATGATTAGCTATGTGATAGACCAAGAGCAAAGATATTTATATTATGAGCCTTATTATCAAAACGGATGGTATATTATTTCGATTATGAATCCCGAGAGTATGGAAAACAGACTGCAAAAAATAAGCTATATGGTCTGGCAGCTTTTGGCGGAGATTTTAATTGTGTTTATCCTTATGGCGATATGGACAGCTTATTGGTTAAAAAGAAATAGAACTGAGATAGAACAAATCGCAAAAAGGCTCAAACAAAATGAAACTAGCTTTGCCATTGCTGTTTCTCAAGGGGCGCAAGTGATATTTGACTATGATATTGAAACAAAACGATTGACATTTCGGTATAAAGGCAATGAAAAATATGGCTTTGAAAAACAGTTAGAAAATGTGCCTGAAAGTTTGATTGAAAAAAAAATTGTGCTCAAAGATTCGGCAGAGGAATTTTTACATATGTTTGAAGCCATTGCACGAGGAGAAAAAAGCGCCTCTTGTGTCGTTAGAATGAAAAAGCACAATGGAAAAGTGGCTTGGGATAAAATTACCATGACGAATATATTTTCAAAAGAGGGAAGTATTATACAAACTGTAGGTATTTTGGAGGATACTACAGAACTGAAGGAAAATGAAATGCAAATGGCAGAAGAAATGGAGTTTCGGCGGGCTATGGTTTCAGACGCTATGACTTCTTATGAAATCAATATTACAAAGGATTATATGATAAAAAGAAAAGCCGACGAGGTAAACGATTCTTCTGAAATCAAAAAGCGTTATGCTTATACAAAGTGTTTGCAAGCATTGATACGATATGTGGTATATCCCCAAGACAGCGTTATTGTGCTATCTGCTTTTTCAAAAGAGAATATGCTGTATGCCTTTGAACATGGTCAGCAAGATATTTCAAAAGAGTTTAGACAAAAAACAAAAAAAGGAGAATATATTTGGGTAGAATGCGCCGTTCATTTTTTTGAAGATAAACTCTCAAAAGATGTAAAGGGCTTTATGGTAATCAGGGATATCAATGTACAAAAAGACAAAGAACTGAGATTGAAAAAACAAGCGGATATGGATTTTTTGACAAATATATATAATCGTGCTACTACAGAACAATATATTACAGAAATTGTATCAAAACAAAGCGACAGTACCATACTTCATGCTTTTTTGATTTGCGATTTAGACAATTTTAAAGCTATCAATGATACATTGGGACATCAAATGGGAGATAAGACATTGGTGGATACAGCGGAGCTTTTGAAACATTCTTTTCGTAAAACAGATATTATAGGACGTTTGGGAGGCGATGAATTTATCATACTGATGCAGGATGTGGGTTCTTTGGAAGCGGTTAAAGGGGTGCTTGAAAAGCTTATCAAACAGCTTGACCGAGTGTATGGAGAAGGTGAAAAGCAGGTTAGAACAACCGCTTCTATTGGCATATCCATATCTCCCTTGCAGGGAAGGACATTTGAAACGCTGTATGCAAAGGCAGATAAAGCGTTGTATGGCGTAAAGCATAAAAATAAAAATGGTTTTGCCTTTTTTGAAGAAAATGATACAATAAAATGACACTTCTACCAAAGATATTATAAAATATAAAGGCAAAAACTGGATATCATCAAAAAATAAAAGTACTTCATCGCTTTTTTGTTATGATTTTTTACAAATATCTAAATTAGTTTTGTTTATGAAACAAATAGATATGAAAAGTATTGGACAAAATAAAAAAATTATAAAATACTTTTGTCTGATATCATCAATAAAAAAGAGTCTGGTTATATTAAAAACAGAATATAACCAGACTCTATTGACAAATCTGTAGCGGATTGGTATAATACTTTTTAAAGTAAATAGAGCTTATCAAGAGTGGTTGAGGGAGAGGGCCCTGTGAAACCCGGCAACCAGCAGCAATGCATTGGTGCTAATTCCCCCGCAGTATTTGCGGAAGATGAGAGAATGAAAAAGCCCTTAGGCTTTTTTTTATTGCATAAAAAAGGCGGGCAGTTTTATAAAATCTCTTTCTTATAAATATTTACTTTGTATGATAAAATATGTTGGATTTTATTGTTTTAAGGAGGAGTAAAAAAATGAGTAGAAGATTATTTACATCTGAATCTGTAACAGAAGGACATCCCGATAAAATTTGCGACCAAATTTCAGATGGTATTTTAGACGCCATATTGGCAAAAGACCCACAAGCAAGAGTTGCCTGTGAAACAGCAACTACTACAGGTATTATATTTGTTATGGGAGAAATTACAACAAGTGCATATGTAGATATTGAAGCTGTTGTAAGACAAACATTGCGTAACATTGGATACAATAGAGCAAAATATGGATTTGACAGCGAAACTTGTGCTGTTGTAACCTCCATTCATGGGCAGTCTCCCGACATTGCATTGGGTGTAGACAAGGCATATGAAGCAAAAAAAGGAGAAGATGACAGTCAGTTTGATACAGGTGCAGGCGACCAGGGAATGATGTTTGGCTTTGCCTGCGATGAAACGGCAGAGCTGATGCCTATGCCTATTTCTCTTGCACATAAGCTTACAAGAGCTTTGACAGAAGTCAGAAAAAATGGCACACTGCCTTATTTGCGTCCTGACGGTAAATCACAGGTAACGGTGGAATATGTTGATGACAAACCGGTCAGAGTGGATACTGTTGTAATTTCTACACAGCATAGCCCTGATGTAGAGCAAGAAACCATTCACAAAGATATATTAGAAAAGGTAATCAAAAAAGTGATACCTGCCCAGTTGTTAGACGACAATACAAAATATTACATCAATCCAACAGGTCGGTTTGTGATTGGAGGGCCTCAAGGAGACAGTGGGTTGACAGGCAGAAAAATCATTGTAGATACTTATGGCGGTTATGCGGCGCATGGCGGCGGAGCTTTTTCCGGAAAAGACCCTACAAAGGTAGACCGTTCTGCCTGCTATGCAGCTAGATATGTGGCAAAAAACATTGTTGCCAGCGGTATTGCAAAAAAATGTGAAGTACAGCTTGCCTATGCTATTGGTGTGGCAAAGCCTGTTTCCATATTAGTCAACACATATGGCACGGGAAAAATTTCTGATGAGGAAATTACAAAGCTGATTCAAAACAATTTTGACTTACGTCCGGCGGCTATCATACAAAACTTTGATTTACGCCGTCCCATTTATCAGCAAACAGCCGCATACGGACATTTTGGCAGAACAGACATCGATTTGCCTTGGGAAAAAACAGACAAGGTAAGTGTATTTGAAAATGCTTTGAAATAAAAATGTCAATTTGTTTAAAAAAATTTGTCACAAAATAAAAAGATGTATTTTTTATTGAAGATTTTCAAAAATATATTTTTTTGAGAGATGATTTTAAGAATTTTAGGAAAAAATTTTATAGAAACAACTTGTGATATAAAAAAATACCCCCTGATAGGCAATCAGGGGGTGATTTTTTTTATAAAAGGTGATACAATAGAACGTATGTATTATTATTTGATATTTAACCAAGACTGTTCTTTTCTTGTTTGTGAGTATTTTTTTCATTTGTGCATTTAACCATTTTTGTGCAAAAATTGCTGTGTCAAAACAAAAATAAACAGAAAAAATGTTGCAGACAGCTATGTCAAAATGCTTATGACAAAGACATTGAAAAATAAGGAGGTGGCAGTATATGGAACAAAAGGTGTTGCATGGCACAATAGAAGATATTATTTTTCAAAATATTGAAAATGGTTATGCTGTTTTTACAGTTTCCAGCGGTGAAACACAAACAACCTGCGTTGGCATTGTTCCTCACCTCCACACGGGAGAGAGCGTTGAAATTTCAGGAAATTGGACGGTTCATGCAACGTATGGAAAGCAGTTTCAGGTACAGTCTTATGAAAAATCCATTCCCACTACAGAAGAAGGAATTGAAAAATATTTGGCTTCCGGCGTCATAAAAGGCATTGGCGCAAAAACTGCAAAAAAAATTGTAGAACGTTTTGGAGAGGACAGTTTTTATATCATTGAAGAAAAAACAGAGCGTTTGGCAGAAATCAAAGGCATTACATTGGAAAAGGCATTGAAAATAGGAACGTTGTTTCGGGAACAGCACCAACAAAGAAAAGCTATGCTGTTTTTGCAGGATTTTGGCGTAACACCCACATTTGCCATGAAAATATATAAAAAATATAAAGACAGAACATTTGATGTTGTAAAAAACAATCCTTACCGTTTAGCAGACGATATTTTGGGAATTGGATTTAAAATGGCGGACAAAATGGCCGCGGCCGCCGGAATTCCATTTAATAGCTCTGACCGCATCTGTTCGGCCATTAAATTTGTGCTGAATAAGGCTGTGAATAATGGAAATGTTTTTTTGCCAAAACAAATGCTTTTGCAGCAAACACAGGAGTTATTGCAACTGTATGATTTTGATATAGAAAACTATATCAAAGAATTGCAAATCAATAATCAAGTTTGGCAGGAAAAAAGAGAGGGGATAGATTATGTCTATTTGACGCCTTTTTATTATGCAGAGATTGCAGTGGCAAAAAAAATGCTGGAACTGGCAGAGGATTTTGAATATCAAAACGGTACGGATATAGAAAAAGCCATTGAAAAAGTAGAGCAACAAACAGGTATTTTGCTTGCGCAGCAGCAAAAAAAAGCAGTGATAGACGCCATGACATATGGTGTGTTGATTATTACAGGAGGACCGGGAACAGGAAAAACCACTACAATCAATACCATATTAAAAATATTACAGGAGGAGGAAAACGATATATTACTGGCGGCGCCAACAGGAAGAGCCGCAAAGCGTATGACAGAAGCCACAGGCATGGAAGCGCAGACCATTCACAGAATGTTGGGAATTAACTTTGTAAATGAAGACAGCCGCAGACAGACATTTGATAAAAATGAAGAAAATCCCATTGATGCAGATATTATCATCATAGACGAATCTTCTATGATAGATATTTCGCTGATGCACAGTCTGTTAAAGGCCATTTCACCAGGTACCAGACTGATACTAGTGGGAGATGTTGACCAGCTGCCTTCTGTGGGAGCCGGTAATGTGCTGAAAGATTTGATTTTGAGTGAAAAGCTGCCTGTGGTTCGTTTGGAGCAGATTTTTAGACAGGCACAAGAAAGCGCCATCATTATGAATGCCCATAGAATCAACCAAGGAAAAACATTGGTGTTAAACGAAAAAGAAAAAGATTTCTTTTTTGTAAAAAGGGCTTACAGCGAAGATGTAGTCCGTGCCATTGTAGAATTGGCAACAAAAAGGCTGCCTAAATTTATGAATTGCCATAGTGTAAAAGACATACAGGTGTTGACTCCTATGAGAAAAAGCCCTATAGGCGTTCAGAATTTGAATATGGTTTTGCAGCAAGCACTCAATCCTCCTGAAGAAGGAAAAAATGAAAAAGCCTTTCGTAATATAACATTCCGAGAGGGAGATAAAGTGATGCAGATTAAAAATAATTACAATATTGTGTGGAAAATATACACTGCATTGGGAAAGGTAAAAGAAGAAGGAGTGGGCATATTTAACGGAGATGAAGGCACCATAACAAACATTGACGATGTCAATGAAACATTAGATGTAACATTTGATGATGAAAAATGTGTGACATATGATTTTACACAGTTAGAAGAACTGGAGCTTGCCTATGCCATTACCATACACAAGTCCCAAGGAAGCGAATATCCTGTTGTCATCATTCCCATACACAACGGTCCTCCTATGTTGATGACAAGAAATTTGCTCTATACAGCAGTGACGAGAGCAAAACAGCTAGTGGTGCTTGTGGGACTGGAAGAAAAAATTTCCGCCATGGTGGCAAACAAAAGAGAAATTGACCGATATTCCAGTTTGGCATATCGTTTAAAAAGCTTGCATGATTTTATGCAGGGCATTGTATAAAAGGAGATATCGAATATGAATTTATGGGAAATGTTGCTGCAATGGATTTATCCTCCTCATTGTATATTTTGTCAAAAGTTGTTAAAAATAGGAAAAGAAACTATGCTGTGTATGGATTGTGAAAATACATTTCGGTATAATGACGGTCCTGTCTGTCAAAAATGCGGTTGTCCCATGTATATAAGCCAAAAATATTGTGACAGATGCCAAAATACTGATTTTGTATTTGAAAGGGGAATTGCCGCATTTTCCTATGATATGGTAAAAGAAGGGATTGCGCATTTTAAATTAAAGGGATTTAAAAGAGATGCAAAGCCCTTTGGAGAGCTGATGGGAGATTATTTGCTGACTTATTATACTGAAATAGCACAACAGTCGGATTTGTTGGTACCTGTGCCCATGTATGAGAAAAAACAGAAAAAAAGAGGCTTTAATCAATCGGAATTATTAGCTGAGGAATTGTCAAAAAGAATACAAAAAAAATGCAGCATAAAAAATTTAAAAAGAATTCGACAAACCGTTCCCCAAAGCCGGCTTTCTGCTAAAGAAAGAAAAGCAAATGTAAAGGACGCCTTTGCACTGGAAAATCAGGAGGAAATAAGACAAAAAACAATATTGCTCATAGATGATATTTTTACAACAGGTATTACAATGGACGAATGCGCTAAAGTGTTATATAAAAATGGCGCAAAAAAAGTGTTCTTTTTTTGTCTTTCTATTGTGGAATCCTAAAAAAGTATGAATGGAAACAGAAACTTTTGGATTTTGAAGTAATCGAAAAAGCAGCGGTCTATTTCAAACGGTTATGCTATTTTGGACAAAGCAATACGACGTTTTCAATTACACCTATTTTGAAGAAATATAGACAAAGCTGATGAAAAGGGTATTGTAATTTGATAGCAATAGATAAAAGCATTGAGAGTAGTCCAAGGGCTACTCTCTTTTTAAAAGCGGAAAATAAAACTGATTTTAAAAAAAATAAATGATAATATATGATTTTAGCTATTTCGTTTTGAAATACTTTATGCTTTATAGATTTTTTGAAGATTGATTTTTCACTATGCAAAATAGTTAGACATGTGATTTAGGAGAGTTTGTAAAAAGTACTTCGTTTTGAAGTCTGAAAGTTGTAAAAAATAAGTATGAAAAATGTCTTAATTGTCTAAAGAATATCTTTGCTTTTTAAATATTTGGATTTTGTTTTCTGCAAAAAAGCATACTACTTTTAAAAAAGTAGTATGCTTATTTTTTGTGCAGTCCGTTTTGACAGACTATTTGATATTACGGTTTTACCATAAGGACTGTCTAAAGTATACTTTGTATGTATAACTGATTACTTATCTTACAATATTTTCTTTTTGTCTATTTCAGAATTTATTTTTGAGGCTTTTTGTAGCCGCATTTTGGACATACGCCGTTTTCATCCAAAGCAATTCCACACAAAGGACAGCGGTCAATTTGATTTTTTGTCTGGAATTCTGCTGAAGCAGCATTTACACCACTGGTAAATGTGAGTTTGACAATGTTGAGTTTGTCTTTTAGCAGGTCGTAAACAATTTTTATCATACCTTCAACAGTCATAGTTTCTTTTGTAACCACCAAACGACAATCTGGATATGCGGTAGCCAAATCTGTTTTAAAGGCAAAACCTTTCATCTGATTTTGGGGTGCGCCGTTGCGGATACCTTGTTTTTCGTACACATCTAAAATAGCAGGCAACAGCGGATCGTCTTCTCTCAAAACCAGTGCATGATCAAAATTTTTCAAGACTTCCCATGCGGTTTTTTGAATTTCATTACAAGGGAACACCATATTCACGCCCGGTTCTACTGAATCCTCCACCTCAATGGTCAGAACGCCTGTATGTCCGTGCAGATATTGGGCTTCTCCTTTAAAACCATAGAATCTGTGTGCGTATTGCAGATCTAACTTTGTGATACTTCTCATATTGATATCCTCCTAAAATTTATATTTACGGGATTATGCACCCGCATGTGCACAGTATATTTATGGCTGATACTACTTAATTGAATCAGTGTGTTTAGATAGAGTCTTTTTTCTACATTCAGAACAAATCCCTTTAAACATAAGGTCATGCCCCTGAAAAACAAAACCATGTGTATCCCTGATTTTTTTTTCTAAATCAGAAATATAGTCCATATCCACATCAAAAACGTCACCACATTCTAAACATCTTGCATGGTAATGATTGTGAGGTCGATGGTCAAATCGGTCAGCGCCGCCTGGAACTTCCAGTTTTCGAATTTCTCCGCTGTCGGCAAGCTGATTTAAATTTCGGTAAACAGTCACCTTGCTGATGTTGGGATATTCACTAACGACCAAATTGTAGATTTCATCTGCAGTGGCATGACATTTCAATTTATTTACAGCTTCCAAAACCAAAGCTCTTTGAATTGTATTTCGTTTTATCATTTCAATCATACTCCAAAATAGAATTTAATTCTATTAAGAATTATATTGCAAATAGTATAATATGTCAATATTGAAATAAATATTTTTAAATAGTATTTATTTTTTACAAAATACAAATACCAAAAAGTGGTTTCCTCTCATCAAAAATGCACATAAAATTTGCAGTTGTGCCATGATTTATGCATATATGTTGTCTGTTAGAGTATAGCAATCCACAAATAAATAACACATACAAAAAGATATGTATTTGTTTGAATCAATACCTTTTTGATGAATTGGAGTATACCGCTTCCAAAAAAACAGTATCTTATCTTTTGGGCAATCTCTTTTGATAGTGTGTTTTATATTGGGATTTTATGAAAGGCTATTTAAAGAGTTTTTTTGATAAAATATAGTGAAAAATCTTTTTTACATTATTTTTAC
>DVLQ01000038.1 GCA_018715395.1 Candidatus Coprocola pullicola | reverse complement strand
CCACATCCAACACTTTTTCCAATGTCAAAAGTTCATCGCTATAAAATGCTGTACATTGGTCTAATATGCTTAAAGAGTCTCTCATAGAACCATCGCCTAAGCGGGCAATATAGTGCAAAGCCTCTTTTTGCACTGGAATATCTTCGATTTTCATATATTCAGAAAGTGTTTGTGCAATTTGTTCTGTGGTAATACGATGAAAGTCAAAGCGTTGACAGCGAGAAAGTATGGTTGCAGGTACTTTTTGAGGGTCTGTGGTAGCCAATATAAATATGACGTGCTCAGGAGGCTCTTCCAATGTTTTTAACAGAGCATTGAAAGCGCCTGAAGAAAGCATATGCACTTCATCAATAATGTATACTTTGTACTTGCCTTGTGTGGGAGGATATTTTACTTCTTCTCTGATTTCTCTAATGTTGTCCACACCATTGTTGGAAGCAGCGTCGATTTCAATGACATTCATACTTCTGTTTTCTAATGCGGCGCGACAAAGCGTACATTCATTACAAGGATTGCCTTCTTTTGGAGCAAGGCAGTTGATTGCTCTGGCAAATATTTTTGCTGTGGAAGTTTTGCCTGTTCCTCTTGTGCCGCAGAAAAGATATGCATGGGAAACACGGTCTGATAGAATTTGATTTTTGATGGTTTTTACAATATGTTCTTGACCAATAACCCCGGAAAAGGTATCCGGGCGAAATTTTCTATAAAGGGCTGTATAAGACATAAAGCTATGCCTCCTTCCGATTTTGCTATTTTATCACAGTCATAACAAAAAAGAAAGATGTATTGTAATAGGTATTTTGTAACAAAAACAACCATAAAATAGTCAAAAGGCAGGTGATTGCTATGCAAAAGACAATAAAATGGTGTTTTTTGTTTTTGCTTTTTTTTACATTGGGACAGACTGTTTTGCAAAAAAGCGATTGGACAGAACAAAAAAATATACTGCAAAAAGTATTGCCAAAAGAGGCTCAAAATCAGTGGTATCAAATAGAAGGAAACTACAGCAGAGTATATTATCAAACAGAAAAAGAAATTGCTCAAATGATACAAAGGCAGGCGGATACATACTATTCTATGATAGCGAAAGATTTTGATTGGAAAAGAACAGAAAAAATAGATTTTATGCTTTTTGAAACAAAGCAAATGTTTATGTCGTCTTTTTTTTATGAAGGGGAAATTCCTATGGGCGTTTATTATAAAGGAGTCATAGGCATTGTTTCTCCTAATTTGTGGGATGTGCAAAAACAAGGAGGGCAAAAAACAGACTATTTTTTGGAAAAAGGTCCTGTGGTTCATGAAATGATTCATTTTGCAGTGGAGGAAAAAACAAAAGGAAATTGTCCCCGTTTTTTGACAGAAGGCATTGCGTTGTATTATGAAAAGAAATATACCGGCTTTTTATGGTACATAGCAGAAGAAGAAAAACAAAAACAAATTACAAAAGCGAAACTGGAAAAAGAGTTTGACCAAATAGATGTTTCCCTTTCTTATTGGAAAAGCTATGAATGGGTCGCAAAATTTGTGGAATGCTATGGAGAAGAAACATTACAAAAGGCTTTGCAGCAAAAAGGGGAAAAAGAGATATAAATACTGTTTTTATTTTACAATACTGTTTATTTTTAGTATAATAAAACCATAAGAAATAAAAAATACTTTTTTCTCTTTTTTGAGAGTATTTTGGCAATGTAGGAGGTGCTATTTTGCAAAAGAAAGTATTGATTGTAGACGATGAAAAAAATATTGTAGACATTATTGCATTTAATTTAAAAAAAGAAGGTTTTCAAGTCATAAAAG
This sequence comes from Candidatus Coprocola pullicola, assembly GCA_018715395.1. Taxonomy (GTDB): domain Bacteria; phylum Bacillota; class Clostridia; order Lachnospirales; family Anaerotignaceae; genus Coprocola; species Coprocola pullicola. The sequence goes on along the minus strand of DVLQ01000038.1, from coordinate 16,622 downwards.
CAGCAGATGGAGAACAAGGGCTGAAAAAAACACTGGAAGAAAAACCGGATTTGATATTATTAGACATTATGATGCCTAAAATGGATGGATATGAAACTTGCAAAAAAATTAGAGAAAGACTGCAAACGCCTATTATTATGCTGACAGCAAGAGCAGAAGAAGTAGATAAAGTGCTGGGCTTGGAACTGGGGGCTGACGACTATGTGACAAAGCCCTTTGGTATACGAGAGCTTGTAGCAAGAGTAAAAGCGAATTTACGTCGTACAGAAGCACTGGAGCAACAGACAGCTATTACAGCAAATCAACAGCAATATGGCAGAATTGTTATCAATTTAGACAGATATGAAGTGCAAAAAGATGGAAAAGTCATTGACTTAACTTACAGAGAATTTGAACTGCTGAAATTTTTGGCACAGCAAAAAGGACAAGTCTTTTCCAGAGAAGCATTGCTGGAAAAAGTTTGGGGATATGAATATTACGGAGATGTTCGTACAGTGGATGTAACAGTACGACGTCTGAGAGAAAAAATAGAAGACGACCCGGGAAAACCCACTACCATACTGACAAAAAGAGGCGTGGGATATTATTTTGATTGTTAAGGAACAGGATGAACAGAATGAGAAGTTTAAAGTGGAAGCTGATTGCAATGTATTTGGGATTAGTATTATTGGTTATGATTGTAAGCGGCACCTATATTTTGTTAAGTTTAAGAAATATTGAAATCAGCAAATCCAAACAAGAATTGGAAACATATGCCGAAAAAATCAATGACCAAGTCATTGCAGGAGGAGATGAAATCTATTTTCAGTCAGAATTATTAAAAACAGTTTCCAATTCCATAGGTATACAAGGAAATATATTAGATGCAAAAGGAAAAACCATTGCTTCTACAACCGATTTGCAACCGCCCTATGAAGATTATAAAAGCTCTGTCATTGTAGCGGCAATGTCCGGTGTTTCTTCTTTTTCCACGGGAAAAAAAAATACAGATTCCTTTTGGCTGGCAAAAGAATGGATGAGCTATGCAACGCCAATCAAAGATGAAAATGATGCAGTCAAATATATTATATTTACAAGGTTAGACGCCACAGATATGCAAAATAGCCTTCGCCAAACAACCCAAACCATTATTATTGCAGTAATGTTGGCGCTGATGTTAGCGGCAATTATGGGATTTGTATTTTCTCAAACGTTGACAGGTCCTATATTGGAACTGACAAGAGGAGCAAAAAACTTGGCGGAAGGCAGTCTTAATCAAAAAATAAAAGTCCGAAGTGATGATGAAATTGGGCAGCTTACGGCTAGTTTTAACAATATGGCATCAAAATTGGAAAAAAATATTGCTGATATGTCAGAAGAAAAAAACAAACTGGAAATTATATTACATAATATGACAGACGGTGTGCTTTCTTTTGACAAAGAAGGAGAACTCATTCATGTAAATAGCGCCAGTATGGAAATGTTGGAGGTAGACCAACTGCATTTAAACTTTTCTCAGTTTATCAAAAAATTTGATATCAATTCAGGCGTTTATTTGGACATGGGACCTGAGATTTCTCAAAAAGTTCATTTTCCGGTGGGAAATAAATTTATCAATGCCAGCTTTTCCCCTTATTCCAGCGAAACAGAAAAAATTGCCGGAGTTGTGGTAGTATTGCAAGATATTACAGAACAGAAAAAACTGGATGATATGAGAAAAGAATTTGTTGCAAATGTATCTCATGAATTAAGAACGCCTTTGACAACCATTAAAAGTTATACAGAAACGCTTTTGGAGGGAGCTTTGGAGGATAAAGAAATTGCAGAAGAATTTCTTGGCATTGTAAACAGTGAAGCCGACAGAATGGCGTTTTTGGTCAGAGATTTACTACAGCTTTCCCGTTTTGACAGCAAACAGGTACAGTTGGATATTACAGAAATTCCATTAAATGCTTTTTTGGAAGAAACGGTTCGTCAAAATAAAATTCATGCAGAAGCAAAGCACCAAAATCTATATTATGTGCCGGCAAAACGTGACGTCATACTATATGGCGACAGGGACAGAATCAGTCAAGTAATCAACAATATTGTAACAAACGCAATCAAATACAGCCTGGCAGAAGCGGAAATACGCATTTATACAGGAGAGGATGCTTATTACTATAAAATTATGGTAAAAGATACTGGTATGGGCATACAAAGAGAAGATTTGCCAAGAATATTTGAGCGTTTTTACAGAGTGGATAAAGCAAGAAGCAGAGCAATGGGCGGCACCGGATTGGGGCTTGCTATTGCAAAAGAAATTATGGAAAGTCATGGAGGACGATTGACAGCGGAAAGCGAATATGGAAAAGGCACTACCATGACAATGTGGTTTCCCAAAGCGCAGCAGCAGCCTTGGGAGGGAGAACTGATGTAAAGGACACCAATGTTTTTCAGTTGTGCCAAATTAATGTAATTCAAACGTAAGGGCATTGTAACATAATTGTAACATTAGTGGGTTATAATAAATGCGTGTAGAGTACAAAAATATTTAGTTAGGAGGCCGAGTTGAAAATGAAAAAATTTTCTATAGCGTTTATTGTTGTAATGCTTTTTTGCTTTGCACCGGTTTTTGTTTACGCAAGGCCTCTTGATGCTGAAGCGGCGAAGCAGGAACTTGGCTTTTCCGTAACAAGTGGTATTGATATGTCTAAACAGACACAGTCCACCTTTGATGACTCTAAAACCATTGCAGGTGTGGCAAACCAAGGAACTGCTATTGAAATTAGCGTTAGTTCAAAAGACGCCAATGGAGATTTGACAGAAAATGCAAACTTTGTATTAGAGGTTGGCGTATCTGGCATTTTTAGCCAGACTGTAGAATTGAGCCTTGGAGAAAATGTTGTAGAAATTACAGCATCAAAAGAAGGATATGAAACAGTCAGCGAGGAAACCATTATCAAACGGCGGAATATTACCATTAAAAATGAATTGGAAAATACAGTTTCCATTCCCGGCGGCACAAGAAACCTATCATTAACAATATAACTGGGTAAAAATGAAATACAGAAGCGGTGAAAATCAATGAATATCCACAAAATGAAAAATTTTGTTATTATTATTTTGGTTATAACTGCTGTTTATCAAACGGGATTGTTATGGCTTGAGGATACTGCAAGCCATAACTTTTTTTATACGGTTTTTGGACTGGGCGGTCAAAAAGAGGTTGTTGCAGAAGAAGGAGAACTGCTTTTGCCCGGTAAGTTTGTAATAGGCAGCGGAAATAAAAAATATACAGTAGAATATGCAAGTGATATTGAACAAAAAAACGTGTTGATCCAGGGCAATGATCTGCTTTTGGAGGTTTTGACACAAGGCAGCGCAGGTGTATTAAAACAAGAAATACCTTGGCAAAACATATTAGAAGAAAGATGCTTACTGCTAGACTATGATTTTTTGGTGCCGGTACAAGAATATTTGGGGCAATATCATGAAAAAATTTTGGCGCCGGAATTAGAGGAATTTGACTGCATTGCTATGGTGCCAAGTAAAACAAACAGTGGAAGAACCACAATTTATTTTATTGATACACAAGTAAAGCAAAGCTGGTCTGCAACCCTAGAAAAGTCACGGTTTAGTGCGGAGTTATATGCGTTGTTGGAAACGACAGAAAAAAATTTGAATTATGTTTCTACAAAACAAAGCGGATTTAATCTTTTTGAGGATAGTGTTTTTGTGCCTCAATGGAAAAAGGAGCAGTTACCATATCGAAGCGTGATGCAAATTAACCCCTTTATGAAAGAAGGCAATATCAATCGCTATTTGTTAGAAAATTCTGTAGACAGTTTTTTTAAAAATCTGGAAGCAGATTGGAACCGTGTGGACGAAACAGGCACGTTTGTATTTAGTGACGAAACGGTGGTGGTAAAATATTATCCCAAAGGAATATTAGAATACTATAGCTATGGCACTTATGATACAGAAGTGAGTACAGATATTGCAACAGGATATCAAATCTGCAAAAATTTTATGAAAAACGATACTTCTTTGAGTACAGAAGTTTATTTATCCGGCATAGAAATAAACAGAAACGATATCATTTACTATTTTGATTATGTAGTGGATAATTATCCTATATTGCTTTCAGAAACCGTTCAAAAGGAATTTGAACTATCCCATGCAATAGAATTTTCTATTCGTGGAAATTCTGTAAGAAAGTATAGAAGATATACTTATAACTTTCAGCCAATGGATATGAAGGATAAAAACGTAACAGTAGAATTTTTGACAGCATTGGACCAAGCTATTGTACAATACCAAACCAATCATCAGCAAAGCGATGTAAAAGAAGTAGAAGATATGTATTTAAGTTATTTTGTAGAGCCAAATGCCGTTGTGAGTATGAAATGGATTACACAATTGTATCAAGAGCTCTATATTGGTGCAACAACATAATGCAAAACAATGTGTTCAACTAATATTTTCTAAGCATTATGATAAAGAAATGATAAAAAGCTTTCTTAGACTGCTTTTTTTGAAGATTGCTTTACAAAAATAGATTATAACATGGCGCAGTATAATCAAAAATACTAGCCCTTCGTAGAGGCTTGCCTCTTTTTATGTTGTAGAAAGAACTGATAAAAACACTCTATTTGATTGATATCATATTAAGCAAAGGTTATAGGCATGATTTTTGACAGTAAAGCCAACGCTTAGAAAAATGGATATTTTATATTAAATAGACAAAAGTGGTAAAAAAGAAAGGAGGAGGAACTTTGGAATGGAAAGCTGTAAAAAATTTGCTTTTGGTATTGTTGATACTACTCAATGCAGTATTGGGATTTTTTAATTATCAGCAATATCAGCAAAATATTTTGACCTCTAGCCAAGAAAAGGCGATTTATGAAGTTCTTTCTCAAAATCACATTATATTATATACAGACCTTTTGACAAAATTTCCGCCTATGCGAAAAATAGCTTTAAGAGCGCCAAGCTATAGTAGAGATGATATCAAGCAACAGTTCTTTGCCGGAGAAGACACCACTGTAACAGTGGAATTTGATAAAACCATTATAAAAAGCCAAGATAAAATACTGACAATGCAAGAAAATAAAGGAACCATTGTCTTTACCAATGGTACAAGACAATCTAAAAAAACAACATTAGAAGAAGCAAAAAAAGAAGCTGTTACATTTGTAAATGCTTTGCAAAAAAGCACAGAAAAATTTGAAATTGGCAACATCAGACAAACAGAAGATGGATATGAATTCATTTTTTTTCAAAAATATAAGGGGATGTGGATTTTTTCTAATTATTATAAAGTGCATACCGGGCAAAGCGGCATATCCTCTGTAGAATTGACTTATTTTGAAGTAGAGGGTTTTACGGGAGAAAAAAAAGACATTTGTTTTTCAGATGAGGCATTGCTCACTTTTTTGATGGAAATAGAAAAAGAAAGAGAGCAAACAGGTAATTATGAAACCATCACCGTACAGAAAATGGAATTGGGTTATGATTTTCAGGAAATGGAAGAACTGACAGCAGATAATGTGGCAAAATTGGTGCCTTGTTATTATATTTATGTATTAGGAAAACAACAGCCTTATAGAATTAATGCCTATACAAATGAAATGATAAAACCTATAAAAGTACAAAATGACGATGTTTTGTGACATTGTCATTTTTTTATATAAAAAAAAGAACAAATGATAGGATATTATTTTTATTATTTAGAAAAATGCTATAAGGTTTTTTTTGAATAAAAAAAACATTTGAGATTTTAATTTTTAGTGGTATAATTGCTATAACAAACAGAAGAATTTTTGCAGAAAAAGTACAAATATAGCATGGTTTATGTTATAATACATCGTTGTACTTATGGTAGTAACTCTTTCTATGATTTTTTAATAGACTGATGAGATTTGATGTAGTAGTAGCAATAGAAAGAGCAATTTTTTTTGAAAATAGAAAGAATGAGCGTTTCTTTGGGAGGACTGGAAACTTTTATGGATAAATTAATTGTAACAGGGCAAAAAAGATTAGAGGGCGAAGTTTTCATCAGTGGTGCAAAAAATGCGGCAGTTGCCATTATTCCGGCGGCTATTATGGCAGATGACGTCAGCGTGATTGAAAATCTGCCCTGTATTGAAGATGTAAGTAGTCTTTGCAACACCATCAATAAAATTGGTGCAAAAAGTTCTTTTTTGAATCAACATACATTACAAGTAGATGGGAGAAATATTAATAATATTCGTGCAACTTATGAAGAAGTGCAAAAAATTCGTGCGTCCTATTATCTTTTGGGCGCGCTTTTGGCACGCTTTAAAAAAGCGGAGGTTGCTATGCCGGGAGGGTGTAATTTTGGTACAAGACCCATTGATTTACATTTAAAAGGCTTTCGGGCATTGGGCGCGGAAGTTATTGTAGAAAACGGCATTGTAAAGGCGTATGCTGATAGGTTGATAGGTACTTCTATTTATATGGATCAAGTAAGTGTGGGCGCAACCATTAATATCATGCTGGCTGCAACTATGGCAGAAGGAAAAACCATTATTGAAAATGCGGCAAAAGAGCCGCATATTGTAGATACGGCAAACTTTTTAAACTTTATGGGAGCAAATATTAAAGGCGCTGGAACAGACGTTATTCGCATTACAGGAGTAGAAAAGCTTCATGGCGCCCAGTATACTATTATACCGGATCAGATTGAAGCAGGGACATATATGATTGCTTCTGCTATTACAGGAGGAGATATACTTGTTAAAAATATTATACCAAAACATATGGATTCTCTTTCTGCCAAATTGATGGAGATGAATGTAAAAGTAGAGGAATTTGACGACTCTATTCGTGTGGTGGCAGATAAGCCTTTAAGAAATGTCAATATTAAGACAATGAGCTATCCCGGATTTCCTACAGATTTGCAGCCGCAAATGGCGGCTCTTTTAAGCGTTTGTCAAGGTACAAATATTATTACAGAAAATGTTTGGGAAAATCGTTTTCAATACATTGATGAGTTGCGTCGTATGGGAGCAAATATTACAGTAGATGGGAGAGTGGCTGTGATAGAAGGAGTTCCCTTTTTAACAGGTTCTCAGGTTTCTGCAACAGATTTAAGAGCAGGGGCAGCAATGATATTAGCCGCATTGGCGGCAAAAGGTGAAACCTGTATTGAAAATACAAAATATATTGACAGAGGATATGAAAATGTAGAACAAAAGTTTTCTGCATTGGGTGCGGACATCAAAAGAGTAAAGATATATTAATCACCAAAAATTATTTTTTAGGTCTTTAGTATGTTGCAAAAAAAATGATGTGATTAAGAGAGGATAAATTTATTATTTTAAAAGAAAATTGCATAAAAAGTTACAACAACAACCGATTATTCTAGAAATTACTTTTTTAAACAGTCACAAAACATTGCAATAGACAGCAAAATGTGAAATATTACGGTTTTGCATCCAAAGAAGAAGAGGTATGGGGCGCAGCAGAAGGCTTTTGGGATAAAGGGCAGAATAAGTGCTGTAAAGAAACTATGATAGTACACAAGAAGTGATATCAGATTAGAAAAAATGGTAAAAGAAATATTTGTTGTAATATTGTTGGTGCAGATAAAAAGAGAGGGTGACTTTATGTCGGTAAAATTTTGTACTATTGCCAGCGGCAGCAGTGGAAACAGTACATTTGTTGGTACAGAATATACAAAAATATTGATTGATGCAGGATTAAGCGGGAAACGTATTACAGAAAGTCTATCCTCTTTGCAGGTGATGGGAAATGATATTGACGCACTTTTTATCACCCATGAACATATTGACCATATAAAAGGAGCAGGAGTATTATCCAGAAAATTTGATATTCCCATTTATGCTACACAGGGCACATGGGAAGCTATGGAAAACCAGATTGGTAAAATCGCGCCTAAAAATAAGCATTTTGTTTATACAGAAGAACAATGTGTGATAAATGATATTTGTTTGCAGCCTTTTTCTATCCCTCATGATGCAAAAGAACCGGTAGGATACAGCATTGCAACAGAAAATCACAAAATAACTCTTGCTACAGATTTAGGGCATATTACAGAAGAAATTCGAAAACAGCTTGTAGATAGCGAGATACTTCTTTTGGAGGCAAATCATGACGAGGAATTGGTTAAGTCCGGCTGTTATCCTTTGGCTTTAAAGCAAAGAATATTAGGAGAGCAGGGGCATATTTCAAACCGTACCGCAGGAAAACTGCTGTGCGAGATTATGTCGGAAAAGTTAAAATATGTTTTTTTGGGACATTTGAGCGATGAAAATAATCACCCCCATTTGGCTTATGAAACTGTGGAAAAGATATTGAAAAAAGATAAAATTAAAGTGGGAAGTTATTTGCATTTGGATATGGCTTCCCGATATAGCCGCAGCAGAGTGGTGGAACTATGAGGAGTTTGTATGCGTATTACGATAATATGTGTAGGAAAGTTGAAAGAAAAATATTGGAAAGATGCTGTGGCAGAATACAGTAAAAGACTAGGAAAATATTGCAAACTGGATATAATAGAAGTGGCAGATGAAAAAGCCCCGGAAACCATGAGCAAAGCGGAGGAAGAAAGAGTTTGCCAAAAAGAGGGAGAAAGGATATTAAAAGCCATAAAAGAGGATTCTTTTGTGACAGCACTTGCTATAAAGGCAAAAATGCTCTCCTCAGAGGAATTGGCTGAGCAAATACAAAAGGATACCATACAAGGCATAAGTCATATGGTATTTTTAATTGGAGGCTCTTTGGGACTTTCCAAAGAGGTCATGGACAGAGCCAATAGAGCAGTTAGTTTCTCTCTTATGACATTTCCTCATCAAATGATGCGCGTCATATTATTGGAGCAAATTTACAGAGCAATGCGTATTATCAAAAAAGAGCCTTATCATAAATAAAACTGATTATTATAGAAAAAGAGGAAGTCGCATGAATTATTATGGAAATCCAATTACAAAATTGATAGAAGAACTTTCGGCATTACCAGGCATTGGAGGAAAATCTGCACAAAGATTGGCATTTTTTATTATCAATATGCCAAAAGAAAGGGCATTGGCATTATCCTCTTCTATCAAAGAAGCAAGAGAAAATGTGAGATATTGTTCTATTTGCTGCAACTTGACAGATGAAGACCCCTGTCCTATTTGCAGTAATCTCAAACGCGACCATAAAACCATTATGGTAGTAGAAGACCCCAGAGATATGGCTGCTTATGAAAGAACAAAGCAATATCATGGTATGTATCATGTACTGCATGGAGCCATCTCTCCTATGACTGGCATAGGTCCTCAAGAGATTAAAATAAAAGAATTGTTAAACAGACTGCAAAATGATGATATGATAGAAGAAGTGATTCTTGCAACAAACCCAAATGTAGAGGGAGAAGCTACGGCAATGTATATCAGCCGTTTGCTAAAGCCTTTGCAGATAAAAGTAACAAGAATTGCAAACGGTGTGCCTGTAGGGGGCGATTTGGAGTATGTTGATGAAATCACATTGTCAAGGGCATTGGAAGGCAGAAGAGAAATGTAAAATGCAAAAAAATATGTTTTAAAAAAGGAAATATAAAAAATTCAAATAGAAGTACTATGATAGCTGCAAAAAAATACCGGTTAGCTTGTTTCATAAAAGAGCCTCCTTTTTATGTAGAAAATTGTAATATTTTATAATATGGTTTTATTGCTATTATACTCTACAGTGAAAATAAATACAACGAAATAGGTTGTATTTTTTATAACTAGTTACCTTGTTATTTTACTTTTGAGGTTGGGCTATACTTTAGCACAAAAGTAAAAAGGTGGTGCAGTTATGGCAGATTATAAAAAAGAGATGGGAATCAGACTAAAAAAAAGAAGAAAAGAAATAAGTATGACACAGGAACAGCTCTCTGACCAACTGAATATTTCCATAAAACATTATAGTGAGGTGGAAAGAGGGATTACAGGACTTTCTATAGAAAATATTATAAAAATCAGTAATGTATTAGGCATCAGTATTGATTATATTTTAAAAGGAGAAAGAGAAAAAGAAGTTTTTCCTCAAGAAATGATAACATTTTATGAAAATTGTTCTTTGGAACAAAAAAAGGGTTTTTTGCAAATCATAAAGGGAATTGAAAAAATTGTAAAAAAATAAAAGGGGTTTTTTTGCCCCTTTTTGTAGTATTGTTTTAGTGTAGAAGTTTGTATAGCAGACTGAAACAACCGTCTGCTTTGCAGATAAGATAAAAGCTTAAACAAAAGTATAGACATTGATGTAAAATAAAGTATTTAAGTATTTTACAAAAAAGAAGGATGAGCTATGGCAAATAGATTGTCACATACAAAGGATATGCAGATATCATATAATTTTCACATCAAAATACAGAACAAAAATAATATAAATTAAGGGAGGATATCCAAAAGATTATAAAAGGTGTGGAAAGGATAGAGAAACATATGATGATGCCTTATATCCATTTTCCGAAAATACCACCAAAAGTGAGTGTATCTGAATTGGCTATTTGAAGGCAAAAAGAGCAATGATGATATGAAATAGTCATGCCAATTTTTGGGGCGACAAGTTATTATGTAAGTAGAGTTGGTTTAAATACAACAACGACACAAAAATAGATAAGTAAACAGTAAAAATAATATCAAATAAAATACAAAAGAGTATGAAAACCCTTTTAAGAGTAACAGAGAATTATGCCATCAGGGCTTGAATCAAGTGAAAGTCGGCGTCATTTAATTGCCGGCGATTTCTTGGTAAATCAATAAAAACCCCTTGGCTATGTTGAGGGGGGATTTAGTTTCAAACAAAAGCCTCCTATGCTATCTTCAGTCCGCCAAGACGTAAGAAAGCATAGGAGGTTTTTATGTGAATCATTTAGCAAATACAAGTCGGGAATGTAAATATCATATTATATTCCCGCTAAAGTATAGAAGACAGATAATATATAGAAAAATGAAAGCTGAAATAGGGAAAAGACTTAGACAATGATGTGAAAGAAAAGCAAATGACAGCGGCAGAATGTTGTCTGAATCATATATTGTCCAAATACATGTGTCAGAAATAGTTGGATATTTGAAAGGGAAAAGTTCTCTCATTATTTTTGATAGACGTGCAAATTTAAAATACAAATAGGGAAATAAAACATTTTGGCGTAGAGGAGATTGTGTTGATATAGTTGGAAAAAGTACAAAAAAATACATGAATCATCAGTGAAAACAAGACAGTATGACAGAGGAAATCCGTTTTAGTGAGTACATTAACCCATTTACGGGTGAAAAAGTAAAAGCAAATAAAAATAACCGCCAAAGACAGCAGTTGAGGAAGTAAAGTGTCTGGCGGATTTTCAAAGTGTTTATAAGCATTGTCGGTAATAGCCTCTTGTGGAGGCAGAATAAACCATTGGTTAAGCTGGTGGTTCTGATTTAAAAAACATATGTTGGATGTGTAGTTCAAAAAAGCCTTTTGGCATTGAAATAGAAGTAGAAACTTCTTTTCCATTATAATAGAATTGTGGTTTGCCAACTGCAAAAAAATGGTGAAAAGGAGGGGCACAGATATACATAGTTTATTGTATACAAAATAAAATTACAAATATCACATAGTATTTGCTCCAAAATATAGCAGAAAAGCGTTTTATTACAAAAAGAGGAGAAACAGAGTGGGAAGGAGTGGATATCCCAAAGTCAGGTATGTTCAGATTATGTATATGTGCCCATAGAGATACTGCCTAGTGTATCAAGTTTTATGTGGTATTTGAAAGAAAGATGTTATAAGAACAATTTTGTGAATTAAAATACAAATATAGAAATTTTGGTGTAAAGGCTATAGATACAGCAACAAAAAAGATAATATATAACCAATCAATTAAGAAAAAATCAACTAGGAGAACAGTTGATATTGAAGTCGGAAAAACCTTTTCAGGGTAGCTGGTAATACAGACGCAGTTGGCAAACTCGGTTATGTGTTTATGCGTAAGCCGGAAACAGAGAACTATGCCGATATAGGAACAACCACTCGCCTAGCGGGTGGTTGTTTTTTTATGCTATGATAGGACTGGTACAAACCACGTCTTTAGGTATAATTTAATACCATCTGGTCATAGGTAAATCATTGTTGATTCCTTTTGTAAATAGTATTTGGTGCAAATCAATAACGCCATTGTGGAAAGAAGCGGCACAGCCGCAAAGATACAAGTCCCACATTCTAACAAATTCTTCATCAAACATAGTGCGAACAGTATCTAAATGTTCTCTGAAGTTTTTGTTCCAGCAAAGAAGCGTTTTGTTGTAATGCAGGCGAAGGTTTTCTATATCCAATACATCAAAATTATATTCTGCCGACAAATGCACAATTTCTCTAAGAGAGGGAATAACGCCCCCGGGGAAGATATATTTTTTAATCCAAGGATCGCCGGCGTGTTCTTTTTTGCCACTGATATAGTGCAGTAAAAACAAACCATGAGGGTTTAATACATCATTGACACTGGAAAGGAAGGTATTATATTCTTCTCGTCCTACGTGTTCTAGCATACCAACGCTAACGATTCTATCAAATTTTTTACCTGATTTTGGTAAGTCCCTGTAGTCCATTAATTCTACAGAAAGTAAATCCTCCAAACCTTCCTCGGCAATACGTTGCTGGCATTTTTTATATTGCTCTGTACTGAGTGTAATGCCTGTACCTTTGATATGATATTTTTTTGCGGCTTCTATCAACAAAAATCCCCAACCACAGCCAATGTCAAGAAGTGTCATGTCTTTTTGAAGATAGAGTTTTTCTAATATATAATGTACTTTGTTGACTTGAGCATCATAAAGAGTATCTGTTTCATTTTTAAAATAACCACAAGAGTAGCTCATAGTTTCATCCAGCCATAGCTGATAAAAATCGTTGCCAATGTCATAGTGTGAGGAAACGTCTTTTTTTTGCATTTTTTTAGAATGAGAAGGAAAGATTAATTTTTTTAGAGCGGATTGGTCTGTAGAGAATTTATCCATCTGTCCTAAAAAGTGGTCTAAAGCATTGTATAAATCTCCTTCGATTTCTAAATCTCCTCTCATGTATGCTTCCCCTAAGGCAAGAGATGTACTTTTTGTTAATTCTTTTATGTCAATTTCTTTGTTGAAACGAACGACAAAAGTAGGTTCTCCTTTACCCACTTGATAAGTATTGTCTTTGTATTTGATTAGAAAAGGATGTGCATCAAATTTTTTTAAAAATTTTACCATAAGCATTTCTTCTAAAACCATAATATAACCTTCTTTCTAATATTTCTTATTATGTTATATTGTTTTATGCAAAGCATAGACAATATTTTTTTGTTTCAAACAAAAAAGAAAGCGGTTTTATAAAAATAAAATCGTTTTATACTAAAAATTACAACATATATATTTGGAAAATTGTAGTATTATTTTTTATATTATACGAAAATAGTATAAATAAGTCTGAAATTTTAAAAAAATAAACTTTTAAAAAATTAGCACTCACCTATTGACAGTGCTAACAAATGGGTGTATGATATATTCAGAACAAAAGAAATGAACCAAAAAAGTCCATTTTAAGTAGTTCCATCAATGAAAACAGTACACATAAAATAGATTGAAATTGGAGGAATGACTTATGATGTTACCTAGCATTTTTGGAGAAAATTTATTTGATGATTTTATGACAACACCTTGGGAAAGAGAATTTTTTGGAGGAAAAAATCCTTTATATGGAAAACATCAAAAAAATATTATGAAAACAGATGTAAGAGAAAAAGATGATGTTTATGAAGTGGATATTGACCTGCCAGGATTTAAAAAAGACGAAATTACTGCAAAATTGGAAAATGGTTATTTGACAGTCAGTGCACAAAAAGGACTCAATAAAGACCAAAAAGATGAAAACGGAAGATATATCCGCAGAGAACGCTATGCCGGTCACTGCTCCAGAAGCTTTTATATAGGAGAAGGAGTAGAGCAAGAGGAAATCAAAGCAAGATTTGAAGATGGTATTTTGCGTTTGACAGTGCCCAAAAAAGAGAAAAAACAAGTGGAACAAAAGAAATATATTTCTATTGAAGGAAAATAAAAAACAATTAAATTGCTGTTACAATATTGGGAATACGGTACTACCGTATTCCTTTTTGTGTTATAATAACTTTGTATTGCGTAAAAAAAGAAGGGAAATACGATTATGACAGATAGAGAATTCATTGATTTTTTGGACTTGGCAGAAAAAATGAAATGTCATACAAGACATTCTTGGACTTCCACAGGCAGAGAAGAAAGCGTTGCAGAACATAGCTGGAGATTATCTTTGATGGCGTTGCTTTTGGAAAAAGAAATAGAAGGCGTTGATTTTGAAAAAATTATCAAAATGTGTATTATACATGATTTAGGAGAAGCTATAACAGGAGATATTCCTTCTTTTTTGAAAACAAAAGAGGATTCTTCTGTAGAAGAAAAAGCCATTGAAACATTGCTGCAAAAATTGCCTTCTCCTCAAAGAGAAGATATGAAAGCGCTCTTTGAAGAAATGGAAAAAAGACAAACTATGGAAGCTAAAATTTATAAGGCATTGGACAGGCTCGAAGCGGTGATACAGCACAATGAAGCACCTATTTCTTCCTGGCTGCCTTTAGAATACGATTTGCAGCAGACATATGGCTGGCAGGAAGCGCAGGTGCATGAAAGATTAAAACAGCTTAGACAAACAGCAAAAGAAGATACCATTGAAAAAATTGAAAAAGAAGCAAAGAAATGATATTTTTATAAAAATAACAGAACAATCATAATTTTCTGTTGCATAGGGCATGGCTTTTCTGATAAACTATAAAGAATGTGAAACTATTTTATGATAAAATAATGAGGTGAACAAAAGATGGGTCTTTTGGAAAAGATATTTGGTAATTACAGTGAAAAGGAAATCAAACGGATTACCCCCATTGTGGATAAAATTGAAGCTCTGGGACCAGAATTTGAAAAGCTTTCTGATGAAGAACTGAAGTATAAAACAACAGAATTTAAACAACGTCTGGAAAAAGGAGAAACACTTGACCAGATTTTGCCGGAAGCTTATGCGGCTGTAAGAGAAGCCGCCAGTAGAGCATTGGGTATGCGTCACTTTAGAGTACAGCTTTTGGGCGGCATTGTGATGCATCAAGGGCGCATTGCGGAAATGAGAACAGGAGAAGGTAAGACATTAGTGGCAACATTGTCTTCTTATTTGAATGCATTGGAGGGAAAAGGCGTTCATGTGGTGACAGTCAATGATTATTTGGCAAAACGTGACTCTGAATGGGTAACGCCTGTTTTTGAAAAATTGGGCATGACAGTAGGCGTTATTTTAAACAGCATGGAAAGTGACGAAAGACGAGCTGCCTATGCGTGTGATATTACCTATGCAACCAATAATGAATTAGGATTTGACTACCTTCGTGACAATATGGTGGTAAGAGAAGAAAGTATGGTGCAAAGAGATTTGCATTTTGCTATTATCGACGAGGTAGACTCTGTTTTGATTGATGAGGCAAGAACGCCTTTGATTATTTCCGGTTCCGGCGCCAAATCTACAGAATTGTATAAAATTGCCGATACATTTGTAAAAACATTGAAAAAAGGCAGAATACTCAATGAAGAAGAAGCATTAAATCCCTTGACAAAAGAAGAAATACAAGAAGAGGGAGATTATATATTAGATGAAAAAGCCAAAAGCGTCACATTGACACAGGAAGGTGTAAAAAAAGCAGAAAAATTCTTTAAAATTGATAATCTTTCTGATGCAGAAAATCTGGAAATACAGCACCATATCAACAATGCCTTAAAGGCAAACTACAATATGCATATCGACCAAAACTATGTAATACAAAATGATGAAATTATGATTGTAGACGAGTTTACAGGTCGTATTATGCCGGGCAGAAGATATTCTGACGGTTTGCATCAAGCCATTGAAGCCAAAGAAAATGTAAAGGTGAAAAAAGAAAGTAAAACATTGGCCACTGTTACATTCCAAAATTTCTTTAACAAATATAAAAAGAAATGTGGTATGACAGGTACGGCAAAAACAGAAGAAAATGAGTTTAGAAATATCTATGGCATGGATGTAGTGGAAATTCCTACAAACCGTCCTGTGATTCGAATTGACCACCATGATGTTGTATATCGTACAGAGGCCGCAAAATTCAGAGCGGTGGTAAAAGATATCATTGCCTGCCATCAAAAACATCAGCCGGTATTGGTTGGCACCATTACCATTGATAAATCAGAGCAATTAAGCAAAATGCTGAAAAAAGAAGGCATCAAACATCAAGTGTTAAATGCAAAATACCATGAGCAAGAAGCGGAAATTGTTTCTCATGCCGGTGAATTAGACGCTGTTACCATTGCTACAAACATGGCGGGACGTGGTACGGACATTAAGCTGGAAGAAGGCGTGGCAGAAATCGGCGGCTTGAAAATCATTGGCACAGAACGTCATGAGTCAAGACGTATTGACAATCAGCTGCGTGGACGTGCAGGCAGACAGGGAGACCCGGGAGAATCAAAATTTTATATTTCTATGGAAGATGAGCTGATGCGTCTTTTTGGCTCGGAAAGAACCATGAAATTAGTAGACGCTATGGGATTGTCTGAAGACGAACCTATTGAAGCGGGTATGCTTACAAA
>DVLQ01000037.1 GCA_018715395.1 Candidatus Coprocola pullicola | reverse complement strand
AAGAAATACTATAACAATAAGACAAAAATTTATATCCTAATTGCTCACAAATATATAACGTAGGCAAATCTGTTTTTCCTGCCGCTGTATAATCTCCATACCAACTGCTCAGCATCAAACAAGAGGCGCCTAATGCAAAGGCATTCATAATAAAACCAATTGTAATACACTTTGTTGCATTTTTGTGATTTTTCAACGGTCCTGCACAGCTAATCAACGCCGGCGCGCAAAGCACTTGAAATCCTGCATAAGAAAGTACTTTCAACATTGGAGAAACCATACCTCCTGTCGCCGGCTGTACTTGAGGCAATGATACAATATTTTCCATTTTTGCTCTAATACCCAAGAAAAATATAATTGCACAACAAACAAGAATACAAATGGACATAATTGTTGATGCTTTGGCCACTAATCCTGAACCAAATATTGTCAAAAAAAACAATAATATGCTAATTCCAATTACAGCTGCCGTATAATTCACACCATATTGTGTAAACAATGTAGCCGCGCCTGCAATGGCTGCACCTGTTGCACTAATTGCCACAATAAAAAAGAATAATTCAAATATCAATTCTAATTTAATATAGGGTGAATATAATTCCTCAAAAACTTGCTTATAAGTTGTAAAACCATGATTGTTTGTCATAATTACGATTTCTCTCAACACCAAGCCTAGTATCGCCATAGAAATCACTGCTGCAATTGCCGAAAACCATCCATACTGCACAAAATATTGTGTTGCTTGATTTCCTGTGGCAAAACCGCCTCCTGCATGAGAACCAAACCATACAGAAGCAATGGAAAACAAAGTTAAAAATCCTACTTTTTGTGTGTTTGTTTTCATAAAAATTCCTCCCTCTTTCCTTATTTTTGATATAATACCAAAATAAAACTTAATTATTATAAAATAATATTTTATTTAATAAATTATAGATTTATTATACCCCATTTTTTTTATTTTTGATAATATTTTTTTATACTTTTTTCCATAAAAAAACACACTTGTATATTTTTTCTACATAAGTGTGTTTTAAAAAAAACATATTCCAATTTTTAGAATTATCTTTTTTTTAACTAAAATGATATTTATTTGTTTTTTTGTCTATATTTTAATGGTGTCATTCCTTCTTCTTGTTTAAATATTCTGCAAAAATAGTTAGGTTCTTGGTATCCCACTTCAAATGCAATCTCATTAATAGAATATTCAGTTTTTAAAAGAAGTTTTTTTGCTTCTTCTATTCTTTTTTTGGTTACAATTTTGTTGAAATTAATACCTAATTCTTTTTTAAATAACTTACTCAAATAACTGACGCTAAAATTTAATTCCTTTGCCACATCTTTTAAAAATAATTCTTCCTGATAATGCTTTGCAATATAGTCAATGGCTTTTTTTAGATTATTTGTTTTTGGCAATTTGTCATAGGTAGAAAAAACATTGACTGCTTCCAGACATTCTTGTAAAAAAAGGATCGCTTCGGCTTTTTTTTGTATTACTGTTTTCTCAGAAAAACAAGATACTCCAAATGGCAAAAATACAGTTTCATAAATATGCCGACAAGCCTCATTCCAATCTATGTTTGGTATTTTTTGCAAATATACAATCAAATCTTCTATAATAGCATAAGACGCTTTATAATGTCTTTTTTCTATGTAATGTTGTAACAATATCATGCCCTCTTTTATGACTGCAATATCTTCTTGTGTTTGTAAACGATGAAGTACTTGAGTGACCACTTCCGGTCTAATGGGCTTTAGCAAAAAATCTTCCGCCTTCATATGCAGTGCTCGCAACACATATTCAAATTTATCATAACCACTTGTAATCACAATCTTTTTCTTTTTATCTTTTTTTCGTATTTCTTCTCCTACAGAAAGACCATCTAATACAGGCATCACCGCATCTAAAAATACTACATTAGGGCTATATTTTTGGCACAACTGCAATGCCATCTCGCCATCTTTTGCAATGGCTACAATTTCTGTAGGTACATCACTTTTTTCTATCATAACACGCAATGATTCACTTTCTAAATATTCATCATCTGCAATCAAAATACGCAGCATATTTTATCCCCTCTTTTATTTATTTCTACAAAGAAATAATTTCAAATGTTATAACAGTTTTTTCTTCCGTACTTTCTAATTTGATATTACAATTTTTTTGATATACCGATTTTACAATTTTAATCGCTTTATAAAGAAATCCGTCAAATAACGTTTCACTTTCTTTTTCACATTTTATAATATCAAAAATTGTTTTTTGTTTTAGCGCTATTCCATCATGGCAAAAAGAAATATGATACTTTTCTACCATGGATTCTCCTTTGACAGTGACAGTGCCTCCTTGTGCTTTTGGACAAAGACCATATAACACACAATATTGCACACACAATGAAACCACATTGGCAGGGAATTTGATTTTTTCAATCATTTCATCTATCTCTATTTTCCATTTGATTCTATCCCCAAAACGTTTTTGTACAATTTTTTGATAATCCTTTAATAATTCTATTTCTTCTTTTATAGTTGTAATGGCTTTTCTTGCTGCAATTTTTTTATAATATTCTATCAATATGTATGTCATTTCCTGTGTATTTTCCGCTTCTTCTAAAAAAGCCAGTTTTGAGAGCAAATTGAAACCATGATAAACGGATACGATATCAATCTGCATTTGATATTCTTTGATATGCGCCACTTCAATTTCTTTTTCTAAATACTGTATTTTTTCTGCTTGTCTTCGCAACAGTATATCTTGCAAAGATAACTTTTCTTCTAAAACTTCCAAAGAAAATCTCTCTATCAGCTGATTGATCAGAACAAATACCAAATCTCCTATAGCCTTTAATCTTTCATAGGGTATGGTTTGTGTTTGTTTGTAATAGGTTTTTAATATGGGAAATTTTTCAAATACTTTTTCTGTATTTTTATCACTTTTTAACAAAGGTATCTCTTTTTTATCTGTTCTAACTTGCCCAAAACAAACTGCACCCCAAAAGTTTCCGTTTATAATAATAGGTACTGCCAAATCAATCAACCCTCCAGGACATTGAAATAGAAAAGGTTTTCCCCGCAACGCCGCTTCAAAACCGGAACGAGCATTTATATCAGAACATATTTCCATACCCTCTTTACAGCTTCTTATAGTAGTGCAAAAAGCAGAAAAATTGGAAAATTTATTAATAGGACAGCCTTTATAATCTACTATATTATAAGCTAGGTCTGTTGCTGTAGCCAAAAGGTCTTGTATTTGCTGTAACAATGTAGTATCCAATGATTTTTGAAGTGTTTTTTCTTCCATTTTATTCCCCCTTTTTACAAAAACTTAATTTTTTTTATTATACACAAAATAGCATCACAATAAAATAAAAATTTTTTGCTTTTCTTTAACACACCTTTTATTTTAGTGCTTTACATTCTGCTTGATAACGTATAAACTAATACAAGAATATTGATAACATTTAGAAAGGAAGAAATATCACATGGAAATCAGAACAAGATTTGCTCCAAGCCCTACAGGATATATGCACATCGGAAATTTGAGAACAGCGCTTTATGAATATTTGATTGCAAAATCACAGAAAGGAAAATTTATACTTCGTATTGAAGATACAGACCAAGAACGCTTTGTAGAAGGGGCCATTGATATCATATATAATACATTAAAATTGACAGGTCTGTATTATGATGAAGGTCCAGATATTGGCGGAGAATACGGTCCCTATATTCAAAGCCAGCGTATGGGAATCTACATGGATTATGCAAAAGAGCTGGTGGAAAAAGGACAAGCTTACTACTGTTTTTGCACAAAAGAAAGACTGGAGGCTTTAAAAACAAGTAACAAAGAGGGAGAGGCTTTTTCAAAATATGATAGGCACTGTCTTCATCTTTCCTCAGAACAAGTACAAAAAAATTTAGACGCCGGTATGCCTTTTGTTATTAGACAAAAAATGCCTACAGAAGGTACCACTACATTTCATGATGTTGTTTATGGCGACATTACTGTTGAAAATGCAGAACTAGACGACCAGATATTGATGAAAGCAGACGGCTTTCCTACGTATAATTTTGCAAATGTAGTGGACGACCACTTGATGAAAATTACCCATGTTGTTCGCGGCAGTGAATATCTTTCTTCCACACCAAAATATAGTCTTCTTTATGAAGCTTTTGGCTGGGAAGCTCCTGTTTATGTTCATTTGCCTGCTGTTATGAGAGATGCGCACAACAAACTCTCAAAACGTCATGGAGATAAATCTTTTGAAGATTTACTAAAAGAGGGCTTTTTGGTGGAAGCCATTGTCAACTACATTGCTCTTTTAGGCTGGAGTCCTTCTGACAACAAAGAAATATTTACATTAAAAGAATTAGAAAAAGCATTTGATATCAATGGTTTAAGCAAATCTCCTTCCATATTTGATATCAAAAAATTAACATGGATGAATGGAGAATATATCAAGGCAATGGATGCAGATACTTTCTATAGTACCATAGAATCCAGATTAAAAGATGCTGTAAAAAATACTGCACTGGATTTGAAAAAAATTGCCGCATTATTACAAAAACGCCTCGAAACATTAAATGACATTGCTCCCCTTGTAGACTTTTTTGACACATTGCCGGAATACAGCACCGAGTTATATATTCACAAAAAAATGAAAACAACAGAAGAAATTGCTCTTTCCAGTTTAAAAGCCTCTCTTCCCGTATTAGAACAGCTTTCTGACTGGAATGAAACAACCATTCACGATACATTAATGTCATTGGTGCAGGAATTAGGTATCAAAAACGGTCAGCTTTTATGGCCTATAAGAACCGCCCTTTCCGGCGAACCCACTTCTCCCGGCGGCGCTATGGAATTAGCCGATATACTGGGAAAAGAAGAAAGTCTTTCCAGAATCAAAATAGGTATTGAAAAACTAGAAAAAAGGCTTTCTTCTATTTGATTTACTACCTTTTATTTGATGAAAACAAAAGGGCTATTGGTTTTCAAAACCATAGCCTTTTTTGATTTTTTTATCATCATTTCTTCTTTTTTTGATACATATAGTACTATACAAAACAATAAAGGAAGAAAAAATATGTTACAAAAAGTTGCGCTGTACTGTCGCATTTCCAATGAAGATAGCCCTTATCAAGAAAGTGAAAGTATACAAAATCAAAAATTGCTGCTTATCAACTATGCAAAAGAGAAGAATTGGTCTGTTTTTGATATCTATTGCGATGAAAATTACTCCGGATTAGATGATAAAAGACCGGATTTTTGCCGAATGCTTTCAGACGCCCAAAAAGGACTTTTTTCTATTATACTCTGCAAAACACAATCTCGCTTTACAAGAGATATTTTAACAGCAGAAAAATATCTGCATCAAGCATTTCCTCTTTGGGGAATTCGTTTTGTCACAGTAGTAGACCAAGTGGATACCAATTATAAAGAGAATAAAAAATCGCGCCAAATTAATAGTCTTATCAATCAATGGTATTGTGAAGAATTGTCTGAAAATATCAAAAAAGTATTTTATCAAAAACAATTAAAAGGACAATTTTTAGGAAACTATGCACCTTATGGTTATCAAAAATCGTCCAAAAACAAACATCAGCTTCTTATTGACGAAACAACTGCTCCCATTGTTCGTTTTATATTTGAACAATATGCTTTTTACAAAGTTTCCTACCAAGCCATTGCTTCTTTTTTAACAAATCAAAAAATTCCCACTCCTTCCCAATATAAACTATCTCAAGGAAAAGACATGGGACGAAAAGGTATCAAACATCCGGGCATTTGGTCTGCCTCTACCATTCGTCGGATACTGCACAACCCTGTTTATATTGGACATATGGTACAAGGAAAAGAAAAAAAAATCAGTTATAAATTCAAAAAAGTGGTTGCTGTACCAAAGCAAAATTGGATTGTTGTAAAAAACACCCATGCTCCTATTATTTCCGAAACTGTCTTTTCTCTTTGCCAAAAGTAGACAATATCACATTGACAAGGATATTTTTTATTGCTATGCTCAATAAAACAAAAGAATTTTTAGGAGGTTATTTTCATGTTTGAACACATCATATCATCTGTCGCAGAAAAAACACCTCTCATTCACTGTATTACAAATTATGTAACAGTAAATGATGTAGCAAATGTGTTGTTAGCCTGCGGCGGTTCTCCCATTATGGCAGATGACGCAGAAGAAGCAGAAGAAATGACGTCTATTTGCAATGGTCTTGTCATAAATATCGGCACATTAAATGCTCGTACCATTTCTTCTATGGTCTTAGCCGGTAAAAAAGCCAATGAACTGGGAAACATCGTTGTATTAGACCCGGTTGGCGCCGGCGCTACAAGACTTCGTACACAAACGACACTTCGTCTTTTAGAAGAAGTCAAATTTTCTGTTATACGAGGCAATATTTCAGAAATCAAAACAGTATACCAAGGTAGCGGCACTACAAAAGGAGTGGATGCAGATATCAGCGATGCTGTTAGGGAAGATACCATTGAGGAAGCCATTTCCTTTGCAAAGTCCTTAAGCAAAAAAACAGGCGCTGTCATTGCTATGACTGGCGCCATTGATATTGTAGCAGACAGTCAAAAAGCCTACATCATCAGAAACGGGCACCCTATGATGTCAAAAATCACAGGAACAGGCTGTATGTTAACAGCTATGATAGCCGCTTATTGTGCGTCCAACAAAGAATCTGTTTTAGAAGCAACGGCGGCGGCTGTGGTCGCTATGGGATATTGCGGAGAACTGGCGTATAAACAAATGAAAAAAACAAATGGCGGTACCTCCAGCCTTCGTATACATTTGATTGACGCCATCAGCAAATTAGACGACGCTGCATTGATAGGAGGTTGCAAAATTGAAAGTAAAAAATGAATCTATGCTGGTTTATGCCGTAACAGACAGAGCATGGCTAAATGGAA
This sequence comes from Candidatus Coprocola pullicola, assembly GCA_018715395.1. Lineage (GTDB taxonomy): Bacteria > Bacillota > Clostridia > Lachnospirales > Anaerotignaceae > Coprocola > Coprocola pullicola. The sequence goes on along the minus strand of DVLQ01000037.1, from coordinate 5,941 downwards.
AAACATTGGAAGAACAAGTAGAAAAAGCCATACAGGGCGGCGCTACATTGATACAGCTTCGAGAAAAACAATTACATTATGATGATTTTTTAGAACAAGCAATAAAAATTAAAAAAATAACAGCTCAATACCATATTCCCTTTATTATCAATGACAACGTGGAAATTGCTTTAGCTGTTGATGCAGACGGAGTTCATGTAGGACAAAAAGATATGCAGGCAAACATGGTTCGCAAAAAATTAGGTGAAAATAAAATCATAGGCGTTTCTGTTCAAACACTAGAGCAAGCATTGTCAGCAGAAAAAAACGGTGCTGATTATTTAGGTGTCGGCGCTGTTTTTTCTACTTCTACAAAACAAGACGCCAGTGAAGTATCTTTTGAAACATTGCAAAACATTTGTAAAGCTGTTTCTATCCCTGTTGTAGCCATTGGAGGTATCAATATAAAAAATATAGCCAAACTAAAAAACAGCGGCATTGACGGTGTAGCTGTGGTTTCTGCCATATTTGCACAAAAAGATATTACAAAAGCCACACAAGAACTGGTTTCATTATCAAAAGAAATTTTAAAAAACCATTGTTAAAATTTTTATAACATTGAAAACTGTTTTTTATAAAATGATTGACTGCTAACATTTAGGCTGTCGATACATATCGACAGCCTTTACAAATTAAAATGAACTCAGTATATTTCTTATTGCCCCTTCTTATTTTCATACAAAATAATATAACATATTTTGATGTCTTTCATCATTTTATTTTACCCTTTAAAACATTTTATATCATCATAAATATAGAGGACATTATTTCTTTTTTAGAAATAAATTTATCAAAACAAATTATATTTCTTTTTGATTATGCCACAATATCATCAAGCATAGCTTCTACTTCTGTTTTTGTCATAGTATCCTGTGGATTGATAGGTTGTGTTATAATGCCTGCATTTATCAAATGATTTGTTGCCTGCTCCGCCCATTGAGGAACTGCAACGGTAAAAGAAACACTTTCTTCTGTTTTTGGCAAATCTGCAAATGCTCTGTCTATCATAACAATGCATTCTATCTTTGTAATAGGCTGTTGCTCTTTCAAATCTCCGTCTTGTGTACCGTATCCTTTTATAATGTCTTCTTTTTTCAAAGATTCATTTTCTGCTTTTTCAAGTATCATCTCTACCACTTCGCCTCTTGTGACAGGAGTCTGGTCTTTTTGCTGCTGCACTGTAACAGTTTCTTGTTCTATAGTAGTTTCTTGTTCTGTAGCTGTTTCTTGTTCCATAGCTGTTTCTATCATGGTTAACCTGCCATCGGTTGTGGCATATTTAGAAAGGTCTGTATTTTCCATATAGTCTACAATGATTTCAATCATTGAGCTATATTCTCCAACTGTTTTACAATTTTGAATCTCTGTATAATCTCCTCCGGAAGCCACAAAGTCATTGACTGCTGCTACATAAAGAGTATTTTCATCCAATTCTTTTCCATCAATTTCTACACTGACAACCCTTTTTCCCACCTCTTTAGAAGGATCAAACTGTACTTTCATTCCTGCAATTTGAGGAAACGCTCCCACTTCATCAGGATATCCTGCAAAGCCTTCTTCTAACGCCTGCAATATCACTGCACCAGAGACTTCTTTTGTTACAACATAATTGCCAAAAGGAAATACAGTAATTAAGTCTTTTTGTGTGATATCTCCTGCTTTGATAGAATCTCTGATAGTACCGCCGTTTAATATGGCAACATCCGCTCCTGTTTCCGCTAAAAAAGCGTCACAAACTAAATTTCCAAAATTACTTTCTTTTGTACGTACTGTATTTCTTGTGCCATCTAAATCTACAGATGTTGTTGTTACAACTTCAGAAAGCAGTGTATCTTGATTTGCTTTTTCATCATTAATATATTTGACAACATCTTCATCTTTTTGAGAAAATGTTTCTGCGTTCACAAGAAAAGCTTCTTTATTTCCTTCTTCATCCAGAACTACAACACCAATAGAATTGATGTATTCTCCTGTACTGGCAATGAGCGTATCTCCTACTGTCAAACCATTTTCTAACACTGTATGGCTATGTCCGTCAATTATAACATCAATACCCTTTGTTTCTTCTGCTACACGTTTTGAAGTATATTCGCTGGCTTGTGCTGTGCCTAAATGAGAAATAGCAATAATGTGATCAACATTTTCTGCTTCTAATGCTGCAATTTGTTTTTCTGCAGCTGCCACCGGATTTTCAAATGTAATGCCTTCAATATTTTTAGGATTTGTAGCAGTTGCCGTTTCCGGTGTACTCAATCCAAAAATACCATAGCGAATACCATTTTTTTCAATAATTGTGTTTTCCGGCAATATCGTTTTGTCATCTTTTATACAATTTGCCGAAAGTATGGGAAAGTTTGCCATTTCTGCCAATTTCAGAAGTCTTTGATATCCATAATTAAAATCATGATTGCCCGGCGTCATAGCGTCATAGCCTACCATATTCATCAATGAAACGATAGACTCTCCTTCCTCCACTGTTGCAAAGGGTAATCCATGCAAAGTATCTCCGGCATCTAAAAGTAATACCGTTGCGCCTGCTTTTTCATATTCTTTTTTTAAAGCAGATACCCCTGCAAATCCCATGTTTTCTTCTACTCTGCTGTGACTATCATTTGTATGAAGTATCACAGTTTTTCCAGTGAAATCTGTTGTTTGTGTTGACGGCTGTACGGCAAAAACAGGAATTGAAAATGCTATTGTCAATACAACTGCCATAAAAATAGATGTTACTTTTTTCATACTGCTCCCCCTTTTTTTCTATTTTTTATATTGTTCTAATGCATTATTAGAATCATATTAAGCATATCATTTTATAAAATATTTGTCCAGAATATTAAAAAAAAGCAGTAAAAAAACTGTTTTTTTTACTGCTTTTTTATGATATTTTATTTAGATAATATTGTTTTTGCATAGTCTATTTCACTTATGTGATAAAACCAATCAAAAAATCCTGTACTGCATTGCACATAATATGTATTATCCTTTACACAATTTTCAGAAGTGAAAAACATTTCTTTTACGGCTTCATCATCTTGGTACAATGTCACCTTGTAACGGAGCAATCCTTGTTGTTTTTGTGTGTTCAATGTTGTAATTTCATAAACAGTTGTATTTTTTAAGGCGTTTTCTGCCTGTTTTAAGTCATCTTCGTTTGTTATAGTAGTGATATGATTTGTTTTTTCATTTTGAATCACAATTTTAGAAAATGGTTTCTGCATATCTATATTTAAAAATGTTTGAAAAGAAATGTTATTTTCAAATAGAGTATCTATTGCTGCATATATCTCAGGCTTTCCATAAACGGATTCCCAAAGAGCATTATCGTTTTTCTTTTCTTTTATGGAAAGTATTTTTAAAGTACTATCCCAAACAGTATCATAGCAAAGAAGCTCTGCAAAGGGCTGTACCGCTACATATATCATTCCATTTTTATTTTCTCCAAAAAGCATTGTTTTTTTGTCTTTTATTGTAATCGTTTGGGTATTTACATCATAAGCTGCATTTGCATTAAAAACTGTATTTAATGTTTTCCATTCCGCCATAACACCATGCGTTTCATTCCAGTAGGGCTGATTTTTTTGAAATGTAATAGGATTTTCTTTCCAAAGTATCATATTGCGTTGAAAATCTTCTTCCGTAAAAGATTTTTTATAGTTTTCTTTTGTTAAAACCATATATCTTGTAAAATAATAAAAGTCAATGGGTGTATTTTCCGGCAAAAGCACCCATTTTTCATTGTATATTTTCTGCTGTGTTACATCAAATTTTATTGCTACAGTATCATTTTGATAGCCGGTTACAATATAATTCCCCGTTGTTATGTTATTGTTTCTGGCATAGGCGTCGTATGTCATAATTTTAGAAAATTTTGTGTTTTGCAACAAATCGTATGCTTTTTGAATTTCTTCTTGTTTTACAACATTTACAATATTTCCTGTGGCTTTTTCTTGTATTTGTAATCTCGTTATTTTTTCACTGTTATCTAAATCAAAAAATTCTTTTGCTGTCATTTCTGCACCAAATGCTATAGTTGTATATAGTATGCAAAATAGCAAAACTATGCCCCATTTTATCCTTTTCATAATAATTCCCTCCTTTTTACAAAAATACCAAACAAAAGCAAGTTATGTAAAATATTATTTGATATTATTTTTTTGTTTTGTAGACATTTGTTATGCCTACTCTTTCTACAGTTATAAAACATCATATCAATTTAAAATGCCATATCAATCAAACTCTACGCTCTTTTATTTTCTAATCAAATCATATTACAAAATTTGTATTTCATTTTTTCAAAATATTATGTTATACGTTCTTTTTTATATTTTTGATTCTATTACATTAAAATAATACAGACAACAGCTTCTTATTGAACATTCAATAAAATGAAAATATTTTCTTCCAGAAAGGAGCCATTTTTATGCATAAGTATAAAAATTACTTTTAAAGATTTTTCTATTTTTTGTTCCCAGTACTTTTCTCATTCCCTTTATGATTATGGGAAAGATAATTATGAAGGTCCGCAAATGTTACCATCAGTTTACTTTAAAGCCTAATAAAATAAAAACTTTTGACAAAGACTGTCCCAAATGCCCTATTTGTGGCAGAAATACTTTTGCTTGGCACAAATACAACTCTTCTATTTATTTGAAATGTTATTCTAAAAAGCTCTGACATTCCATTAAAGTTCCTATCGTTCATTTGAACTTTTATAAAAAGAAGTTTCCTGCTTTTGCTAAAGCTTCTTTTAAAAGATTTTGTTTTACACCAAACCAAGTGTTAGCTTTTATTCGTATACTCTTTTTTTATGATTGTATTTTTAAAAGTCTTTTCCGTACTTTTTATTTTTATGTTAAGTGAACAAAACCACAAAAATAAATTGAGAATAATATTATCAAAATACCAGAAAAAAGCAGCTATATAAAATATTATTTGATATTATGTTTTTTTATTTTGTAAACATTCATTATGTATACTATGACACACATTTTTCTACAGTTATAAAACATCATACAATTTCAAAATTGTTTTTATCCATATCAATCAAACTCTACTCTTTTTTCCTGATCAAATCATATTACAAAATTTGTATTTTATCTTTTTAAAATATCACATACTCTTTTTTATATTTTGCAGTGTATATTGTTTGCTATCATTAATACTGCTTTGGCTTTTTTCCAGCGTCACAAGAATTCATTTATCGTACTGGCGTATAATCTATATAAGATTGTTCTTCCGTTGCTTCCAGCTTAAAAATAACAGGTCTTAATCCGTCATTACAGCTGCAAATAGCAACTCCGGGCTTTCTTATCCAATCGCCATAATAAAAAACTTCTTTGCCTGCGCCGTGAGCCAGTGCAAATACATATTGATAAATAGCTTTCCAAGCTTCATCGCAAAACCCTTCTGGTTTTGCATAATCACCATAAAAAACTTGTCCTTGCTTGAGCATAGGACAGGCTGTCAAACCTTCTACGCCGTATTCTTTTGCCAATTCTTTATCTAATGTTGTTTTCAATACCGTTATTTTGACTTTTTTCATTGTTTTTCCTCCTATAGCTGTTTTAGGTTCTTTACGTTAAAATGATATAAACAACAGTTGCTTATTGAAAGTACAATAAAATGAACTAAAACACTGTTGCTCCCAGAAAGGAACCGTTTCTATGCATAAATATAAAAATTACTTTTTAATATTTTTCTATTTCCTGTCCTCATTGTTTTTCTCATCCCCTTTATTGTTATAGAAAAAATAATTATAGGTATTGAATCTGCTGTGAACTGAACCCAAAAAGTTAGACAATATTTTCAAGTTAAAATTGTTCAAGAAGCCAGAAGGGCTTGTTGTCTGTAAATTGCAGGTGGCAAGTCCTTTAACTTTGCTTTGATTCGATGATTATTATAA
>DVLQ01000036.1 GCA_018715395.1 Candidatus Coprocola pullicola | reverse complement strand
TATATACACACCCTCATACCTTGGATAAATTGGCTGCAGCAAAGTCTTATACCGACCATTCTTCTGAAAAGATGATGTTTCTTTTACATCTCCAAGTCCATAGGCACTTTTCAACAGCTCACTAAAAGGTATATTTTTTTCATCATATTCTTGTCCAATTAAATAAGCGTCTATATGAGCATTCATTTGTGCCGGATTATTTAATGCTTCATCTGTCATATTGTATAAATATGTATCTCCCCGTTGTCTGTCTACCTGTAAACAGCCGGCCAAATAAGAAAGATCCAATGTTTCCTCCCCTAAAGGGTCATTGATTTCTATTTTGGAACTAAAATATTCTGCCAAATCTTTATGTTTCTTTTCTAAATATTGCCCAAATTTCATTTTTGTTTTATTTGTCGTCATTTTCCATGGTGTTTCTTCATAATCTCCCCATAATAAAATACCCTTTACCAATTCATTGACTTCTTCCACCGTTGTATCTTCTCCCAAAAATACCCTCGCTACTTTTTCTAGTTCTTCTATGTTTTTTATGGCTGTTTCAGTATCACTGACCCCTTGTCCATGGGATACCACTGTAATTTTTCCTCCTACCATACATATTGTCCAGCTTGTTTCCAATACTGCATCCTGCTTTGCTGCAAAAACATCATCTTGAGTATCCTGCCAAGGCACAAGAACTCTATAAGTACAAGCTGGCGGCGGACTTGAAATCTTACAATAACCAAAGCTGCCTATACACTGTTCTTCATAATTTACATCTGCTCTATTTGCCATTCGTTTTCCTGTTATTTTAATATGTCTGTGGGTTGGTACTGTTAATTTTGAAGTAGAAGTACCTAGAGTACATCGTAATGTCGCGCCATCTACCACATATTTTTTTCCCATGTTGGTTCACTTCCTTCTTGTTCTAATACTACAGCATCAAAAGCTGTAATATTTTCTCTTAACAATCGTTCTACCACTTCCAAATCTGCCACAATATGCCGATATGTTATATCTTTTATCTGAAATATTTTGTTATATCCTACTTTTGTTACATCTAAGTAAATTTTTTGTATCTCTTTCTTTTTATATATAGTACTATTTCCCAAACAATCAATTTCTTTTACTTTGATACAATAAAATATTTCTGACCATTTTGCTTCTAAGTCTGTCAGTATAATAGGACGACTTACAATACCTTTTTGATAGATATCGAATATCTTTTTCATCTCTTTTGAAACAACACATACACCACAATCTAAAAAGGGTAGATATATTTTTTCCGCTGTATCCTTACATGGAAGAGAAAGGGGTTCCTCTTCTGTCCATAGTTCCTTTTTAGTAAAAAAATCAATTCTAAAATCTACATAATTTTTGACTCTTTTATCTTGTCTGATTAAAAAGTAATCCATAAAATACCTCTCTCAACCGTTTTGATCCTTCATTGATGGTATAAATCTGATGAAACTCTCCTCTATATTCCCCAGCAAAAATATGCACATCTTCTTCTTTTTTCATTTCTTCTAATACACTTTCCCCTAAAGAAAGCTCCAAAGCATATTTGAACAAACCTTCTTCTATTTTTTGGTAAAGCCGCCATTCACTTAGCAATATTCTTTCTACATCTGCCTCTGTCACTTTGCCAAAAAACCTTTTGCTCTTTTTACATAGCAGTTCCTGCAATTCAATCAGTTCTTTTTCCAGCCATTCCATTGAAAAATACATTTTATAAATACAATCACCAAAATACCATTGCTTAGGAAAAGCCTCTGCTAAAATCTGCACATTTCCTCGCTTGATGCCAGATAATAAAAAAGAGATTTGTATATACTGTACAGCTGTTTTTTTCTGTTGTATCTGTTCTTTTACAATACCTTGATAAAACAATACTATTTGAGTCGATAATTGCTCTATCATAGTTACAAAATGTTCATCTATTTTTTGCAATATACTTTCTTGGTACTTCATACATGTTTCTTTTACATCATTCTTCAAGTAAATCTCTATGGCTTTTACCCTTGTCATATTTATTCCTGCCTTGCTTTATTGTAATCTTGTACTAGTTTATTGATATAGTTTTGTGTCTGACTCTTTTTTTCTTCTTTTAATACTGTTGACTTTCCTGATAATGACATTGCTGCCGCTATAACAATATTTGCTATTTCTTCACTTTTCATTGTTGATGACCTCGCACCTGTTTCAATCATATGTCACACCTCTATTCATTCAAATAAATATCTGTTGCCTTTTCTTGAATCTGGGATGGTTCTATGATAATGCTTGAACTTTCTGAGCATAGTGCAATTGCCATTTCTGCTTGCATTAAAATTTGTTCTTTGGCAATTATAGAAATATTTTGCATAGAATTCACAACAACATCATTACTTGTAACAATAGAAATACCTGCTCCATCACTCAATGTAATATATGTGCCATTATTACACAATATCGTCACCACACCATTTCTATCATCCAACACAACCATTTTCCCCTGCTCTGTTACAAGCATTTTTACTTTTTCATCTCCAGCCATTGTTTCAAAATCCACTGGTTGATTTGCTGCACTTGCTGTTTGTTGTCCGGCACTGCTTTGTGCCGCTGCTGCTCGTTCTCTGGCAAAACCTGCGGACGGCGTCTGCTTGATAGAATTGATAATAATGCCTTCTGCTTCATTATTTGTAGGGAAATAGGTATTAACATAATCTCCAACCTCTGGCATACAATACCATGTAGAATACAATGTTGCATAGGTAAACCAATAGGGGACAGGCGGCTGTTCTTGGTCAATGTCAAGATGTACTCGTAACTGATTTTTTGCTACCTCTAACACTTTACCTTTCAGTGATAAACCTACTATATTCTCATTGAACATATTAGACTGGTAAAAACTATTTTTAGAGGACAATACATAGGTATGACATAAAATATGGTCTTTGACAAAAGTATCTATGGCATAGATTTGAAACAATACTTCTCGAAACTGCACAGTATCCCCTATTTCATAAGCTGTTTTATCATTTTCTGTAAAAATTTCATAAAACAATGTATCTGTTTCTAAATAGCTAGGCTCATAATTGTGTGAAATTCTTCTATATTTTTCAATATCCCGAATTGCTCTATAATTGTAGTGTTTCAATTCTGCCACTTTTGAATAAAAGGAAAGACCAAACATAATTCTTGGGGTTGTCTCTTTATCATCCACCACTAAAGGCATATGGAATCGACTTGCTAATCTTTTCAAAAACTCCCAGTCTGTTTCTCGATATTGGAGTGTAAAACAATCCAAAGCAATGTCTTTACCTATGGTATTAATAAAATCTCCATTATATCCCTCATCTTTGATGACGATATTTAACAGTTCTTCATAAGTCATATCAACATTTTGAAAGGATCTGTTTTTATACTGAATATCCATAAGATAAGAATAAGACAATGCCTCCAAATACAGATAATACACTGCATTTTGACTAATTCCCTCTGTTTTTGTTTGTACCTCTGTTACAATCCCTACAAACAACAGCAATTCTTCTTTGTCTTCTGTAACATAAGTGAAACTTACTTTTGTTTTTGTTCCTGTGTGTAATGAAAAATAGTCAAACTGGTCTTGGCTTACAATGGCAGATAGTGTTGCCTTTGTATGCTCATTAATTCTCTTTTCAATAGTAACATCTGGATTTTCAATCATAAATGTATCTTCCTCATAGTTCATAAGCAAGATAGGTATTTCTTTCTGTGCCATAGTCATAACCTCCTATCAACAACTTTTTCTCTACTTTCGTTTATATTGCAATTCTAGTTCTATCACATCGTCCTCAAAAACAATATATAACTTATCTTCATATTGCAATACTTCTTTTCCTTTAGGATGTCTTTGCCACCAAGACTTACAATACAATCTGTATCATGGTAGAAAATAACTGTATCATTTTTACCAGCACTGATATAAATTTTGTGAACCTCTGATAGCTTTTCTGTTATGTCTAATATGCGAAACATCTCTCCCAATGTAGTACTTTTTTATTATCAATATAAGAAGCAGTTCAGTATAGGAATATCATTGCCACTTAGCGTACTAATGAAATATCCTTCAAATCTTGCATTGGAAAAAATGTGATTGCCTAGAAACAGTGGTTATTGTGATTGTTTTGCTGGTTCTTGCTATACTAGTGTTTTCTTTTTGAGCGTTACAAAATAGATACAAGGCAACACTACAAAAATGAGTAATATACCAATGATAACATTTTTGTAACATGTCCAAAAAGGCATTGTATGAATTGTCAATGTTTTTGTAATAATTCCTCCTCTACCATCAGATACATAGAATTTTCTTCTGCAACTTCTTTTTCTGCCTTTACCAATAGCTTATTTTTATCTATATCAAATTGGAAATCAGTGGATTTTCTGCCAATTTAATACACAAGTCTATCTCCGTCTTCGTCTTTAAAATATCGGTTCAAACCTATTTTTTGTGTAGTATTCCTTATCAAAAGATTGATTTCCTCCTCTTCCATAACAGAAGGGAGTACATTTTCCAGTTCTACTTCATATATCAGTGTCTTTCTTTGATATAATCCACTTTGTACAGTGGCTTCAAATGGATATTTTTTAGGATTTCGATTTTCAAAAGATGTCCTCAATACTGTTTTTGCATTACCTATAGCAATTTTCTGGCTTTCCCTTGTAGTTATATCTGTAACAGTCAATTCTTCTGTCATTGATTCATACAGCTTTTTGTTTGTCACTTCCTGCCCTGTGCCTGTTTCATATAGTTTCGATAGGTAAATAAAGTAATATATTTTTTTGAAATGGCTCTATTTTTGGTAATACCGTAATATGATGTATTGTCTGTACTGTAATGGTATTTATGGTATATCAAACTGTATTTTTGATACATCCTGAGAAGGAGCTTTTCATAGAAACAACAGCATAATTTTTAGAATACACAACATTGCTGTTTTTATAGTCTGTTACAACATTTTTGTGTATATATTATAATGGCTGACTGATCTGCAAAGCCATTTACCATTTCGATATCATTTTGATATTTCTCATTGTTTATAAATGTATCTATGCTATTAACATTGTTTCCTGTTGCCTCACTGTAAATTGTTTGAAAGAGAGCTGGCAATTGACTTACATTTTGTAAAGAATAGGGTATTTTACCTGTTTTTACTGCTATTTTTTCTAAATATGTTGTTATTTAGTCTGTCCGTTTTGCTCAAACCAATTGCAATAATTTTTGTATTGTTTTGTTGGGCTTTTTTATAAGCAGTGCTTCGTCTACATAGGAATTTTGCATAGTACGACCTGTTTTTGTTGCCTTCAAATCTGTTTCGCCATCAGAAAATAATACAATGATATTTTGTTCCTGTGTTCCTTGCGAGAGCATATTGACAGCTTCCTTCAAAGTCAGTCCTATATCTGTATTGCCTTTTTTAACCATACTTTGTACCGTTTGCTGTACTTCCTTTTTTTCATCCGTTACAAAAAATAGTGGAATACTTTTCAATATGGCATCGTCATAGAGCACTCCTCCACATTTGTATCTAAAAAGGCTGTATCTGTAAGCAGTTTTATAAATTCCTTAGGTAAATTTTCTTTGTTATTAAAATTCACAGAAGCACTTACCCACAATCTACTGCAAATATGACATTGATATGTTTCTGCTCAAAAAGCAGGCATCAGCTCAGCATTGTCATGCAACCAATACAAAAAATAGTAATAGAGTAATTCCTCTACTTTTTACTTTTTTACCCATAGCCACTTCTCCTTTTCTATGACACTGCCATCTAACCGATATGTAAATAGCTGATGACTGTTATCCGGATACGTTATTTTTACAATATTCTGTTGTTTATCATACAAAGCTACTGCTTTTTGTCCTTTTCCTTCTATCCTCACAATATGATCCAAACAGTCATAGCCATAACAAAATAATATTTTATCTGTTTTTTCATTTCGTATTGCTGTCATTCTTTCTTTATATAGTCTGAAATATATCCATTTTTGTCACATTTTTTACATTTTTTTAATTTTTCTACATTTTTTGTCAACTCAATAAAAAAACTGCATACGATCCGCTTTCGCTTATCATATCCAGTTTTTTTATTAATTTGCCTTTTTGGTAATTTATGGAGCAATCACTCCATTTGTTACACTGAAACGTATTTTCACCACATTCCCATTTACAATAGTTTCATAAAAAATTTTGCTTTGTACTCTTTGCTATTTACCATACTTTCAAAAACCATGACGGTATATTTTGTAAAATCCGATTCACTCTCATCATAAATAGATTACAGATAATAAAAGGAGATAATAAAGGAAGAAAGCGCAAAATAATTTATAATCACCATAAATTTGGCTGAAGTTAGCCGATACACTAATTTTTCAAGCAACAGATAGACAGAACTAAACAGAAAACCTCTAATTGATACAATACCATTATAAAAAGTCTATTTATCAATGCTATCAAACCATTCCTTTAAATCTTTCCCATCTTCCTTTGTCAAGTGAAAAATTCGTTAAAAAATTTTTGAGAAAACCATTAAAATTCATATTTATAAAATTTGGGGCTTTATTGTTTTTATATTCTCCTTTACTTATCAATGGAAAATAATATAATATTTTTTCTTTTTTAGATGAATCTATCATCTCTTTTATTTCTAGCTTTTTTAGAAATATGGCTATCGTCTGATATGCCCATAACTTGCCTTTCTCATTGAATCTGGTAATAAGTTCACTTATGGTAACCATTGTATTACAGTTCCATATTTCTTTCATGACTTCCATTTCTGTATCTGTAATTTTCATATATTTGTTCGACAAATTTTTTACCTCCTTTTACTAAATAATGCATTATAAATTTTATTTTTGGTTAATATGTAATATATAAAAGTGTATATAGAATTATTTTTTAGACTTTATACCACATAATAATTTATATTTTTTGTGTTATTTTACAACATATGTTTTTAATTAAATAAGATAGGGCGTCCTATCTTTGTAAATCCCTGCAATACTGCCACAACAACATTGTTCTGTGATGAGGCACAATGTACCACAAGCAGATTGCCATTATCGTCTGTTCCGGCAATTATGCCTACATGTCCTAAGTCCGGATAAAATACTAAATCTCCGGCTTGTGCCTCACTCCAGTCTATTTTTTTACATCTGCTATATTGGTTGGCGGTACCATGTCCTATCACATTGGCGTAAGACATATCTCCTGTAGCATTAATATATGCTCATGTTACAAAGCCCGAACGGTCCAGTCCAAAAGGTCGTGTAGTACCCGAATACTTCCTGCCGCAGTTACCTTTGTTGGTGTTCCCCAACGGCTGTCCCAACCAATAGCGGACGATTTTCCTCCCCAAAAGTAGTTTACTTTGTCCACAAGAGAATAGGCGGCTTCCATAACCGCTTTTCTTTCCGGCGGTAAATTTTCTGGCAGGTTTTCAAGCATTTTCTTAATCTGTTCTGGTGTAAGTGTGATATCTCCTCCTGTGACACCTATTGTTCCCACCAGTTCAGATAACATTTGAGCGTATTGCGGCTTCATAAGCTCTTCAAGAGATTGCTCTTGATATGGAGTGAAATGATAAATATCAATCATATCTGTATCACTTTTACTTTCTAAACGGATATGCAGTATAGTTTCTTCTTCCTCATCTGAAGTTATCTTTTCGGTGTCATAAGAAATAATATTCATATCCCAGAATACTTCTTTCAAAAGTTCTTCTCTTTTATTATCTATTGTTACAACATCAAACACCTGTTCCGTATCTCCTCATGTCTTAATACAGCTACCACTTGTGTCCAGTTTGTAACAAAAATATGATTGCTGCCATTATCGCCATGATACTCAACGCTGTCATGTTTTACGTTATTTTCAATTTCAGAAATCTTGTTGTTAAACTCTGCGTTTGTTTCCGCAACAATCTGAGCAATCCTTTTGTTTCTTCTGTGTCATCAAAGGGAGAGTAAAACACGCCAAAAGCCGTTGTCATTAAAGCCAATACTGCCGCTATTATAACAAATATAACAACAGCTCCTCCTATACTGCTTAAAAGCAAAGCGATTCCTTTCACGACTGCCTCAGCCGTTTTAGCAATCGCCACAGTCGCATGTTTTCCAACTTTTATTGTCTATGATGTTGCCTTTACTGTTGCTTTTTTCGTATTTGAGAGTATTTTCTTTTTTATTTGACTGCTTTGAAAAGTTGTCCTTTGTAAGTTTTGATTCTTGACTGTTCCGAAAATTCTTTTTAGAAAAACTTTATTTTTGTGATTTTTATGCGGCAGTAATCCATGTTGTTTTGTTTCGGCATGGTTATTTGATTGAAAACGTGTTTTATTATGATGATTAGTAAAATCTTTTTGTTTTATATCTGTATGGCTGTGGTTTAAACTGGATTTTAGCATAGAGTTATATACTTTAATTTTACTGTCTTCGTTGTGAATCGGCTGTATCTCTTGCCTTTTATTCAATTTAATTCTTTTAACTTTTTGATAGTTAGTTCTATGATTTAAGTGTGCCTTAAAATAGTTTTTTTCTTCACTGTTTTTTTGTGTTGGGTTAATCTGAAAGTTGACATTTTCTTTTGATGATTTTAGGAATTCTATTTTTATATTGTCATCATAGTAACTATCAAATGATTTTTTATTAAATAATTCCTTTTCACTATTTTCGAGATTCCGTATATTATTGTCATCTGATAGTTTCTTTTTTATCAGCTTTGTTTTCAAAACACCATTTTTCCATAATTTTAATGGTTCTGTTCCATTTTTTGGAATGTCGCCTTATATTGTATTTGTTGTATTCCCACTTAAACCGCGTTCTGATGTTTTGATATAATCTTGGTTGATTTTATCAACCGTTTTCGTATCATCTAAAACTTCTTGCCTATACCTTAAAACCTCTTTGATTTCACCACCATCAAAATTTTTCGGACTATTTCTGTCAGCGTATGTTAAATTACTTTCATATTGCTGAAAGCTGCCTCTTTTACTCTTTACAATATTTGGCATTACAGTATCAGCAGTATATAATCCGGCATTGATAACAGCGTTTTCAATCTTTTCTTCTGCTTGGAGAGAAGCATCATTTGTAACTTTTTCCGCCTGTTCCTTTTTCTCCGTAACTGTCTTTTTTATAAAGTCCGCTTTTAATCGGTTATTGAATAGATTTACAGGCTTTTTTTTATATCAAATATTTCTCTTTTCCTTGTTTTTATAAAATCAGACTTTTGCTTTATTTTTAATTCTTTTTCTTTCATTCATATTCACCTCCATAAATAAAAAAATAAAGCGGACAGAAATACCCGCCCGC
>DVLQ01000003.1 GCA_018715395.1 Candidatus Coprocola pullicola | reverse complement strand
CTTTCAGAAATGCGATTTCCCCTTTTATCATAAGCATACTCTATACAGGCTCCTGTAGTATCTGTTGCCTTTGTAAGCTGATTCATACCATTGTATGTATAGTAAAATTGATGATAAGAAACCGGCTTTTCTGTTTCTAAAACATACTCACTGCTTCTTTTTTCTTCTATCAGATTGCCCATGGCGTCATAGTCATAATAGAACACACTATAATACACTTTGTTTTCATGTATGGTTTTGGGTATTCTTTTTTCTATCATTCTGCCCGCTTTGTCATATTCATAAAGCGTACCATATCTTTGTTCATCTGTTTTGCCGCTTTGATAACCTTTTGCGTCTATTTCTTTTGTGACAAGACCAATTTCGTTATAAATCCATTTTTTTATAACAATACCCTTTTCATCTATTACTGTTGTCAGACGGTTCATATTGTCATAAATGTATTCCATTGCCGCACCGTCATCTGTTTCGGCATGATAATTTTCAGGTTTGATTTCTTTGATTTTGTTTTTATTGCCGTCATAAAACGACCTTAATATACCGCCGTTGGGATACATTATTTTTATTTGATTTCCTACAGCGTCATATTCATAACAAATCCCTTCTCCATCGTCAATATCTTCATTATAACAATTCGGATTGATTTCTTTGAGCACTCTGCCCCAGTTATCCCTTTTTACTGCTAATATACTGCCTTGTGGAGTAATGGTTTTAATCACTCTGTCAAAATTGTCATAAATGTACTCATAGCATCGTTCTGATTTTCCGCTTTGATACTCATTAGGCAGAAACTTTTTGACAGGTTCGTTCATTTTGTTATAAAGCGTTCTTGTCACATTACCTTCGGCATCTTCTAATTTTGTTATATTATCATTGTTTGTATAATAGTAATGTTCAGTGCAGTCATCTATTGTTTGACTCACTTTTCTTCCTACATCATCATATTCTATTTTGATAGTATGATGTGCATTGATGATTTGTGTAGGTAAATGATTTTGTTCACTTTGGTAAATATATTTTGTAACAAAACCATTGGCGTCTTTGATTTGTGTAATACGTCCCTTGCTGTCTCTTTGATATTCTGTAACAGCATAGTTTTCGTTTTGCAGCTGTTCTTTTTGTTTGATAATATTGTTGTTTTGGTCATATTCTGTAAAAATATTTTGCCCGTTTGCTTTAATATGCTGTATCACAAATCCATTTTCATTGTATTTCCAACTTTCTTTTGTATCATCCGGATTTTCAAGTAATATCATATTGGCATTTTCATCATAAACACGCTTTGTGATATTACCATTACCATCTTTTATCAGTATTTTATTTTCCCATTTGTCATAGTCATATTCTTCTATGCTGCCATCTTGTTTTACAATTTTGGTCACTAACAATTTATTGTTGTAATAAAACTGTTCACTCGCATCATCAGCAGAATAATAAAATGTATTGACTTTTTCTTTTTCATTATATGTGATAAATATTTCCTGACTTTCATTAAATTTCTGCCATATCACACGTCCTTTTTTGTCAAATTTATTTTCTATATACATTTTGCCATTGGCGTCTGTAATGGAATTGATATATCCATTTTCATCATAAGTATATGTTGTAATACCATAATTTCTATCTTTTACTTTCGTTAGCAGTTCTCCCTTATAATAATAGTGCATTGTTCTGCCTATATGGTCTGTAATAGAAGCAATTTTATTATCTTGATATTCAAATTTTAATTTTTTGCCCCCTGTTGTTTCAATACTTTCAATGACTTCTGTATTGTCAATATAGTGTAGAGATAATGTATTTTGGTTGCTGTCGGAAATAGAAAGCAAATTGCCACGCTGATTATAAACATATTTCATTTTGTCAAATGTCAGCATAGTAATGGTACCGGTTTCGGTATCTTCTTGTATTTTGTTTCGCAAACTGCCCTCTTTCGTACTTGTCCAAACACCATTTTGTTTTTCAAACATTTCAATGCTGCTATCAGGCATTTGTATCATCATAAATCTGTCGTTGTGCATCACGCGGCTGTCAATATTCATTACCCAGCCTCTGCCTATACAACCTGTTCTGTGGTTTTTAGAATTATAATATCTTATAATTTCTAAATCAAAACCAACATCCGGTATGACAATATCTGTAAATGTTTCTGTCAAAAGCCCTCTTACAGTATCCACCGGTTCACCGCTTGAAATGGCTTGTGTACTATTTATAATTGCAGACTGCAAAAATCTATTTTTGATTTGATTCCAATCATCTTCTGTAAAGTTATTGAAATCAAAATCATTTCTAGCCAGAGTAATACCTGTTTGTCCGGCTGTATCTCCTAACACATCCAATACATACTTTGCACTTTTGCTGTCATATTCCATACCAATTCTACCGGTAATAGAACCTGTAATTTGTGAAACTGCCAATGCTTCAAAATCTATATCTCCTGTGCTAGTCAATTCTGATACTGCACTTACTGTTGTATCAATTGCTTGTTTTCCAAGCCACTGCTGTGCTTTTGTCATACCACATAGATTTTTGAGTCCTATTGGCTTCCCCAATCCTTCTGTCAAAAGTGCTGTAAATGTTCCGTTTTCTCCTGTTCTCAACAATTCTGCCCAGCCTGAGGAAGAAGACAAATCGTATATCGGTTCTCCGGAAATCACATTTGCAATACCTTGCCCTACCACTGCCATACTGCCTCCTGTGACTGTTTCCATAAACAGCTGAGGGCTTCCTAAATAAGCAAGTCCTAATTCACTTACAAGTCCCGAACCATACATCACAATATCAAAAATGTCTTGATTTCCTCCAAAAACAGTATCCCTCAAAATATTAAAACCACCGCTGTAATCTCCCTTTGCAATATTTTGACTGATGGAATTGCTTTCTAATATATTGGAAGCACCTGTTGCAGCATAAACTGCTCCTGAAACAATCATTATTTTACTTACTACTGCCGCACCTGCTGCCACACTAGCGCCGCCTGTAAGTGGTATACCGGCTACAGAAACTATTCCGGCTACAACACAAGTAACACCAACTGCAACAGCTTTCAATCCGCTCCAGAATTTTTCTTTTTCTAATCTTTCTGCTTCCGCCTGTTTTTGCCTTTCAGTTTCTTCCACTTTTGCCCGTATTGCTTTTAAATCCTGCAAATCTTGTTTTGCCACTTCTGCAATTTCATTGGAATAGTCTTGTGCAGGCGCTTTTTTTTCTGTCCCAATTTGCTCTATTTTTACATAGGCACTATCTGTGATATTTAACTCATTAAAATTGATGATATGACTGCCGCCTTCTTCTGTTTCAATAATAATATTTTTGCCGGCTAAAAAAGCAATATTTTCTGTTGTCATAGATTCTATAGCAGTCCAACCTACATCAGATTGTAATTTTTCAGAGTGTCCTATTTCCATATCTGTTGCCGCTGTAATGATAATGGTATCTCCGGAATGGATGGTAATGACGCCGGAACCGGTTAAATTTACTTGATTGCCCTGTGTTTTCAATTCCATATCATTGTGTCCAAGACGCATTTCTTTTCCAAATTCATTTCGTATATGCTTCTCTCTGGTATCAGACATTCTGTCTTGTCCGGCTGTACCTTTTCTTACAGAAGAACAGATAATTGCGTCTTTTTCCATAGTAGTTGGAAAATACAACAATACCGCACTGCCTACTTTAGGCATATAATATCCTACTTCGTTGTTAACGCCTCCGGCATAATATATAAATTTGTTGTTGTTACCTTTATAAATAGGGTCAATATCCAAATGAATACGAATGGTATTTCTTTTGATTTCTTTTATCACGCCGCCAATTCTTGCGCCTTTTATATTTTTATTTTCAATAAAGTTTTGACCTGCCCCATCTTTTGTTGTAATATAATATTTGTGCAGGATTTCTTCCTGCTTTATGTAAGTTTCTATTTTTGTGATGACTAAAGGCTGATATTTGTATTTTAATACCTCGCAAATATTAAAATACTGATACGTTTCAATTTGATAGCTTATTTTATCCCAGTCTTTGATACTGGATTGAAAATTAGATATTGTATCAATATAATCTTCCAAATTTTTATAACGAACATAGTTTTTTTCTTCTATCTCCGTGATTTCGTTATATTCCGGAAATCCAAAAAACAGTCTTGGATAAAAGGCTTTGTCCTCGCATACAATGCCTTTTTGGAAATGCGACGCCAATCGCTTCATAAATTCCCAGTCTGTTTCATTGTATTGTACAATAATATCTTCTATCGTTTTTCCTTTTGTAATTGTATCAATATACTCAGCCTTTGGGTAATCACTCATAATTTCATTTAAAATATCTTGATAC
>DVLQ01000035.1 GCA_018715395.1 Candidatus Coprocola pullicola | reverse complement strand
ACAACATATATTATATATTTTTTGGGGAAAAGTGTCATTTTTAATACGTGTATAGTAGATTCATTGGGGAATGAATCTCTTAAAAAATAATAACATTACTATTTTATTGATCCAATGAAATCATTGGATATAGAAAAAGGAGGCAAAAATTATGCAATATCCAAAAGTAAAAAGAAACATATTATTAAACCCAGGACCAGCTACAACAACCGATACCGTAAAATATGCTCAAGTTGTACCTGATATTTGTCCTAGAGAAAAAGAATTTGCGCAAATTATGAAAGAAATGGGCGATGACCTTGTTAAAATCGTACATGGTGATTTAAATAAATATACAGCAGTTCTTTTTACAGGCTCCGGTACAGTAAATATTGATGCAACAATCAGCTCTTTAGTTCCTGCTAACAAAAAAATATTAATATTAAATAACGGCGCTTATAGCGGTCGTGGCGCTGAAGTTTGCGAATACTATGGCATGGATCATATCAATCTAAAATTCCCTATTGACCGTCCTATTGATGTAGCAAAAGCAGAAGAAGCTCTTAAAGCAGACAAAGATATTGCTGTTGTATATTGCTGCCATCATGAAACAGGCACCGGCGTATTAAATCCAATCAGAGAAATCGGTGCAATGGCGCATAAATATAATTGTACAATGATTGTAGACACAACGTCTACATATGCTATGATTCCTATTGACATGGATAAAGATAATCTTGACTTTGTTATGGCTTCTGCGCAAAAAGGTTTGATGTCCATGACAGGTTTGTCTTATGTTATTGGTAACACAGCTATTTTAGAAGCGTCTAAAGATTATCCAAAACGTTCTTACTACACAAATCTATATCAACAATATAGCTTTATCAGAGATAAAGGTGAAATGCATTTTACTCCTCCGGTACAAACCATTTATGCTACAAGACAGGCAATTAAAGAATATTGGGAAGTTGGAGAAGAAGCAAAATGGGCTAGACATCAAAGAGTTTGGGAAGCGCTGCACAAAGGTCTTGATGAACTGGGCTTTAAAGATATCATTCCTAGAGAAATGCAGTCTAGACTGGTTATTTCTGTAAAATATCCAGACGATCCAAACTGGGATTTCACAAAAGTTCATGATTATCTGTATGAAAACGGCTTTACAATTTATCCAGGAAAAGTTTCTGATTTGCCTACATTCAGACTGTGCAGTTTAGGTACTATTGATGTTGATGATATTGAAGCATTCTTTGTTGAACTGAAAAAAGCGCTTGAAAAATTCAATATTCAAATTCCAGTACAATACAAATAAATTTAAGTCATAAAAACAGCCCCAAGTGCTGTAACATTGTTATAACACTTGGGCGTTTGATAAACAATGGAATGGAAAAAAGTGTTAGACAGCTGTTTTTTAAAATTTTCAGAAGATATGCTTAAAAATACATCCCCTTTCGCTTTAAAGAGGATGTATCGAACTGAAAAGAAAAAACAGTAAAAAAACTGCCATTAACATTGCTTATTGGCAGTTTTTTCATTCTCAAAAGCTTAAACTTTTACAGCAACATTCGGTACAAATTTGTACCCTACTCCCCGCACTGTTTTAATAAACTTCGCAACATTGGGAGAAATCTCTAATTTTTTTCTTAAATTACTAATATGTACCATTACGGTGCGTAAATCTTCTTCTAAGCCATAAGTATCCCACAAATGATTAAAGATTTGTTGTGGTGTAAACACACGGTTGGGATATTTTGCCAGAAGTACAAGCAAATCAAATTCTTTTGCTGTGAGCTTAATTTCTGTTTCATTTATGGTAACAGTTCTTCCATTGAGGTCTATTGTAAGAGGGTCAAAATAAATTAGATTTTTGTTTGATAATAAATCATCTTTGGATTGTTGTGAGTATTTTCTGCGTAAATGTGCTTTTACACGAGCAACCAATTCTATTCTGCTAAAAGGTTTTGTAATATAGTCATCGGCTCCCATTGTAAAGCCAAGTACTTTATCTGTATCTTGGTCTTTACAGCTTAAAAAAAGTATCGGGACTTCAGAAACTTCTCGAATTTGTTTACAAACCTCTATGCCGCTTAGATTTGGCATAACAACATCTAGCAATACCAAATCCGGTTCATTTTCCTCTACCATAGAAAGGGCTCTTTCACTTTCTGTAGTCCAAATGACTTCAAAGCCTTCACGAGAAAGATACAGTCTTAATAACTGCACAATATCAATTTCATTGTCTACAACAAGTATTTTTCCTTGTGACATAGTGAACACCCCCATAAAAACAAAAATCACATCAAAAAATTATTTGATTTTTATTATACATCAAAATCATAAAATAGTTAATACATATTCTTTCAAATATAAAAAATTTAATCAATTTATTTTGTGTTTTATGTTAAATTTTACTATTATTACATATAAAATAAAATCGAAAGTTCATTTATTTATAAATTATTATTATACAATTTGAAGAAATATTCAACTAAAAATAACAAATATTTTATCTATAATATAACATTATATCAACCAAAAATGATATCATTTGGAAGGAAGGACTGATTAAAATGGCAAATGTATTTTTCACACCTCACTATATCATCACAGGAGAACATGCTTTAGATTTAAGCAAAGATTATTTAGCCGATATGGGCAAAAGAGCATTGATTGTAACAGATGACTTTATGGTTCAATTCGGAAATGTAAAAAAAGTAACGGACGTTTTAGATAGCGTCGGTATTACATATGCTGTTTATTCCAAAATAAACGGC
Organism: Candidatus Coprocola pullicola; assembly: GCA_018715395.1. Classification (GTDB taxonomy): domain Bacteria; phylum Bacillota; class Clostridia; order Lachnospirales; family Anaerotignaceae; genus Coprocola; species Coprocola pullicola. The sequence goes on along the minus strand of DVLQ01000035.1, from coordinate 28,949 downwards.
GAACCAAACGACACTATGATAGACGCCGGCGTTAAAATTTATAATGATGAAAAATGCGACTTTTTAATTGGTGTTGGCGGCGGCAGCCCTATTGATTCTATGAAAGCAATCGGCACTGTTTTGTCAAACGGCGGCAACATTTGCGATTATATGGGCAAAGTAATTTCCAAACCAATTCCTCCAACTTGCACAATTCCAACAACTGCCGGTACTGGTTCGGAAGCAACGCAATTTACAATTATTAATAATACAAAAGAAAATATCAAAATGTTGTTAAAGGGTCCCGTTTTGATGTCTAAACTTGCAATCATTGACCCTGCTTTCACAATGACTGCACCTCCAAAAATTACAGCAGCAACTGGTTTAGACGCTCTTTGCCATGCTGTAGAAGCATATACTTCTACAAAAGCATTTACTATGTCTGATACTTATGCCCTTTCCGCTGTAAAGAGAATTTTTGACAGCCTTTATGAATGCTATGTAAACGGTTCCAATGTAGAGGCAAGAACAAATATGGCAATTGCCGCTTTAGAGGCCGGTATTGCATTTAACAATGCCTCCGTTACTATCATTCATGGTATGAGTCGACCAATAGGCGCTTTATATCATGTCCCTCATGGTTTATCCAATGCAATGCTCCTTGATAAATGCCTACGCTTTGCCGTTTCCGGAGCTTATGACAGATTTTGTGATTTGGCAAAAACCATTGGTATTTACAAAGAAGGCATGTCTGAACAAGAAGGCGCTATGGCATTTATTGAAGCAGTTGGAGAACTTTGTAAAAAACTAGAAATTCAAACTCCAACAGAATTTGGTATTGATAAAGACGACTTCTTCTCTCATTTGGACAAAATGGCGCAAGATGCACTGGACAGCGGCAGCCCTGGAAATACAAGACGCTCTCCAAGCAAAGAAGAAATCATTGAAATTTACAAATCTCTTTTCTAATAAAAAAGCAAAATACAAATCATTTGACACAATAAAGGGAGGAATCCAATATGAAATTTGCACAATTAAGCACAAAACTAGAAAATGTAAAACTTGAATTAGAAGACCATATTCTTGTGGTCACAATGAATCGTCCAAAAGCCTTGAATGCTTTAAATAACCAAACGCTTGATGAATTACAAGAAGTTACAAAAATGATTGCCGAGGACGACGATGTATACGGCGTTATCATCACAGGAGAAGGCCGAGGATTTGTTGCCGGTGCAGACATTGTTCAAATGAAACCTTATAAAAGTGAAGAAGGCAGAACATATGCCGGTTATGCACAAGATACTTTTAACAAAATCGAAGCTCTTGACAAACCTGTCATCGCCGCAGTAAACGGTTTTGCATTAGGCGGCGGCTGCGAGCTGGCTTTAAGCTGTGATATTAGAATTGCTTCTGAAAAGGCAGTGTTCGGACAGCCGGAAGTTACATTGGGTATCATGCCCTGCTTTGGCGGTACACAAAGACTGCCTCGTTTGATTGGCGCCGGATTGGCAAAAGAAATGATTTATACAGGTCGTCAAGTAAAAGCAGAAGAAGCAAAACAATTTGGTCTTGTAAACAAAGTAGTTGCTGCTGAAGAATTAATCGATACAGCAAAAGCAATGATGAAAGACATATTAAAAGTATCCCCTATTGGTATTAAATATGCAAAAATTGCCATTAACAAAGGCGCTGATATGGACTTGAAAAATGGTTTAGAATTAGAAAAAGATTTAGTTGGTCTTTGCTTTGCAACAGAAGATAAAGAAATCGGTATGACTGCTTTCCTTGAAAAAGCAAAACCTTCTTTCAGATAAGAAAGAAATCTCATGAGGCACAGATGGAAAAGCACTTCTATCTGTGCCTTTTTTATCAACAAAAATACACATACACAGCACTTTAGGAGGGAAGAACTATGAATAAAGTAAAAATTATGACACCACAAGAGGCTGCTTCACTGGTAAAAGATAATGATGTGATTGCGACAAGCGGATTTGTAGCAAGCGGTTGCCCGGAAGCTTTGACAAAAGCTTTGGAAAAGCGTTTTTTAGATACGGGAAAACCTCAAAACATCACATTGTTTTACTCTGCTGCACAAGGCAACCGAGATGGCAGTGGCGCAGACCATTTTGCTCACAAAGGTATGACAAAAAGAGTGATTGCCGGTCACTGGAATATGGCACCAAAGTTAGGTCAGTTGGTACTGGACAATGAAATAGAAGGTTATAATCTTCCTCAAGGCACCCTTTCTCAATTATTCAGAGATATTGCCGCACACAAAATCGGTACTCTCACACACGTTGGATTAAATACATTTGTAGACCCTAGAAACGGCGGCGGTAAATTAAATACTAAAACAACAGAAGATTTAGTTGAGCTTGTTGAAATTTGTGGTCAAGAAAGACTTATTTATAAGGCATTCCCTATCCAAATTTGTTTTATTCGGGGCAGCTATTGTGATGAATCCGGAAATATTACACTAGAAAGAGAAGTTGCTCCATTAGAAGCCACCTCTATTGCACAAGCTACTAAAAACAGCGGAGGCATTGTTATCGTTCAAGTAGAAAAAATTGTAAAAGAAGGTACTTTGGATCCTAAACTTGTAAAAATCCCCAGAATTTATGTAGATGGCGTTGTAGTGGCACAAAAAGCAGACCATGAACAATGCTTTGGCTTTGAATACGACCCTTCTCTTACCGGCCAGGTCAAAATCCCTTTAGACAGCTTAGAAAATCCACCTTTGACAGCTAAAAAAATTATTGGCAGACGCGCTGCTATGGAATTAAAAGAAAACTCTGTTGTAAACTTAGGTATCGGTATTCCTGAATATATTTCAATGGTTGCAAATGAAGAAGGGATTGGCGATTATATGACATTGACTGTAGAAGCCGGTCCTGTCGGCGGAGTGCCTCAAGGCGGTGCAAGATTTGGCGCCAGTGTAAATGCCGAATGTATATTAGAACAACCTACACAGTTTGATTTCTATGACGGTGGTGGCGTTGATTTAGCTTTTTTAGGATTGGCTCAAGCAGATAAATTTGGCAATATCAATGTAAGCAAATTTGGTCCTCGTATTGCTGGCTACGGCGGTTTTATCAATATTACACAAAATGCCAAAAAAGTATTTTTCTGCGGTACTTTTACTGCCGGCGGTTTAAAAACAAGTGTAAAAGACGGTAAACTCATTATTACACAAGAAGGAAAAGAAAAAAAATTAATTGACGAAGTGGAACAAATTACATTTAGCGGAGAATATGCAAACAAAACCGGTCAGCCTGTTATGTACATTACAGAACGTGCCGTATTTGAACTGAGAAAAGATGGCGTTTATTTAACAGAAGTTGCACCCGGTATTGATATGCAAACACAAGTGATTGACTTAATGGGATTTACTCCTAAAATGGCAGATGAAATAAAATTAATGGACAGCACAATATTTAAAGATGAATTGATGGGACTAAAAAAATAAGTGGCATATGCCACTTATTTTTAATTTATTTTATGCGTTTATATCGTGTTTTAATATAAACTCTCCCACTAACTGTCGCAATGTAGACGCTTGTGCATTCAATTGTTCACTGGCGGCTGCACTTTGTTGAGCTGTTGCAGAATTTGTTTGTACTACAGCAGAAATTTGATCAATGCCTTGTGTAATTTCTGCAATAGAATTGGCTTGTTCAACAGATATTTCAGAAATATGGTTGATTGTCTTGGTGACAGAATCCATATCTTTAAATACGTTTTCTAATACGTTAGCTGTTTGATCAGCAATCATAGTACCATTTTCAACGGCATTTAAACAATTTTGGATTAATACAGCTGTATTTTGAGAGGCTTGTGCAGACTTTTCTGCCAAATTTCTTACCTCATCCGCTACCACCGCAAAACCCTTTCCTGCCACGCCAGCACGAGCCGCTTCTACAGCGGCATTCAGCGCCAATATATTCGTCTGAAAAGCAATGTCTTCAATGGTTTTTATAATTTTTTCGATTTCTGCCGAGCTTTTTTTGATTTCGTCCATAGCCTCCAGCATTTTTCCCATACGACGATTGCTCTCACCTACTTCCGATTCTACAGAATTTATCTTTTCACTAACCTTTTGTGCATGTTGAGCATTTGTATTTACATTTTTTGAAACTTCATTGATGGTAGCTGCCAATTCTTCTACAGAAGCAGCTTGCTCTGTAGCGCCTTGAGAAAGTGCTTGTGCTCCATTTGATACTTGGTTTGCTCCAGAAGAAACTTGGTCGGATATTTCGTTAATTTTTATTAATGTATTACTTAAATTGTTCACAATATTATCTGTAGAAATTTCAATAGAGGCAAAATCTCCTATATAATCTGTATGTGTCTGCACACAAAAATTTTTATCTCCCATCTGTTTCAAATTTTCATTGATATCAACAATAACATTATTTAAACTTTTTTGCATTTTTCTAAAGGAGTCGGCTAACCTTCCAAATTCATTTTCAGAATAATATGTAATTTCTTGTTTCAAATTTCCATGTTCAATTGCTTTCGCCGCATGAAGAAGGATACTGATTGGTTTTGTAATTTGTTTTAGCAAAACCATGCAAAGCAATATAGTAATTATAGCAGCAATGATAAATAGAATCACAAATACAATTTGACTTTTTGTTGCATCCTTCATAGCATTATTTTTAAACATTTCTGCATTGGTTGTTGCAGTTAATATAATGCCATCTATTTGATTTACAATATTGTCTTCTAGTTCAATAAATTGTCTTAATACGGATAAATTCACTACTCTTCCTTTTTGCAAATCTGTATAAATTTCTTCGCCTAGGCTTTGCCATTGTTCTATATTGTTTAAAATAGCGGGTATTTCACTATTTTGTTGTTGTGTATCAACCTTATTGCTTTCTAGCTGCTGCATTTTAGTATATACATTTTGAAATGCATTTTTTAAATCGCTAGATGATGTTTTTTCAAATATATATTCTTCTCGAATGCTATTTCCTATTTTTTCTATATTTGTTTTTACTTCCCACATACTCATCAAATTTGTGTGGGGTTTGTTATAAAGTGTTTCTGTATTTTGAGAAATATCTTTAATATAATTTGACGATACCACACCCAGTGCCAATTCTATCACAAGAAGGGCTAAAAAAGCGAATATCAATAAATGTTTCAATTTTAAAGATGCAGTAATTCTTTTTTTGATTGTCATTTGTTTTCCCCCTCTATTTCTATACATCTGAAAACATAAAACAAACTTACTAAACCCTCAATTTATTTCACTTATCTTTTCCTTTTTACATTATAGTAAAAATTTCAACATCAGTAAAGACATTTTTGAAAAACTACACCAATCAACATTGAAAATCATTAAAACAAACTATTTTTTATTATGCTCTTTTTTATATCATATTTTAGAAACATTCCATCACTTCTTTCTATTAAAAAATACGACTATAAAAATAGTCGTATCAGAGTGTAGACACACTATATTTTCTATAAATAATAATACAACAGAAAGAATTGGAAAATAAAGCATTTCCCAAATAAAATCCCCAGTGGGAATCTACTTCTGCCGAGAAAAACAGAGAGTTTCAAGGCATTTATACTGATGGAACAGACTGTTTCTATTTCCCTCTGCTTGTCAAAGACTTGCATAAAATGAGTCTTTAACGAAATGTTGTGGACTTTGTCGACCTCCTCATATACCACTATAAAAATAGCCACATTGCATATATCTAAAAAAAAATTCTCTATATCCTAAAACATTCTTTTTGTCACATCAAAGTTTTTCATTCTGCTCCAAAATAGCCGCTACATCAGAAAAAGGAGCTATGGTTCTTGGTAAAATGCCATTTATATAAGCTATCAATGTACCATAGTTTGTAATGGGAATTTTGTTACTTTGGACATAGCCTAGGCGATATTTCATTTCTCTTTCATTGAGCATACAGCCTCCGCAATGAATGATACACTTATATTCTGACAAATCCTGCGGAAATTCTCTTCCTGAACAAAAACAAAACTCCGGCTGTACTTTTGTATACTCGCAAATCCAATGAGGCAGTTTTACACTTCCGATATCATCACATTGTCTATGATGAGTACAGCCCTCCACAATCAATACTTTATCTCCGTTTTGCAGTTTTTCTATTGCTTTTACACCGGCAATCTGTGCCGGCAAATCCCCCTTATATCTTGCCATTAAAATAGAAAAAGAAGTGAGAGGAATTTCTTTTGGCACAACGGAGGATACATAAGAAAACACTTGACTATCTGTAATCACCATTTTAACAGAAGGAAACTTTTTTATCACAGCCTCCAGTTCCGTATCCCTTACTACAATAGGTACCGCCCCCGCTTCCAAAATATCTCGTATGGTTTGTTGTTGAGGCAAAATCAACCTGCCCTTGGGCGCCGCCTTATCAATAGGCACTACTAATATTACAAAATCTCCCGTAGAAAGCATATCCGATATCAAATGATTTTCTTTTTCAGATAAAGAGGCAATCTTAGCAGTCAAATTTTTTAATTCATTGATATGAAAGCCTGTTTTTGCACTTACCCATATATTATTGTCATTTTCTTCTGGTATAGAAGAAAGTAAATCTGATTTATTCCACACAAGTAAATAAGGGATTTTTTTTTCTGTAATTTTTTCCAACAATTTTTTTTCTGTTTCATCTATTCCCACACAAGCGTCTATGATTACAATAGCGATATCTGTTCTATTGAGAACCTGCATTGTTTTTTGCACTCTTTGCTTGCCAAGTATTCCTTCATCATCAATGCCCGGCGTATCAATAATCTGTACCGGTCCTAAGGGCAAAAGTTCCATAGCTTTATAAACAGGGTCTGTTGTAGTGCCTGCAATTTCAGAAACAATGGATAAGCTTTGCCCTGTAAAAGCATTGACAATACTGGATTTTCCTGCATTTGTTTTTCCAAAAAAAGCAATTTGCGTTCTTTCTGCCCAAGGAGTTGCATTTAGACTCACAAACCATTCCCCCTTATTAAAAGCGAAAATCTCTATCGCCTTGTGCAATTTTTTCCAAGCGTTCTACCACAATTTTTCTTACATTTTGGTTTGGAATATTTTCTAATTCCTTATCAATCAATTTTTCACCCAGTTTTCTAGTTTCAGGCGTTGCATAATCTTGCAAATATTCTTTTAATGTCATAAGAGCATTTGGTAAACAGCAATTTTGTATCTGTCCCGACTTACACAAGGACATAAACCTATCTCCCGTTCTGCCTTCTCGATAGCAGGCTGTACAAAAAGAAGGGATATACTCCATACTCATCAGCCATTGTACCACCTCATCCAAAGAACGATTGTCCGAAACATCAAACTGAGCAGAATTTTCATCCTCCGGCTCCGGCGTCACATATCCTCCTACACTGGTACGAGAGCCTCCTGAAATTTGAGAAACACCTAAATGAAGTACTCTTTCCCGTGTTTTTTTGCTTTCGCGAGTAGAAACAATCATACCTGTATAAGGTACTGCAATACGAATACACGCCACCAATTTTGCAAAAATATCATCAGAAATGCTATTGTCAAAATTTGCAGGGTCAATATCATCCGCCGGACAAATACGTGGAACAGAAATAGTATGAGGACCCACGCCATGTACTGCTTCTAAATGTTCCGCGTGCATCAGCAGTCCTGCAAATTCATAGCGATATAATTCAAGACCAAACAAAACTCCAATGCCTACATCATCAATACCGCCCTCCATAGCTCTGTCCATAGCTTCTGTGTGATATGCATAATCGCTTTTAGGACCTGTGGGGTGTAATTTTTCATAGCTTTTTTTGTGATAAGTTTCTTGGAACAAAATATAAGTTCCAATCCCTGCTTGCTGTAGTTTACGATAATTTTCTACTGTAGTTGCCGCAATATTGACATTCACACGTCGAATGGCGCCATTTTTATGTTGTATAGAATAAATTGTATTGATACATTCTAATATATATTCTATAGGATTGTTCACAGGGTCCTCTCCCGCTTCAATGGCCAGTCTTTTGTGTCCCATATCCTGTAATGCAATCACCTCTGCCTTTAATTCCTCCTGTGTTAATTTTTTTCGGGCAATATGTTTGTTTTTGCTATGATATGGACAGTATACACAACCATTGACACAGTAATTGGAAAGGTATAAAGGAGCAAACATAACAATTCTGTTACCATAAAAATCTTTTTTAATTTGTTCTGCCAAAGCATAAATTTCTTCATTTTTTTCCTTTATTTCACATTCTAACAATACCAATGCTTCACGATGGTTTAAACCCTTGCGTAAACGAGCTTTTTGCAATATTTTATCTATTAAATAGACATCATCTTTATGAGATTTTGCATAAGCAAGAGATTCTAAAATTTCATTATGGTCAATAAATTCTTCTGCTTTCATTGATTTTGGATTATACATAATATACTCACCCTTTTTTATGGATTAACATAAAGTCTTAATTATTTCATCAGCAAAGAATCTCCTCTATGAATGGCAACCATACAGCCAATAGAAGTCATTTTTGCTTTTAACAATTTTAAATTTTCTGCTGCTTCTTCCCCTGTAGAAATTTTATTATCATAAAGCAGATAATTTTTTCTGACATTTTCCGGAGATAAATTGGGCATCATCACATTTGCCCCAGCCAAAATTCCCTTTTCCCGTCCTTTTTCATGTATCGTTCCCAACGCTGTTGTAGCCGGCAAAAGCACCTTTGGCAGTAAAAGACGTACAATGCTTAATAAGTACAATGTCATTTCCAATGTACCGGCTTTTTCTTTTGCAAAAGGAGTATCTTTATGAGGTATAAAAGGTCCGATTCCTACCATATGAGGCTGAAATTCCTGCAAAAAACATAAATCTTCTGCAATGGTATCTACACTTTGATGAGGAGAACCTACCATAAATCCACAGCCTACCTGATATCCTATTTCTTTTAAGGCATATAAGCATTGCTTTCTATGCTCCAAATCTAAATTTTTAGGATGCAAAAGGCTATAATGCTTCTCATTGGCTGTTTCATGGCGCAGCAAATATCTATCTGCACCGGCATCAAAAAGCCTTTGATAGCTTTGTTTGCTTCTTTCTCCCACAGAAAGTGTAATAGCGCACTGGGGATACTTGCATTTGATAGCAGAAATTACTTCACACAGCCGTTCATCTTTCCAATAGCTATCTTCTCCCCCTTGTAAAACAAATGTTCTAAAACCAATTTCATATCCCTTATCACAGCAATCTAGAATATCCTCTTTGCGCAAACGATATCTTGTTGCATGGCAATTACTTTTGCGAATTCCGCAATAATAGCAATCATTTTTACAATAATTCGTAAATTCAATCAACCCACGAACATAAACGGCATCTCCATACCATTTTTTCCGTATTTGAGAAGCCTGCTGAGCCAGTTGCTTTGCTATATCCGGGGTATAACCTTCTAAAATAGCTTTCAACTCTTCTTTTTTGAGAACTTGTCCATTAAAAAGCTTTTTTATCAATTCATGCATTTTTTTCCGGCGTCTTTGAGTAAACAGCTTTTGCCGTTACCCCAGACAACATTCCCACCTTTCCAGCAAGACTACTGATAATATCCGGCGAAGCGTCCAATACAATACTAATGATATTAATTTTTCTTTCTCTATAAGGAATTCCCATACGCCCTATAATATAATCCTTATATTGATGGAGTAATTGGTTTAAAGGCTCTACCGAATCAGAATTTTCTACAATAATTCCAATCATTGCTACCCTTTGCTGCATATCATTCACCTCACTTATTATTTTTTGCAACAAAAAAACGCCTAAAAAGGCGCACAAAAATATATCTTCTTTTATATAAAAAAGAAAACTGTTTTTATATTTCGTGTGCCTTTGCTGTCAGCAAAACGCTTTCAGCTTAGAAACGAATTTTTATCTGTTTCAAAAAAAACAGGCAGCCCCTATTTTTTCTGATATTACTTTCTGAAAGTATCATAACACTTTTTATGCAATAAAGCAATTATAAAAATTTTGTCATAATATCAATATAATTGTAATTTTTTATTTAAATTGCGTATACCAATCATACTGCAAATACTGCGAGTACTTTGGTCTACAAAAAGAGCAATCCATGCTCCATAAATACCAAACCCCAATACATAACAAAGCAGCCATGTAAAAATTGGTCGCCATACAGCTATGCTGAGCAAAGAATAGATTGCAACATATTTTATTTTTCCCGCTCCTCTTAACACACCGGCACAAATCAAAGACTGTGCTTCCGGAAAACTGACTACTGCAACAAAAAACATAATATTTTGTCCTAATTGTAAAACTTCATTTTCAGAATGATACAACCCAATCAATGGCGTTCTAAAAATAATATACAAAATACAAGCTATCAACGAAAGCAAAAAACCTATTTGCTGTCCTACCATAATACAATAATAAAAATCTTTTTCTTTTTTTGCCGCCAAATGGTTTGCTGATAATACTAAAGAGGCTTTTCCCATACCTTGCGCAAAACTATAATAAATGTCACAAAGATTCATACAAACTGTATGTACTGCAAAAGAAAGGGTGCCTAATCCTGCCGCCATATAGGAATACAAAAACATACCGACTCTTTCAGCCGACTGTTCTAAAAAAGCCCCCACAAACATTCCTCCAAATGCTGAAATATACTTTTTTTTTGGTATCCACCCTTTTTTACCGCAAATATGAACTATATTTTCTTTTTTGAGTACTACTGCTAAAGTAAACAATAATGTCACAAAAGCTCCTATAAAAGTTCCCAAAGCGGCTCCTTTTACACCCATTTTTGGAAAAAAACCTATTCCATGAATCAATAAAGCATTGATACAAACATTTACTATATTTCCCAGTACATTTGATATCATCATAATACCGGATTTTCCAACAGCCATAAGCCCAGCGTGCAGTACAATAGAAAGAGAAGAAAAATATAGGCTTATAACCACTAATTTTGAATAGGTCATTGCTAATGCCAAATATTCTTTTTGTGCTCCTGCCAAAAGTAATATAGGCTGTAATAATAAAAACGCTATACCAATCAATATTCCTCCGGCAATGGCAATTAGTACAAGCGCTTGTTTCATACAAAAAGGAATATCTTGTTTTTTTCCGCCGCCATAAAGCGCGGCAATATGCGCTGTGACAGCTACAGCAAAAGAACGAGGTAAACATAACAATACCATTTTGGGTTGTGAAAAAATACCTACTGCTGAAGTTGCTTCCACTCCTAATGAGCTAATCATAATTAAATCCACAGAAGACAATAATACTAAAAGCAATCCCTCCAAAGAAGCAGGATAAGCAATTTTCCAAAAATTTTTGGCATTGCTTTTTTTACAATCGTCCCAATGCAATGAGCGAATCATTTTTTTTCACTCCCAACGATAGGGTATAATATAAAACAATGCTGTCATAGGGCGCCTCATATCGTTGCAGCAAATTATATTGCATATCTTTTAGTTCTCCTAAAAGTGCTCCTTTTTTTACTTTTTGTCCTGCTTTTATATTTGGATACCAAAATCCATCTTCTTCAGATTCAAAATACATTGTTTGTGTAATTTCCTTTTGTTGTTTTTGTTCCATGGTTTTGTATGGCGTCATATTCAAATAATGCATCAATTCAAAAATATTATTTTCATATTCCAAAACCTCTTTTTCTGACCAAACTCCCATACCTCCCTTTTCCAAAAGCAAAGAAGGTATCCCCTTTTGCGCCGCCCAGCTATATAAACCGTTTTTTGCAGTTGAGGCAACACGATAGGGCATTGAAATTGCTTTTGCTCCTTTTTTTGCTTTTTCCATTACCTCCGGTAAGACAGCAATGGGAAAATAAACAAAGGAAGTCGCCATCTCATTGATATCTCCGCTATGTAAGTCTATTAAAAAATCTGCATTGTGATACAACAATCTTTCTATTGCCTGCGCAATTTGAAAAGCGTCTGTTTTGTTTTCATCTCCGGGAAATGCTCTATTTAAATTCACGCCGTCAGAAGGTACAATTTGCTTTGCGCCGGTATAAAAACCCTCTGTATTGACCACTGGTACAAATATCGCTTGACCGCTGATGTCATTGGGCTGAAGTTTTTGGGCAATGTTGCGAACAGCCTCCACTCCGATATACTCACATCCATGAACGCCTGCCGTTACAACAAGTGTTTTTCCTTTATTTTTTCCGCAAATCAATGTAGCGCAAATTGATTTTTTGTCTGTAACAGGCAAAAGTACTTGTTTTTTTTCACCGCAATTTATTTCTATGTTACAAAGTTTCATCTAACACCTCTCCCCATTTAAAATTCAATAATAGAATGAAGCAATTTTTGCGCATATTCATCTTTTGTTTGTGCAATTTGAAAAACAGGAATATGCTCTGTTACTTTTCCTTTATACAAAAACATAACATCATCACATAAATAAGTGACAGAAGTCAAATCATGTGTAATAAAAACATATGTCAAATGCAATTTTTCCTTCAATTGCTTTAACAAATCCATAATCTGCACCTGTGTATGCGCATCCAAAGAAGAAATTGCCTCATCAAAAAGTATTATCTCCGGCATACAAGCCACCGCTCGAGCAATACAAACCCTTTGCAGCTGTCCTCCTGAAAGCTCATGAGGAAATCGTTGTATCAATTCTTCTTTTAATCCTACCAAATTTAAAAGTCTATAGCACTCCTGCTGTTTATCAATCTTCTTTCCTATTTTCCTCTCTTGTGCAGATAATCCTTCCGCTATAATATCTTTGACTCTAAAGCGAGGATTTGCAGAGGTTGTATAATCCTGAAATACAATGCTTAATTTGTTTTGCAAGCTTTTTTTCCCGGCTTTAGAATCATAAACAGAAATACCATCAACAAAAACCTTGCCTTTTTCCGGCTTTAAAAGTCCGCACATCACTCGCCCCAGTGTAGATTTGCCACTGCCGGACTCTCCTAATATGCCAAGACAAGTTCCCTTTGGTACTTTTAAAGATACGTCAAAAAGTATTTGTTTTTTTGTTGTGCCAAATATTTTTTCTTGTTTCTCACTGCGAAAACTGACACAAATATCCTTTATATCAAGCATACTGTACCTTCTTTCTATGAATCACTTCTCTATAGCTTGTCATAACAGCTGTTCTTTTTTCTACAAGCAAACGAGTATATGGGTCTTGAGCATGGTATAATATATGTTTAAAATCTCCCTTATCTACAACTTTGCCACCGTTCATCACAAGTATGCGGTCTGCAATCCTTGAAATTGCACTCAAATCATGGGTAATAAATATCATAGCAGTTTTATGCTGCTGTTTGATACGCCGAAATTCTTCTAAAATTTCAAATTGTGTAATCGCATCAATGGCAGTGGTAGGTTCATCTGCTATTAACAGCTTTGGTTTTAAAGCCATAGCAATGCCAATCATAATACGCTGCAACATTCCTCCTGAAAGCTGATGAGGATATTTTTGCAGTACTTCTTCACCATCTCTTATTTGCATTCTTTTTAGCAGCATTAAGGATTGTTGATATATTTCTTGCGCACTCCATTTTGTATGAGCAGCAAATGTTTCAGCTATTTGATTGCCGATTCTGTACAAGGGGTCAAAGCAAGTCATAGGGTTTTGCAATACCATTGAAATTTCACTGCCTCTTAAACGCCGTAATTGCTCTTTATTTTGTTCTATCAAGTCTTTTCCTTCAAAAAAGGCGTTTCCGCAAATGGTAAATTGCTTATCCAATAAGCCCAATATTGCTTTAGCTGTCATACTTTTTCCACTGCCCGATTCTCCCAATATTCCCAAACATTCTCCCGAATGTACTGAAAAAGACACCTCTTGTACAATTTTGTTTTGCATCTGTCTGTTTTTTAATGTTACATTTAAATTTTTTACTTCCAGTATTTTATTCATCTTTCTACCTCCTTGGGGTCCAACACATCTCTGAGCGCATCTCCCATAAGATTAAATGCCGATACCAAAACAACAATGGCAATACCCGGTACAATCATCTGTGTAGGATTGCTTGTCAACACATTTTTTGCTTCATTTAACATTGCGCCCCATTCCGGAGTTGGGGCTTGTACTCCTAATCCTAAAAAAGAAAGTGTAGAAATGTTAATAATTGCCCAGCCTACATCAAGAGAAGCCAAAACAGCTAAATCCGCCGCAATAGACGGTACTAAATGACGCAGCAGTATAAACCTTTCTGATGTTCCGATACAGCGAGAAAACTGAACAAAATTTCTATCTCTATACTGCATAACGCCTGTACGAATCATACGAGCATACCATGCCCATTTGATAAATACATTTGCTAATATCACATTTTGCACATTGATACCTAACAGCGCCACCACTGCAAATACCATAATTTGACTGGGAAAAGAAAGCATAACATCTACCACTCTCATAATGATTTCTTCCACTGCTCCTCTAAAATACCCTGCCAAAAGTCCCATCAATGCCCCAAGCCCTATTGTTCCAATCATAGTTAAAACAGCTAATCCCAGTGTAGGGCGTATTCCATAAAGCATACGGGATAATATGCATCTGCCTAAATTGTCCGTTCCTAAAGGAAATTGCGCACTGAAAGGTTGAAATTTATGTAAAATATCTGTTGTATAAGGGTCATTTGGCGCAACAAAAGGAGCAAAAATACCTAGTAATGCAACAATCAACACAAGCCCTACCGTTGCCATAGCTGTTTTATGATGTAAAAAACGGTGTAACATCATTTATCCTCCTTTCGCATACGAGGATCGGAAATGGTTTGCAAAATATCAAATAATAAATTAAATACAACAAACAATACTCCTATTAATAGTACATAAGTTTGTATCACAGGATAATCTCTATTAAAAATAGAGCTAATACACAATGTGCCTAAGCCCGGCCAAGCAAATACATTTTCCACCACAATGGTGCCTGAAATCAATTGAGGAATGCTCATACCAATGGCAACAATACAAGTATGCATAGAATTTTTTAAAATGTGTTTTACAAGTATGAGTCTTTGAGGCAATCCTCTTACATTGGCATATAACACATAATCCTGTTTCATATTTTCAAGCATATTGTTGCGAATCAAACGAATATAGGTAGAAATATAACTCATTGACACCGTAAATGCCGGCAATATCAAATGCTTCCAACTTCCATTTCCACTGGTAGGAAGTAAGTCAAATTTTATAGATAGCAGCCACATCAATAACAATCCTACCCAATAAGCCGGCATAGCAGTTGTCATAAATACAATGCATCTCATTATTTTATCAAACCAGCTATCTTTATATACAGCACATAAAAAACCAATAGGCAAACTTAGCACAATAACCATCACCAAAGAAGCTCCGGCCAACTGCAATGTGGCCGGCAAGCACCTTGCCAATTCTCCTGCTACTGTTCTGGTAGGATTGACATAACTAATGCCAAAATCTCCCTTTAGACAATCCAAAAGCCACGTGGCATACCGTACCAGATAAGGCTTATCCAACCCCAATTCCGCTCTTACTTCTTCAATAGCTTCTTCTGTAATAATGGGCACTTGCCGCACTCTCAATGCAACCTCTGCCGGGTCAGAAGGAATCAAATTGATAAACACAAAGCATACAAACGAAATTACTATTAATAATGGTATTGCTGACAAAGCACGCTTTATAACATATTGCTTCAAAACATCAAACCTCCTTTTTTATCATAAAGGAAGCCGCTTCTTTTTGAAACGGCTTTAAAATATATGTCTTTAAAAATAGAAATCTTCAAAAGGTACTTCATACTGTGTTTGTGTAAAATGAAAGCCTTTCATATCAGAACGATAAATCGCTTTATTGCATTCATAGGTCAAAGGAATATATACAGCATCTTCATGAAGACGTGTTAATACAAAATCATACAATTCTTGTCTTTTTGTTTCATCTGTAGAAATTAAGATTTGGCTAATGGCTTGGTCAATTTCTGCTTTGTCCTCCAACCCCAGCTGTGCCGCATAATCTCCATAAACAGGAGCGCGCATTGCCGCTAATGAAGACTGTGGGTCATAAGGCATTCCCCAACAAATGTTAAAGACCATGTCAAAATTGCCTGCTTTCATATTGTCACGGTAAGACTGTTCTTCCTCTCCATGAATATTTAATGTAACGCCAATGGCTTGGTATTCGCTTTGCAAATATTCTGAAATTGCTTTTTCTGTTACGCTATCGCTATTATAAAGCAATCCTAATTCTAATTTTTGACCATCTTTTTGACGAACATTACCTGGTCCCATTGTCCAGCCTGCTTCTTCTAATAATTGTGCTGCCAATTCTGGGTCATACGCATAAGGCTGTAAATCAATATCGCAATAAGGTACTGTTTTTGCAAACAATGTATCTGCCGCCGGCTCCAGTCCATAGAAAATGCCCTCTGAAATAGCTTGTTTGTTTGTTGCATGTTGTAACGCCACTCTTACATTTTTGTCAGCTAATATGCCGGTAGAAGTATTTAATACAATCTGACGGGTAGAGGTTGGGTCAGATATAGCAACGGTAAAGTTTTCATTGTCACGATACTGGTTAAGTGCATCGGCATCAAGCATATTTTTTCCAAAAATAAGGTCAATCTCGCCCTTTTCCAATGCTAAAATACGGGTTTGATTATCAGGAATCACTTTTACAGTGATTTTTTTCAACTTTGGCTGTTCTCCCCAATAATTTGGATTTGCTTCAAAAATGGCATATTCGTCTGTTACAACCTCGCTTAAAATATAAGGGCCTGTGCCTATGTATTCATTTACACCATCTTTTGTACTGCCATCTTTCATAGCTTTTGGAGAAATCATGGCAAATGGTCTTGTAACGCCAATTTCTGTCAACAAAGGATAATATGGCTCCGACAGTTCAATGACAAATGTATTTGCATCTGGTGCAGAAACTCCCACCAATAAATTCATCATTTCCAACCATGTATGACGGTCTTTGTTTTCAATGATAGCGTCAAAGTTTGCCTTAATGGCATTTGCATCACAAATCTCTCCATCTGAAAAATACACGCCTTCTCTGATATGGAAAGTATATGTCTTTCCATCAGGGCTAACTTCCCAGCTTTCTGCCAAACAGCCTTCATACCCATCTTCTGTAATATTGACCAATGTTTCAAAAAGCATTTCTTGGGCATACATTTCTCCTGCATATAAATGTGGATTTAGGTCACGAATATCTCTATAATTTACAAAAACAAGTTCCTCTTTTATTTCTGTTTGAGCTGTTGTTTCTTCTTGTGTGGTAGCTTCGGTTGTACTACTACTGCTACATCCTGTAAAAAGAGATACACACATAGCACCTGCAAGTAACAGCGCGCCCCATTTTCTTTTCATAGTAACACTCCTCTTGTTATTTTTTTCCTTTCATAGAATAACACAAGTTAGCAGATACTTACTACTACCAATTTATAGGGGTTTTCTCATTCCATATTGTTATAGCAGCTCTTTAAAATGTTTTACAAACCACATTGCAGCTTGGCTCATATTCCCTTCCTCCGGACGAACATAACCAATAACTAGAAACGGCTCACAGTTATTAATTTTTAATGTTTTAATATTATATTGCTTATACTGGGGACATAAAAAGTTAATACCTAAACTGCACACGTCTGTATGCAGCAACAAATCAATGTTCAAATGGTCGCTATTGGTATACATGACATAATGTAATTTTTCAGTACTAATCGCGCCAAGGCTGACATGGTCAAGATGATGCTCCATAGAAAAAAAATCTCTTACGCCTCTTACAAAAGAAAGTTGTGACAACTCAGAAAAATCAATGCTGTCATCATAAAATCTTGGATGATTTGGACCTACATACACACAGGCTTCTTTAATATCTAATGACTCAAATTTTAATTTTTTATGGGACAAAATATGTTGAAAAGATTGCAACTGTTTTTGTGCAACATATACAATTCCGATTTCTGATATCCCTTGTGCTACATGATTGCTAATTTCTTCTACCGTTCCTTCTCTATACTCTACAACATATGTTTCTCCCCATTGTCTATAAAAGTCAGTCAGAAGCCGTGCAATCATATTGCTTGGATAAGTAGACAATGTAAATTTTTTTCCTTGATTTCTGTCTGCCATAGAATTGATTAAACTCACATTATGTAAAATATTTTGTGCATATTCTTTTACTGTTTCTCCATAAGGTGTAATACGTATGCCTCGACTTGTTCTTTCAAACAACTTTCTTCCCAATTCTTTTTCTAACGCTCCTATGACCTTACTTACATTAGGCTGTGTTGTATACAAACACTCTGCCGCTTGATTAAAACTGCCCTTTTGACACGTGATAATAAAATATTCTAATTGTCTTAATTCCATAATCTCCTCCCAATATTCAATAAAGTTAGCTTTTGTTAACTATATCATATTTTTACTGTTATAAAAAGTTTTTTGATATACTGTTTTAAAAAAATCATAACCACACCTAGAAGATATGGTTTGCTCTACCCCTAGAAGAGGCAATGAGCAGCTGCGCTTGTAAGCGCATTGATAATCCGCCAAGCGCTCTACTAATTCAACTACCGCCCTTGTCGGCTATTTTTACTTATTTACTTTTTCACCCGTAAACAGGGCAATGTACTCACTGAAATTAATTTGGTCTGCCATACAGTCTTCTTTTAATGGATTGTTGATATATTGGCATATCTTTTTTGTATTTTTTCTTACTATGTCAACATAATATCCTCTACACCAAACTGTTCTATTGCCATACTTGTATTTTCAGTTTGCGTGTCTATCAAATATCATGAGAGAACTTTTTCAAGTATTCAACGATTTCTGATACATTGTATTTAGGCGGCATACGCATCAGCATATGTATATGCTCTGGACAGCATTCTGTTGCTATTATTTCTATTTCCTTTCTTTCACATAGCATAGTTTTCTAAGTATTTTTACTATCTCTGCTTTCATTTTTCCATATATTACCTCTCTTCTGTACTTTGGTGCGAATACAATATGATATTTACATTCCCAACTTGTATGTGCTAAACTGTTTGCCATAAAAGTCCTTTCTTCTGTAAAATTTTTAGGCTTGAACACCCTTATTTTATAACAAGGATGAGGCTTTTTGCTTAAGCTTTCATCTTGCTCACAGAGCGGAGCGGGCGGTTGTAAAAGGCTGCTCTGCAGCCTTCGGCACTAAAGTAATAATAAAAAGCCGACATCATTTAGACGCCGGCTTTCACTTTGTTCTAGTCTGGACGGTAGAATGACCTACCGCCTTTAAAAGAGTCTTACTATTTTTGTGTTTGTCTTATATTCCATTTGGTTTTGTTTTTATTTTCTATATATTTTTGAATTGTGGTTGTATTTAGTCCAACTGTATTCACATAACAACTTATTGCCAAATAATTTCTATTGCCAAATTTGTATTTTAAATTTGCATGACAATTCATAGCACTCTTTATCCCATAAATTTAGATATACTCATTTTTGGTAGTGTCTCTATTGAAAAATGGATATGATTGGGCATATTATATTTTTTATTACATACACACTTTTGCATTTGTATCAATCTTTTATTATCTTTTGGATATCTTTACACAAATTAGAATAAATGATTTTCCTTCTGCACTTTGGAGTATACTTGTATATCCATTTTGTATGTGATAAGCTATTTGCCATAGAATATCATACTTTGTAAAATAGTTCATAATTGAATCTTCTTGCTTTATATCAAGGAGGAGGCTTTTGATTAAGCTTTCATATCACTTATTGTTAAAATCTGCTATGCAGACTTCTATACTAAAATGATCATACAAACACTTATCAGCTATACCCGATACATCTATGCCTTTCAAAAATTTAGCACACATTTTGAAAATGCAAATAATCCATGGCATTTATATGAAGTCACAATCTTGCTGAAATACCAATATATTAAGAGAATAATCTAATAGAAAAGGGATTACCACATAATGTTGTTCCGCACATATAAGTTAAGCTTTCATATCACTTGCAAAGTGACCGATTGTTAAAGTCTGCTATGCAGATTTCTACACTAAAGTAATCATACAAACACTCATTGGCTATACCTGATACATCTATGCCTTTCAAAAATTTAGCACACATTTTGAAAATGTAAATATTGCACTCGATATTTTTGACGCAGAAGCTGATACCATAAAAAATATAGCCAAAATAAGGAATATATCTAACAATCTGTTGAAAAAGTAGTGCATCTGAAGGACTTTTGAGGCGGTTACAAATGTTATAGAAAAAGTATATTATAGGGGTAGAACAAACCACTGGTTAAACCAGTGGTTCTGATATCAATAAATGTATTTTGAATACCTATCAAAGTGTAGACAAATTATATTTTATACAAATATAATACAGTAGAAAGGCTTAGCAAAAGAAGTATTTTGCAAATAAAATCCATAGTTAAAATTTACTTCCTACCAAGAAAATAGACCAAAAAAACAGGGAATTTGAAAGCATTTATGGAAATGAAACAAACTATTTATACTTTCGTCTGTTTGTCAAGGACTTGAATGAAATAGGTCTTTGACCAAAAATTGTCCACTTTGTCCATAGCCCATTGAATATCTAGAAACGTATATTCTATCTATCCATTTTTTCTAAGCTATCTATGGCTTCTTGCGTATGTTGTACATAAATATTTTGGATATTTTTCAATTCTCCCAATCCACGAAGAATGCATTTTACCTCATACCCTGCTTTTTCAAATTCCATTTTCCAACAACCTTCTTCTTCTCCGGCCATATCATTGTTGGCATGATCTCCGCAAACAACCATTAATGGCTGCAAAACCACTTTTTTATAGCTTCCCTTGTGTATTTGTGTCATAATATTTTCTAATGTAGGCGTAGCTTCTACTGTTGCAATAAAATAATTTTTATAACCATTATTTTTTAACATTGTTTGCAGTCTTGCATAAACCTCATTTGCTTCTGCCTCTGTTCCATGTCCCATAAAGCAAATAGCCGTTTGATCATCATCATAAGCAGATGTTTCAAATGTAATAGCCTCCATCACTTTTTGAAAGTCTGCATCGCTTGTCAACAAAGGTTGGGCTACTTGCAGTTTTTGAAATTTATGTTTATATTTTTCCAAAGTATTTACCATACCAATATATTCATATCCACTCATCAAATGCGTTGGCTGCACAATCAATATTTGAACACCTTCTGCAACAGCCTTGTCAAGCGCCTGTTGAACATTATCTATTTTTATGTTATCCCTTTGGGCTAAAATGTCAATAATCATTTGGCTTGTAAAAGCACGTTTGACAGTATATTCTGAAAAATTTCTTTTCATAGCATTTTCTATGGCTCCAATAGTAATCTCACAACTATCACAATAGCTGGTGCCAAAACTAACCATCAAAATTTCTTTTTTTATCTGGAGCATATCTTTTTCCTCTTTCTGTTTTGAAATCAATTTTTTATTCTTTTCTATTTTTGGAAAGTTGCTAAAACCAAAAAATGCCATGACTGCTGTTATAACTGCAATATTTCTTTTTTTCATTTTTCTTTTTTCCTTTCCTCATACCATTTTTCAACCATCAAAAAACACTGAAGTTATTTTTTTAAACCACTTCAGTGTTTTTGTGTTATATTATATATTGACTAAAAATACGTATATTCTAAAAAGCATAAAAATATCTTTTTTATGCACATACATAATACAACCAATGACTTGTGGTTAGAGTTTTTCACTAGCAATAGGCGGGCTTTACAAACTTCATAAGCACTGTATATTACCCTCTTTTGGGTTTTTCAATGATATATTAGTATATATGAGCTTGTACAAAATTTATGCCTATTTGTCTTTTAACCAAATAAACAGCATTTATTTTAGCTATTGCATATTTTGCTGGTTGTTTCAATATAACATTTTGGAATACTTTTTGTCAAGAAATATACCATTATGTCTTCTATCAAAAATCTAATTATGATAAAATGTATTACAAATAGTTAGATAGGAGGACAACATTATGAAAGATTTAAAAAAAACATGTAAAATTGCAGTAATACAAGCCGCCCCTATTATGTTTGACAAAAAAGCCTGCACCGAAAAAGTAATTCATCTCATACAGCAAGCGGCACAACAAAATGCAGAACTGATTGTTTTTCCTGAGCTTTTTATTCCCGGATATCCCTATGGCATGACATTCGGCTTTCGGGTAGGAAGCCGCAATGAAGAAGGCAGAAAAGATTGGAAATTATATTATGACAATTCCATTGTTGTTCCAGGAGCAGAAACACAACAAATAGCCAATGCCGCAAAAAAAGCGCATGCTTATATTAGTATCGGAGTTTCCGAAAGAGACGCTGTTACAGGAACTTTGTATAATACCAATTTATTTTTTTCTCCGCAAGGCGATTTAATTGCTGTTCACAGAAAACTAAAGCCGACAGGCACAGAACGCGTGGTATGGGGAGACGCCGACAAAGGCTATTTTCCTGTTGCACAAACTCCTTGGGGCATTATGGGAAGTCTGATTTGCTGGGAAAGCTATATGCCTTTGGCAAGAGCGGCATTATATGAAAAAGGTGTTTGTCTATATATTTCTCCAAACACAAATGATAATCCTGAATGGCAGTCTACTATACAACATATTGCTTTAGAAGGTCGGTGTTATTTTATCAACTGCGATATGTTTTTTACAAAACAAATGTATCCTATTACACAATTGCATTGTTGTGATGAAATTGTCAAATTGCCTGATATTGTATGTCGTGGCGGAAGTTGTATTATTGACCCATATGGACATTATGTAACACAACCCGTATGGGACAAAGAAGATATCATTTATGCTGATTTAGATATGGATAAAGTGTATATGAGCAAAATGGAATTTGACGTTTGCGGACATTATGCCCGTCCCGATGTATTAAAATTGCAAGTAAATGAAAAATAAAATTATCAAAAGGAGAGAACTTTCTCTCCTTTTTGTGTTGCATTTTGGAAATTTATATTTCTTAATTGATATGATATAATTAATAAATTATAAAAACTCTATCAATATAAATGAAAAAAGGAGGTTAGACAGATGAATCAGGACATTATTTTAAATTGGGTGGAAAACAATAAGGAACAAATCTGGAAAAACTTTAAGACGCTTGTTCAAATTCCAAGCCTGACAGGAGAAGAAGCCCAAGCACAAAGCTTTGTGGCAAAACATCTAAAGGCATTATCAATGAGAGTGGAAATAAAAGAGCCAAATATCAAAGAACTTTTTGAAAAATATCCGGAAATTGCACAATACCCCTCCAGTTGGCAGCCGGAACTAGACTTACCGCTTAAATTTTATGATATCTGTACCTATGAGCAGCTTATGAATTCTCCCTATGCAGAAAAATTGACCTATAAAGGACGTCCAAATGTAGTGGCAACACTGCAAGGAACGGGCAACGGACGTTCTTTGATTTTAAACGGTCACATTGACGTAGTAACCATAGGAGATAAAAACCGATGGAACTGTGAACCCTTTGGAGCCCAAGAAAAAAACGGCAGAATTTACGGCAGAGGAACAAGCGATATGAAGGGTGGTCTTTGGGCAATGATTACAGCTTTGGAAGCAATCATCCGCTGCGGTATTTCTCTAAAGGGGGACGTTATTGTTCAAAGTGTTGTCAATGAAGAACATTCTGGAAATGGCTCTTTAGCCTGTGTGGCAGAAGGCTATCAAGCAGACGCTGCGCTTGTTTGTGAACCCACAGGCTCCAAAAGCTATTCCAAAACTTCCGGCGGAGGCGTTTACTGGGAAATGAAACTAACAGGAAAAGAAGCGCACACAGGCAGCAGATGGAAAGATGGAAAGGCAAACGGTATCAGCGCCATTGAAAAAACGCCTCTTCTTATCAATGCACTGCTTGCACACGAAGCAGAAGAAAACAAAGAACAAACAAAGCTTTCTCTTGGCATTGGAACAATCAAAGGCGGAGATTATGCAACCTCTACAGCAAGAGAATGTGTCATCAGCGGCGTCGTTTATTTTTCACCGGCATTGGGAACAGGCGTAAAAGGGATTCAAAAAGTAAAAGCCTTATTTGCCAACGCAATAGAAGAAGCCTCCAAAAATGACCCATGGCTTTTAGAACATAAGCCTGAAGTGTCCTATTTACATTATGATGATGCATATTGTTATCCGGAGGATTCTGAATTTGCTTCTGTACTTTGCCATTGCGGAAAAAAGGTTTTGGGAAAAGAGTTAGAAGAAATCTCTTTTTCTGCTTGTGATGCACGTCATCTGGGAAACCAAGGTGGCATACCGGTTATTATTTATGGACCGGGCGACTTATCTTTGGCACACAGTATTGATGAATCTATTGATAAAGAAGATTTGATTTCTGCTGTCAAAGTCATTGCCTGCACTATTTGTGACTGGTGTGGTGTAGAAGAATAAATTGAAAAAAAGGGAAAAATGAAAAAAAACATTTTTGAAAAATATTTTATAAAATATTTCAACAAAACAGATTGACTTTTTTTATACAAAATTATATAATATCTGCTAGAGTGTAGCTTATTAAAGCGCATGAAGGGGTACACCACCACGGGTGTAGTTTTCTTCATGCGCTTTTTTGTTCTACAATCGATTCTGTTCATTTGATATGAATATCATTTCAAAAAAGAACATAGAAAAAAAGCCAACGCCTGAAAAAATTTTTTTAAAATAAAAACTGATGTTTTGTTTGTTTTGAGAATATGTAACACCTGCAACAGCCGCAGGTGCTTGTCCGAACAAATAAAAATGGCTATGGATAAAATAATAAAATTAAAAATGATATCCAAAGCGATTTAATACCTATAATGCTCTTTTGCATAACAATAAAGCCAATGAAAAAAACAATGAGGATAAAAAATAGCAAAATCTTTAAAAGTAATTTTTATTTTTTATATTTATATATAGAAACAACTCTTTTTCGCCGGAAAATGTTTTTATTATATTTATTGTATTTTCAATAGAAGAGGTTATTGTCTATATCATTTTAACATAACAGAACCCAAAAACAAAAAAGGAGGCGTTTTTTATGTATGTCAACGGAAAGCAAGAAATGCTTTCAAAAAAAATATCTCTTTTGGAATATTTGCAACAAAAAGGCTATCAGCCCTTATACGTTGCTGTGGAAAAAAATGGCTGTATTATTCCAAGGGCAGATTATCAAACAACATTTTTAGAGCAAACAGATACATTAGAAATTGTTCAATTTGTAGGAGGAGGTTAAGTATGATACCAACCAAAAAGGAGATGGAGCAATGCTGGGACGGAAGATTTCCTTTTAAGCTCTTTGAAATATTACAGTCGTCAATGGTTTCCATTGCCGGACTTGGAGGACTTGGCTCTCACATTGCCGTTATGCTGGCACGAAGTGGTGTGGGAAAATTGCATTTAGTGGATTTTGACTGTGTAGAAATGAGTAATCTAAACCGCCAAGAATATGACGTCCGTCATATTGGACAATACAAAACCCAAGCCCTTTGTCAAAGACTTCTGGAAATCAATCCTTACATAGAAATTGTTACAGATACTTTGCGTATCACAGCAGAAAATGCTTCAACACTTTTTTCAAAATCCCCTATTGTTTGCGAAGCCTTTGATATGCCAGACCAAAAAGCAATGCTTATCAACACCGTTTTAGAACAATGCCCCAATACGGTGATTGTTTCCGGAAACGGTATGGCAGGCTATGGCAGCGCCAATACCATTCAAACTCGAAAGTTTAATAAAAGATTATATATTTGCGGCGATGAAAAAACAGATGTACAATCCGGCATCGGGCTTATGGCTCCTCGAGTCAGTGTTTGTGCCGGACATCAAGCAAACCAAGTCATACGCATTTTGCTAAATGAAACAGAAAACGAACTCTGTTAACCCATCATTTTTTATATATGGAAGTATCAAAAAGGATTCATTTTTGTTTTTTGCTGTTGCGTATTGCTTTGACCCCTATACTATCTGCTGCACGAGAGCCAAAAACTGTAACAGTTGCAAATGATTCAGAAATCAAAACCATTTTGGCAGCAAAATCAATACTTAGACAGTTTCACATTTTACATAAAAATACCACAGACCAGAAAGGATGAAAAAAATGGAAAAACAAGACCAACTGATGATTGGAGGGCATCATTTTGACTCTCGTTTTATACTAGGTTCTGGAAAATATAATCTGGAACTCATTCGTGCAGCCATAGAACAGGCAGGAGCACAAATTATCACTTTAGCATTACGACGGGCAAATACAAACAGCAAAGAAAATATTATGGATTATATTCCCAAGGGGATTACACTTCTTCCCAATACTTCCGGTGCAAGAACGGCAGAAGAAGCCATTCGCATCGCCCATTTAGCCAGAGAAATGGGCTGTGGAGATTTTATCAAAATTGAAGTAATCAGAGATTCCAAATATTTACTGCCGGATAATGCTCAAACCATATTAGCAACAGAACAGTTGGCAAAAGAAGGATTTATTGTTCTGCCTTATATGTATCCTGATTTAAATGTTGCAAGAGATTTAGTAAATGCCGGAGCCGCCGCGATTATGCCTTTAGGCGCTCCTATCGGTTCCAATAAAGGTCTTTGTACAAAAGAATTTATACAAATATTGGTAGATGAGATTGATTTGCCTATCATTGTAGACGCGGGCATTGGTCGCCCTTCTCAAGCTTGTGAAGCTATGGAAATGGGCGTAGCCGCAGTAATGGCAAATACAGCTATTGCAACTGCCGGAAACATTCCTGCTATGGCGGCGGCTTTTAAAAATGCCATTGAAGCAGGACGCAGCGCTTATTTATCTGGATTTGGCAGAGTATTGGAAAAAGGAGCAAGTGCCTCTTCTCCATTAACGGGATTTTTAGCAGACTAAGGAGGAAAATATGAGTCAAATACAATCAAAAAAAACAGATCATATGACCTATCTGAAAGATATGGAAGTTCTTTCTGATTCTACCATTATGGAACAAGTTTTAGAAGCTATGGAACATTATGATTACAATATCTATACAGCAGAAGACGTCAAACGTGCCTTAGAAAAGCCAAACAAAGGTCCAAAAGAATTAAAAGCACTGCTTTCTCCGGCTGCAGAACCGTTTTTGGAAGAAATGGCACAAAAAGCACAGTCTGAAACATTAAAGCATTTTGGAAACAGCATTTATGTTTTTACGCCTCTTTATATTTCCAATTATTGTGAAAATTATTGTGTTTATTGTGGTTTTAACTGTCATAATCAAATTCGCAGAGCAAAATTGGATATGCCTGATATAGAAAAAGAAATGCAGGCTATTGCAAAAACAGGATTAGAAGAAATACTCATACTGACAGGAGAAAGCCGAATACATTCTGACGTCAAATATATTGGCGAAGCTTGTAAACTGGCAAAAAAATATTTTAAAATGGTAGGTATTGAAGTATATCCTATGAATTCAGAAGAATATGCTTACCTGCATCAATGCGGCGTAGACTATGTTACAGTATTTCAAGAAACTTATCATAGCGATAAATATGAAACACTTCATCTTGCCGGTCATAAGCGTATTTTTCCTTATCGTTTTTATGCTCAGGAACGGGCTTTAAAAGGCGGTATGAGAGGCGTTGCTTTTGCCGCCTTACTGGGGCTTGACGACTTCAGAAAAGATGCTTTTGCAACAGGACTGCATGCTTATTTACTGCAAAGAAAATATCCTCATGCGGAAATTTCATTTTCTTGTCCAAGACTGCGTCCCATTATCAACAATGACAAAATCAACCCCAAAGACGTGCATGAAAAACAGCTTTTACAAGTTATGACTGCTTACAGACTATTTATGCCTTTTGCAGGTATGACCATTTCTACCAGAGAGCGTGCAGAATTTAGAGATCATGTCATTGGCTTAGCCGCCACAAAAATTTCTGCCGACGTCAGTACAGGTATTGGCAGCCATAGCAATGAAAAAAGTCAAGGCGACGACCAATTTGAAATTGCAGATAACAGAACTGTGGAGGAAGTGGCAGAAGCCATCAAAGCTCGTGGCTTACAGCCCGTAATGAATGATTATGTCTACCTTTAAAAAAATTGCAATTACAAACAGAGCATTATGTTCTATTCCTTTTTTAGAGCAAATAGAAAACATTGCCCCAAAAGTGGATATTATTATATTACGTGAAAAAGATTTGGCACAAACACAATATCAGTTTCTTGCAAAAGAAGTGATTACCATTTGTCAAAAGTATCATACAAACTGTATATTACATACTTACATAGAAGTCGCTAAAAATTTGCAGTATAAAAAAATTCATATGCCTCTTCCTCTTTTAGAAAAACATTATCAATCTCTGCAAAATTTTCAACTTCTTGGGGCTTCTGTTCATTCTGTGCAAGAAGCACAAAAAGCCCAATATTTTGGAGCAAATTATATTGTAGCAGGTCATATTTTTCAGACAGACTGCAAAAAAGATTTGCCTCCAAAAGGCGTTGACTTTTTAAAAGAAATTTGCCGATCTGTTTCCATACCCGTCTACGCTCTTGGAGGTATCAATGACCAAACAGAAGCTCTCATTTATGACAGTGGGGTGTCAGGAGCCTGTCGTATGTCCGATTATATGAAATGCTGATATGAAAAAACAGTTTTTTCGTTTTATATGAATCAGGACCACGCCTAAAAGACGTGGTTTGCACCAGTCCTATAAGGGCTTATTAAAAGCCGGCGCCTAAATGACGCTGGCTTTCACTTCGTTCCAGCCTTGGTGGTATGATTATCTGCTACCCTTAAAAGGGTCTTCATACTCTTTTGTGTTCAACTTGTCCTCAATTTGATCTTGTTTTTCCTGTTCGCTGATATATTTTTGAATTGTTGCTGTATTTCACCCGACCATACTCACATAATATCCTGTTGCCCAGAAATTCCTATTTCCGAATTTATACTTCAGATTTGCATGACCATTGAATATCATCATGGCACTTTTTCCTTTTAAGTAATTGCGATACACTCATTTTCGGTGCAATCTCTACCAGAAG
>DVLQ01000034.1 GCA_018715395.1 Candidatus Coprocola pullicola | reverse complement strand
AAAATGATTTTGGTAATACAAAAAGACGCCAATAAAAAATTTAAAATATTTATGATAAATATGAAGATATAAAAAATTAGTGAAACAGTAAAAGAAATTTGTTATATCAATCTGAAAAGTTTTGTTATATTTTGACAGATATTTGCTAAAAATAATATTTTTATTTATGATATCTGCAAAAACAGTGAAAAATGAAAGCATGTTATTTGTTAGGAGGAGCACTGTGTATATAAAAAAACAAACGAATAACAAAAAAGATGTAGTTCAAAAGAAAAAAAAGACTATCAATCAGACAGGGATTCCTAATGATATGAAAGAAAAATTTGAAAGAGCATCAGGTTTTTCTTTTGATGATGTAAGGATACATTACAATTCTGAAAAACCCGCTTTATTAGATTCTTATGCATATACACAAGGCAACCATGTATATGTAGCTGCAGGACAAGAAAAATATTTATCGCATGAATTAACCCATGTAGTACAACAAAAACAAGGAAGAGTACTGCCGACAAAAAAACAATATGGTTTTTTTATCAATGATGATCCCACTTTGGAAAGAGAAGCAGATACAATGCAATACAATGTTTCAGAAATAAAAGAAAAAAGTGCACAAACATTGAGGCAAAAGTCTATGGGGATACCATTGATTGAAAAAACAACAAATGGTTTTTATATTCAAAAAATGTCTGTGCAAAATACTGCCGGCGCTCATTATAGAATGAAACAAGTAAAATGGATTTTAGATAGAATAGTACAGTTAGATACAGCTTTATCAGGGGATACTTCATTATCCGATTTAATAAAGGATTATAAAACAGATACTTTAGAGAAACAAGAATGCGCTGTATTACTTAAAAGTTTCAAAGCTGAGTTTGGAGAGGATGTCACTTTAGATAAAATTAAAGCCGAGAAAGATTTAAATCAATATGTTAAAATTGACACAGTAACAATAGGACAACAAAGAAGCCTTCCGAAGTATGTAGTAGGACCGGATGACTATAAGATTGACACGCTACACTGTATTGCAGGCAAAGCTAATGAGAAAGGCTATAAAAAATTGGGTCCTCATATTGCGCTTGCAGTAAAATCAGATTGTATATATGTGGCAGTAAATACAAACAAGGATATAAAAAGTAATCGAATAGACGACAAATTTAAAGAACCTATTACTGCTGTCAGTGATACAATAAAGAGTTTTAATGAAAGTGATATAAAAAAATATAATGAAGAATTTTCTGGATGCAGTGAATTTTTGAAAGACATTACAAAATATCCTCAATATAAAAAGAGTATTTTAGACTATGTAACAATATTGAAAGAAAAGAAAATTATGCGGGTCTATAATACAAAAATAACACCTCCGTCTGAGCATACTTCATCAGTTGAGTATGCAAGAAAAGCGAATGATAAAATTGATGCAAATGATAAAACAATCCATACCAAAGACAAAGCTATGCACGGTGAAATTTTAATTGCTGATTATTTGCAAAAACAATTTGACAACACTTTAGCCAATTTCTCTAAAGATACAGAAAAGGCAAAGGCAAGAGAAGCGGTTTTTGGCGCTGAAGATGTTTTTAGAAGTATTAGAATAGGAGGAACAAAGATTAATTGTCATGGGTGTAAAAAGCAGTTGGATGGCACTATAAAAGAGTTATATGATACAAAAAAAGCTAGAATTATTACTTCTGCTATATTTAATGAAACAGATTATTCAGGATATCAACCCATATATACTGATGGCGAGCTATCGGAAACAGATCATCTTATAAAAGAAAAAAAATATGAAGACGTCGGGGATAAATATTTAAGTATGGGAAATAAAACAGCGGCAAATAAAGCATATAGATTAGCTATGGATATCATTCAGGATGAAGAAGTATTAAAAAGAATACGTAGAAAAGCAGAAATACCAGATGAATCATAGTAGTACTGTTTGCTATAATAGTAAATATGGTTTTTAGAACAAGTTGTAAATCATAATATATTGAAATTTGTACTGCCGAAACTACAATATTAGAAAATAAATTTTATGTATATCTATCATTTTAACCGGCAATGATGAATAAGTCTTTTTGTTTTATTTTTAATATAACAATATTGAGGTCATTTTTATTTTTGTGCAAAATTTTTCAAATAGACTTTTTTATTAAATTTTAAATTGTTAAGTCAAATGCAACACTTCTGAATCATAAATATCATAAGGTGTTTTATGCCCCAAACATTTTCTGAAACGCCTGTTCAATTCATCTACTTTACTTTGTGTATATTCTTTGCTAATTGTTGTTCAATCTTACTCTTTTGAAAAATATTTCTGAAGTAATCCATTTGTGTTTTCATTTGTCCCTTTCTGTCAAGGTCGGTGAGGAAAAGGAAAATAAAATCCCACTTTATCCAATGTGCCAGATACTTGAAGATGTAACGCCAAACTCTTTGCCTCTATCCGGCATGATAGTATAACATAGCTGGTTTTTCAGAGCATGGAAGAATATTAAGAGAACTTTGTGATAGAAAAGGTGTAAATATGATAGAGGCAGAATGTTG
This sequence comes from Candidatus Coprocola pullicola, assembly GCA_018715395.1. Taxonomy (GTDB): domain Bacteria; phylum Bacillota; class Clostridia; order Lachnospirales; family Anaerotignaceae; genus Coprocola; species Coprocola pullicola. Next base: position 12,076 of record DVLQ01000034.1, on the reverse strand, counting down.
TTCAAACCATATACATATGCTAGTTGAGATTCTACTGCATTTGAGCATATCTAGTTTTATAGGATATTTAAAGAGTAAAAGTAGTTTAATGATATTGACAGATATACAAATTTAAAATATAAGTATAAAAAGCTCTATTTTTGGCGTAAAAGATATTTTATGGATATAGTAGGCAGATATGAAACGGCAATAAAAGAATACATCAAAAATTAGTTAGAAGATGATATCATGAATGATCAAATCAGTTTAAAACAATTTACAGACCCGTTTATGGGTGAGCCCACGAAATAAGGCAAAAAAGTGCCCCTAAGTAGGGGACAGCCAGAGTTATGAATATGGTTGTTAGAATATTCAATGCTCCTTAAGGGGGCAACCACAAAAGAGAAATCCTTATAGAGTCTGGTAAAACCACCCGTTCAATGGGTGGTTTTAATTTTTAGAGATAAGTTTTCATATATTCTTGGCGAATGTTTTCCGGCACTAAACTGCCGCCTGTCGCCCATGGAATGTGTATTGCTTGTTGCATTTTATTTTCCAAATGATGGTTTTTGATGTATTGTTTCATTTCTTCGGTTTTAAAACAGTCTACTATTCCCATAAAACAAGCGCAAGCGGAAGGTTCTAAAAAGATATTTTCTGAATTGACAATATCACGCATAAAATCATAAATACGTTTATCTTGCAATGTCATCTCCCCACTCAATAAATGTGTCATCACACCGCCTACAAATCCGGAAGGTCTGCCTACTGCTAAACCATCAGCGTGAGTTTGACCAGAAAGACCAAAGTCTTGTACACAAACTTTATTTTGCATACCGGAAGCCATTCCCAAAAGCATACAGGGAGCAGGAGTAGTTTCTACAAAAAATACGTGAACGTTATCACCAAAAAGCTGTTTTAAGCCAAATGTTATGCCGCCGGGAGCTCCTCCAACGCCACAAGGAATATACACAAAAAGAGGATGATTTTCATCTACGACAATGCTTTTTTGTTCAAATTGTGTTTGCAATCGTTTTGCGGCAACAGCATAACCTAAAAACAGTGTAATAGAGTTTTCATCGTCTACAAAATAACTGTTTGGGTCTGCGTCCGATTCTTTTCTGCCTTGTTCTACTGCTTTACTGTAATCATCGTCATATTCTATCACAACAGCGCCTCTTTGACGAAGGAGATCTTTTTTCCATTGTTTAGCGTCAGCAGACATATGTACAATAACATGAAAACCAAGCGCCGCACTCATGATGCCGATACTCATACCCAGATTTCCTGTGGAGCCTACTTGTATTTTAAATTGGCTGAAAAACTTTTTCATTTCATCGCTGGCAAAAATGCTGTAGTCGTCTGTTTTTTTCACTTTTCCATGTTCCAGAGCCAAATCTTCTGCATGTTTTAGCACTTCATAAATGCCTCCGCGAGCTTTGACAGAACCGGAAATGGCAAGGTGACTGTCTTGTTTTAAAAAAATTCTTCCGGCAATGGAGATGTTATATTCCTTTTCCAATTGTTTTTTCATATTTTCAATTTCTGTCAAAGGAGATTCGATTAAGCCGTTTTGTGGTTGTGTTTCAGGAAAACATTTTTGGATAAAAGGAGCAAAACGGGCAAGACGTGCTTGGGCGTCTTCCATATCTTCCATGGTAATATCCAGTTTTTGCAAAGCAGTTTTTGCATTTTCTAAATCTTCATTGATCCATACAACTTCTTCCTGAGCAGAAATTCTTTTTAAAAGAGGCTGATTTTTCATTTGTTCCCAAAGCTTTTGATCCATGGTTTATCCATCCTTTCCATTTTTTAATTTGAAATATAGTATACTGCAAAAGAAAGTATTAAGCAAGTAGCATAAAAAAAGAATATGTTTTTCAGCAATATGTTGTATTTCTGGCTGGGAAAATTTTATCAAAAAACACTGTTAGATATATTGTGTTACAAATAGTAATTTTATCAAAAAAATTTAGTAGTTTTTTTAATGTATACATCTGTAAAAATATTGAAATATTTTGGTAATTCTTATATAATACAGACAAGCCTATTGGAAGGACAATTCCAGCTAATAGGTTTTCCTTTTACAACGGGTGGGACGAAAAATGAAAGGTGGGACGAAAAATGTCCCTTGAAAAAGAGAATATTACACATATATTACAGACATTGAAGAAAATTGCCCCGGAAGAAATGGATACAGTGGTGAAAAGATATCATATACTGCGTGAGATTTCTTCTCAGGAGCCCATAGGCAGAAGAAGCATTTCTCTTTCATTGGATTTTTCGGAAAGAACTGTCCGTAACGAAACGGAAAAGTTGAGTAAACAACAGCTGATTGAAGTTTCCAGAGAAGGGATGAAAGTGACGCAAGAAGGCAAAAAAATATTGCAAGAGATGAAAACGTTTATGCAATGTGTAGACGCTATTATGGCAGTGGAAAAAAAACTTTCTCATATTCTAGGTATTACAGAAGTTCATATTGCACAAGGAGATTACCAAAATACGCAAAGTGTAAAAAAAGAAATGGCTCAAATTGCGGCAAAAGTAATACTAAACAATGTGACAAAAGAAAGCACAGTGGCTGTAACAGGCGGGTCTACTCTTGCAAGAGTGGTAGAGGCAATGCTTTTTTCAAAAAATCAAAAGGTCAAGCTGGTTGTACCTGCAAGAGGAAGTATAGGTGGAAAACTGGAATATCAAGCAGATACTTTGGCGGCAATTTTGGCACAAAAACTGAATGCTTCTTATAAATTATTGCATTTGCCTGACCATATGAGTGAAAAAGCCTTCAAAGAAATTAAGCAAGAACCAACCATAGAACAAACCATACAAGAAATCAGACGAGCCGACGTATTGATTCTTGGAGTAGGAAATGCTATGGAAATGGCAAAAAAAAGACAGGTGGATTCTCAAGTCTATTCTTTTCTTTTAAAAGAAAGAGCGGTAGCCGAAATGCTGGGATATTATCTGGATAGCAGTGGAAAGGTCGTATACACTTCTCATTCCATAGGGTTGCGATTGGAAGAATTGAATAGAATGCGAAAAATCATTGTAGTGGCAGCAGGAAAAAATAAAGCCGAAGCTCTTGTTGCAGTCTTCAAAAAGATGCCACAAGCTATATTGATAACAGATACAGCAACGGCAGAGGAAATGATTAGACTTGCGGAGTAAATTAATATGAATTATAATGAAACTGTGACAAACTGTTTGTAAAAATATGGATATCTGTTAAAATGATGTTTGAAAAAGAAAAAAATTGGGAATGTAATAAAATAGAAAAGTGGACAGTTTTCTATTTTTGGGGAGTCTGTTCGGAAATAACATGTCTTTCATGTTTTCATTATAGTTTAATAACCTGTAGCAGTTAGAAAGGAGATTACAAAAATGATGCTGAACAAAAAATCAATAGATGATTTGGTAGTCAAAGGAAAAAAAGTGTTGGTAAGATGCGATTTTAACGTACCTTTGCAAGACGGCGTGATTACAGATGAAAACAGAATTGTAGCGGCATTGCCCACAATTGAAAAATTGATACAAGAAGGTGCAAAAGTGATTCTTTGCTCTCATATGGGAAAACCAAAAGGAGAACCAAAGCCGGAACTCTCTTTGGCGCCTGTTGCAAAACGTCTTTGTGAAAAACTGGGAAAAGAAGTTGTTTTTGCAAAAGATGACAATGTTGTAGGAGAAAATGCAAAAAAAGCCGTTGCACAAATGAAAGACGGCGATATTGTATTATTAGAAAATACACGTTACAGAAAAGAAGAAACAAAGAATGAAGAAAGCTTTAGCAAGGAATTGGGAAGTCTTGCAGAAATTTTTGTAAATGATGCCTTTGGCTCCAGCCATAGAGCCCATTGCTCCACAGTAGGCGTGACAAAATTTGTAAAAGAATCTGCCGTTGGCTATTTGATGGAAAAAGAAATCAATTTCTTAGGAAATGCAGTAAATAATCCTGAAAGACCATTTGTAGCAATATTAGGCGGGTCTAAAGTTTCTGACAAAATCAATGTAATCAATAATCTTTTGGAAAAAGTGGATACATTGATTATCGGCGGCGGCATGGCGTATACATTTGCTGTGGCAAAAGGAGGAAAAGTGGGAAAATCCCTTTTGGAAGAGGACAAAGTGGAATACGCAAAACAAATGATGAAAAAGGCGGAAGAAAAGGGCGTAAAATTCCTGATTCCTGTAGATACTGTCATTACACAAGAATTTAAAAACGATACGCCTTTTAAAACAGTTTCTACTATGAACATTCCTGATGATTGGGAAGGATTGGATATTGGAGAAGAATCCAGAAAGATTTTTGCAGAGGCAATTCAGGGAGCAAAAACAGTTGTTTGGAATGGACCTATGGGCGTGTTTGAATTTCCTAACTTTGCAAAGGGCACACAAGCAGTTGCAGAGGCTATGGCACAAATTGATGCAACAACAATCATCGGCGGCGGTGATTCGGCGGCGGCTGTAAATCAGTTAGGCTATGGAGAGAAAATGACTCATATTTCTACAGGCGGCGGTGCTTCTTTAGAATTTTTGGAAGGGAAAGAACTGCCAGGTGTTGCAGCAGTAGATGATAAATAAATATGGTCTATTGGTTCTGTTAATTTAATATGAAAATAAAAATACAGAAAAAAATTTTAAAAATGTAATTTCAAAAAAGAGCATACAAATAAAAGCTAACATATAAAAATTTTTTAAAATAAAAATCGGTGTTTTGCTTGTTCTTGAAAGTATGCAATACCTGCAACAAACGCAGGCGCTTGTTCAGACAAATAAGAATGGCTATGGATAAAATGATACTAAAACAAAAAATTTGGAATGATATCCAAAGCAGATTCAAAACAATGAAATCCTTTTTTGTTTTGTACCATGTTTTAAAAGTTTTATAGAAAGATTCTATTATATTATTACTGATATCATCACCAAAGGAATCGTAAATATGATGTTTTGATTCCGGATAGGTCATTCTAAGAGGCATATGATAAGAATCAAGACCATCTGTAACAATGGCAAAAGGGACTGCATCTTACGATATTGCGGGACTCTCGAAAGAGAGTAAGAGCAGTATTGCCCTCTCTTGCACTAGACAAGCCAAAAGAAATCACAGCCCTTGTTTCAGAATCCGGCAATATCCAAAGATAATGCTGCTATCCTTTGATTTTAATATCAGTTTCGTCAGCATGCCATTGATCAGAGTGCAGGTCAGCCTTTTGCAGAAGGAAACGGATCTGAAAAAAGGAGCAAAATGATGAATTTACCGATAAATAGAAACGTGAGAAACACAAACAGACATATGCTTCTTCCATAAGCTTTGTATCTGTTTGAGAGAGCAGTAAGCCTCAAAGTAAAGTATAAGAGTATATAATTTGGTGCAAAACGAAATGTTTTAAAACAAACCTTGGTAAAAGTAGGAAACTTCTTTTTACAAAACTTCAATTGCACAATAGGAAGTTTAATGGAATGTCCGAATGTCCAGACTTTTTAGAATGACACTTAAAATGAATATAAAAGTCATATTTGTGCCAAGCAAAAGTATGATGCTACAAACAGGGCATTTCTGATAGCTTTTGTCAGAAGTTTTTATTTTATTGGGCTTTAAAGTAAACTGATGGTGACATTTATGACAAATATATTTTTGACGTCCGTATTTATCTTTTGCATGGTGTCAAAAAGAATGAGAAAAGCAATAAAGAAAAAAATAGTAAAATGTTTAAAAATAATGGTTATATTCATGCATAAAAACAGCTTCTTTCTTGGAGAAAATGATTTTGTTTTATTGTACTTTCAATAAGGAGCTGTTGTGTATATCATTTTAATGTAACAGAATCGCTTTATTGGTATGGGGGAAAGACTATGAAAAAATATCTAGGCTTTGTAATGGCAGTTTTTTTGGCGGCAGGGAGTTTTTCCTCCATTGTTGCTGCACAACAAACAAATTTGACTACACAAAATCAAATGGAAATAATTTCTGAAAAAGAAAATGTTGAAGTTTCATATGATTTCCAACAGTATGCATCAACAACAGAGCAAACAACACAACCTATAGAACCTCAAGAAAAACGAAATATTGCGGCGAATGAATATATTCCCATACTGATGTATCATCATTTTAAAACAGAAGAAGTACCTGCCGGAGATGGTGCAAATATGTCTATTGATGAGTTTGAACAACATTTAAAAACATTACAACAGGCAGGCTATACTACTATTTTTTTAAATGACTTAAATCATATTATGCAAAAAGTACAACAGGATAAACAAGCAGGCGTTACAGATCAAGGGCTGCACATGAATGGAAAATATATTATTATTACAATAGATGATGGTTATAGAAGTAATTATGAGCTTGCTTATCCTTTATTGCAAAAATATCATATGAAAGCAAGTATTTCTGTAATCACATCACGCATTCATCATGGATATATTTATTCTTCCAATGAAATTGAAAAAATGAGCTGGGAGAATTTGAATGAAATGCAAAACAGTGGATTGGTAGAAATATTTGGTCACACCTATGACCATGAACCTGTAGGAAACAGATTGTATACAGACTTTCGTTCTTCTGTATTAAAAGGAGAAGAAATGTTAGAAAAAGAACTGGAAATGAGAAGTCCTGTAAAAGTATTGACCTATCCCAATGGAAATTATACTAATCAAACTCAAGTACTGATGCGTTCTATGCTTGGGTTTGACCTACAAATGACTACCAACAGCGGTGTTGTCAACAGAAATACAAGTATATTAGAAATTCCTAGAATTACAGTAAATTCCGGATGGAGCAATGAGCAGCTTTTGGAAAAAATAGAACAGGCAGCTCAAAAAACATTTCAGCCATAAGTATTTGTTTTTTTAGAAAGGGGAAAAGTATATGGATTCACAACAGATATTTGATTTAATATCAAATGTGATAGGTGCTATTTCTATTATCGGTTTGGCTATTTTGGTAATATTGTTTATTATTGCCAAAATAAAGAAAAAATAAAAAAGTATATGTATAAACAGATTATTTTTAAATTTTTTATTTGAAATGGTTTATGCATAATTGAAATTGCTTTAGACTCTAAAGCAGTATAAAAAGCATGGTAATTGATAAAATGAGAAAAAGAAGCGTTTATGCCTCACTTATCATTTATGTTACTGGTCTGATTATGATTGTAATATAACAAAAAATAGGAATAATGATGTTTTCTTGAAAAAATGATGCAAATTGACAATCCATATTTGATTTTGTTAAAAGGAATTATATTTTGGGAAGACTGTTTTCACAATAAGATTTGGATAAGCAAACAAAAAATAATGTTAATCGTGTATTTTTCATAGAGGAAAAGTATATGGATTTGCAACTTGTTTTTGGTTTTATACAAAATGTATCAGGTCTTTTTTGTGTCATTGCACCAATTATATTAGTGACATAGTTTATTATTGTAAAGACAAAGAAAAAGAAATGACACATTCCATTTTTGAGAAAACAAAGACTATAGTATCCATTCACTTTTGACATTGTTTGAAACACATTGGGTATCATTGGGGTTGTTGGCATGCAGATTGATAACAGTAAAATAGTATAAAAAATGATGGTAATTGATAAAATGAGAATGGGAGGATTTTATCATGAGAAAAAAAATTGTTGCAGGAAACTGGAAAATGAATAAAACACCAAAACAGGCGGCAGAACTTTGTGCACTTTTGAAAGATAAAGTAAACACAGACAAAGTAGATGTGGTATTTTGTGTGCCTGCAGTTGACCTTTTTACTGTATTAGAAGCTGTAAAAGGCACAAATATTGCTGTTGGTGCAGAAAATATGCACTTTGAAGAAAGCGGCGCTTATACAGGGGAAATTGCGCCAGATATGCTGACAGAAATGGGTGTAAAATATGTTATTATCGGACATTCTGAAAGACGCGAATATTTCGGAGAAACAGATACAACAGTAAATAAAAAAGTAAAAAAGGCATTGGAACATAATTTGATACCAATTATGTGCTGTGGCGAAACATTGGAACAAAGAGAATTGGGCATCAATATCGAAGTGGTTCGTATGCAGGTAAAAGCAGGTCTTTTTGGCATTGGTGCAGAAGATGTAAAAAAAGTAGTGGTTGCTTATGAACCCATTTGGGCAATTGGCACAGGCAAAACAGCAACCAGCCAGCAGGCACAAGAGGTTTGTGCAGCTATTCGAGAAGTCATTGGCGAAGTGTATGGCAAAGAAGTTGCACAGGAAGTTCGCATTCAGTATGGCGGAAGTGTAAATGGCAAAAATGCGTCAGAATTGTTTGCTATGTCAGATATTGACGGCGGTCTGGTTGGTGGTGCCAGCTTGAAGGAAGAATTTGCACAGATTGTTCATTATGAAAAATAATTAAAAAAAGAGTGTCAAAAAAGAAAAACGAAAGAATTTTACTTATATCAGTTGTATTTGGCTTTTTAGCGAATCAGAAAGAAAAAAGATTTGATTTTCTTTCTAAAGGAGGTCATTATGAGTAAAAAAACAACAGTTTTGATGATATTAGATGGCTTTGGCATCAATGACAAAACAGAAGGCAATGCTATCAAACAAGCAAAAACACCTGTTTTGGACAGTATTATGGCAAAATATCCTTGTGTAAAGGGGTATGCCAGCGGTCGCGACGTGGGATTGCCCGATGGACAAATGGGCAATTCAGAGGTGGGACATTTGAATATTGGCGCAGGACGGGTTGTATATCAAGAGCTTACAAGAATTACAAAAGCTATTGAAGACGGCGATTTTTATGAAAATGAAGAATTACTCAAAGCAGTAGAAAATTGCAAAAAAAATAATTCAGCACTTCATTTGTTTGGGTTACTTTCAGACGGCGGCGTTCATAGTCACAATACGCATTTATATGCATTGCTTCAACTAGCAAAAAGAAATGGATTGGAAAAGGTATTTGTACACTGCTTTTTAGACGGCAGGGATACGCCTCCCACTTCCGGCGTGGAGTATTTAGCGCAATTAGAAGAAAAAATGAGAGAAACAGGCGTTGGTAAAATTGCCAGTATAACAGGACGTTACTATGCTATGGATAGAGATAAACGTTGGGAACGTGTGCAAGAAGCTTATGATATCATTGTATCCGGAAAAGGGACAACGGCTCTCAGTGCGGATGAATGTATTAAAAAATCATATGAATCAGCAAAAACAGATGAATTTGTACTGCCCACAGCTATTATTGATGAAGAAGGAAAACCTATTGGCACAGTAAAAGATAAAGATTCCATTATCTTTTTTAATTTCCGTCCTGATAGAGCAAGAGAAATGACAAGAGCCTTTTGTGATGTGGATTTTGATGGTTTTGAAAGAAAAAATGCACCAAAAGACATTGTATTTGTTTGCTTTACAGAATATGATGTAACCATAGAAAACAAGCTGGTAGCATTTAAACCTCAGAAATTGACAAATACATTAGGAGAGTATATTTCTTCATTAGGCTTGAAACAGCTAAGAACAGCAGAAACAGAAAAATATGCGCATGTAACATTTTTCTTTAATGGTGGCGTAGAAGAACCAAATCCCAACGAGGACAGATGGCTTGTACCCTCTCCAAAGGTTGCCACATATGACTTAAAGCCTGAAATGAGTGCTATTGAAGTAACAGACGGTCTGGTAAAAGCAATTCGTTCAAAAGAGTATGATTTAATTATTGTCAATTATGCTAATCCGGACATGGTTGGTCATACAGGTGTGTTAAAGGCGGCTATTAAAGCCATTGAAACAGTAGATACTTGTATTGGCAGAGATTTGGAGGCACTCCTTGAAGTGGGAGGACAGATGTTTATTTGTGCTGACCATGGAAATAGCGACCAGCTCATTGACTATGAAACAGGCGAACCTTTTACGGCTCATACAACAAACCCTGTGCCATTTATATTGGTAAACTATACAGATGGTATTGGTCTGAGAGAAGGCGGAAAATTAGCCGATATTGCCCCTACACTGCTTGAAATGATGGATATTGCAAAGCCTGCTGAAATGACGGGAGAAAGTTTACTCATCAGCAAATAAAAACAGTGGATTTGCAAAATGTATAAAGCTACAAATAGAAACAATAAAATCCATAGGATTTTTGCCCAAAAAATGTTTTTTGGTTGAAAATAAAGTAAAAGTTTGATAAATTTAGAAAAGATGAAAGTTTTTTATCAAACGAGAAGGTGTTTAGGACTTATTTTAAGGAGGAAAAAACATGAAAAGCTATATCGAAATTACTGATGTTTACGCAAGAGAAATATTGGATTCCAGAGGCAATCCTACTGTGGAAGTAGAGGTTGTAGTAGAAGATAATATAGTAGGAAGAGCGGCTGTACCATCCGGTGCTTCTACAGGCGCTTTTGAAGCAGTGGAAATGCGTGACGGCGGTTCCAGATATGTTGGTGCAGGCGTGCAAGATGCTGTAGAGAATGTCAACAGTATCATTGCTGACGAAATTGTTGGTATGAATGCCCTTGACCAAGTTGCTATTGATATGAAAATGATTGAATTAGACGGCACGCCAAACAAAGCAAAATTGGGTGCAAATGCAATTCTTGGCGTTTCTATGGCAGTTGCAAAAGCGGCGGCAGAAGCTTTGAGAATGCCTTTGTATCAATATTTGGGCGGCTTTAATGCAAAAACAATGCCTGTTCCTATGATGAATATTATGAATGGTGGAAAACATGCTGATAACACAGTAGATATTCAGGAATTTATGATTATGCCTGTTGGAGCGTCTACTTTTAAAGAAGCCTTGAGAATGTGTGCTGAAATTTATCATCATTTAAAAAATGTGTTAAAAAGCAAAGGTCTTTCTACAGCAGTAGGCGACGAAGGCGGCTTTGCACCCGACCTGCCAACAGCTGATGCAGTCATCGACCTGATTAAAGAAGCGGTAGAAAAAGCAGAATATAAATGGGGAGAAGATATTAAAATCGCTATGGACCCTGCTTCTACAGAATTGTATGATGAAAAAGACGGAAAATATCACTTCCCTGGTGAAAGCAAAATGGCTGGCAGAGAAATTGTAAGAACATCTGAAGAAATGGTAGAATTTTGGAAAGCTCTTTGCCAAAAATATCCTATTATCTCTATTGAAGATGGCTTGGCTGAAGAAGACTGGAAAGGCTGGCAGTTATTGACAAAAGAATTAGGAGATAAAGTGCAGTTGGTTGGAGACGACCTTTTTGTAACAAATACAGAAAGACTGCAAAAAGGCATTGACTTAAAAGCAGGAAATGCTATTTTGATTAAAGTAAATCAAATCGGTACTTTGACAGAAACATTTAATGCAATACAGTTGGCAAATAGAAATAATATGACAGCAGTTGTATCCCACCGTTCCGGTGAAACAGAAGATGCAACCATTGCAGATATTGTAGTTGCTGTAAATGCCGGTCAGATTAAAACAGGCGCTCCTGCAAGAACAGACCGCGTTGCAAAATATAACCAATTATTAAGAATTGAGGAAGAATTGGATGATGTAGCACAATATCCAGGCTTGAAAGCGTGGTTTAATTTACACTAATTTGAAAAATAAAAAACAGCATGAAATATTCATGCTGTTTTTTTGTATAGAGAAAACCACGCGTTAGACGCGTGGTTCAAAAAAGCCTTCTGGCGTTGAGGTAGAAGTAAAAACTCCTTTTCACTATAATACAATTGTGGTCTGCCAACTGCAAGAAATATAGTGAAAAGGAGGTCCGTATATGGGAATTACGAATATACATAGTTTATCGCATACAAAATGGAATTGCAAATATCATATTGTGTTTGCGCCGAAATATAGAAGAAAAGTATTTTATTACGAAAAAAGGAAAGCAATAGGAGAAATATTGAGAAAATGATGTGAGTGGAAAGGGGTGAATATATTAAAGGCAGAAGTATGTCCGGATCATGTGCATATGCTGGTAGAGATACCGCCGAAAATGAGTGTATCAAGTTTTATGGGGGATTTGAAAGGAAAAAGCAGCACGATGTTATATGAGCAATTCAGTGAGTTGAAATATAAATATAGAAACAGAGAATTTTGGTCTAAAGGATATTATGTGGACACAGCAGTAAAAAATGCAGAAAGAATAGCCGAATATATAGCGAATCAATTAAG
>DVLQ01000033.1 GCA_018715395.1 Candidatus Coprocola pullicola | reverse complement strand
GTATAAATCTTCTTTTGTTAAATAACCTCCTGTTTTTTTTGAAAAAGCATCCATTTTTTCAGCTAAATTTCCTTTGTAAAAAGAAACGCATTTTGTTTTTGCCAGTTCTTCCAATGTTTTAGCATGGTCTTTAGCATACCATATTTCTCCTGCAAAGGGAGCTCTTCCCTTTGGTGCAAAAACGCGAAACCATTCCGAAAATAAACTATCTTTGCATTCTTTGGAATATATTTGAAAGGATTTTTCCCAAAGCCTTGCAATCGTAGGCGTTACAGCAAATCCTTCTTTTGCGTAGTCAATAGCAGGTTGAAGTAATGCTTCAAAAGGTAGTTTTCCATGTTTTTGAGAAAGTTCTGCCCATGCGCCAACCGCTCCGGGTACAGTAACAGGAAGCCAGCCCAGAAGAGGCATTTTATGATATCCTTTTTCTTTTACTTTTTTAGCTGTAATTGATTTTGGAGATTTTCCACTGGCATTTAATCCCAAAAGCTTTCCATCTTTCCAAATCAGCGCAAAAGCATCACTCCCTAATCCATTTGACGTAGGTTCTACAACAGTTAAACAAGCTGCTGTAGCAATGGCTGCATCAATGGCATTGCCTCCTTGCTTTAAAATATCCAATCCTGCTTGTGCAGCTAACGGCTGAGAAGTACATACCATACCTTTTTTACCATATACAACTTTTCTTCTAGATGTATATCCATATTTTTGACTATCAAATATAATGCTCAAAAAAACATCTCCTTTTCTATTATATTTTTTATTGTATCTATTTTACAAAAGAAAAGCAATGATATGATTTTTTATATTATATATGATTTTTTATATTATATTAAAAAGTATTACTGATATATAATAAAAAAAGGTTACATTTTTTGTAACCCTTTTTGCAATGATTTACTTTCAGAAAATTTTACTTTTTGTCTACTTCCATACTCCATTTCATAATTATATTGTACAATCCATTCAGAGATTGGGACAATATGATATACCCTTTCTTTTTATACTATCTAAAGCCTATTGTATATATTGGGGTCTATAATAGACCCCCCATTTTTTAAATGTTTATCATTGCTGTTCTGCCATTGGTTTTTTTGATACAGACTATCTCTATCAGATTATTGTAACACTTTAATTTATGTAATGATTATTTCTGCACATTTTCAAATATTTTTATTTGCTATATTGTAATTAGATAAAAATCAGCATTTCCATAAATCCGATAAAATTCTCTTTTTTTGCATAATTTATTTTGTAAATAATATTTTAGCCAGGTATTTTCTTCTATAACAAGTTCTAATTAAAACAAACAATATTTGCTTTGTTTGTAACTTATATACTAAATAATAATTTTGACGCTGTTTTTTCTCTTGTAAAAAATTTCATTTCTATTAACACAAAATTTTAATAATTATGATTTATCACAAAATGATACCGAGAAATGCATTTTGTAACAGTATATACCATCACTACATTAATAGGATACTGTAAAATTGCTTTATAAACACGTGGAATGGCAAACAAAGGAGAACCATACATAATATAAAGCCATATTGGAGATAAAATTAAGCTAATCAATATAGTATACAGTAGCACGGAGCCTGCCACTCGTGTTAATGTAATAACTTTATGATGTAATAATACTCCAAATAAAAATCCTACCAAAAAAGCGCTGATTGTAAATCCAGGAAAATAATAACTCATAGGTTTTACCATAAATCCGATAACATCTCCAAGAGCTCCTGCAATACCGCCAACAATAGGACCATACAACATACCGCAGACAGCAATAGGTAAAAAGGAAACGCCAATTCTTAATGTGTCTCCAATCATGATATTAAAATAATATAATACCACATTGACTGCCACAAGCATAGCTGCACCGGCTAAAACTCTAGGCTGTTTTAAAGTATCCATAAAATTTTCTTTTTTCATAGTAGCCCCTTTCTTTTTCTTTTGAAACAACAAGATACAGCAAGAATATAACATATTTTTGTGAAAAAAGCAAGGATATAAAACAGAAATAGATAAAATAATATACTACATTTTAATATGTATTAAAATGCATTCTTTTGTAAATCAATTTGTTTTGTTGTAACTTTTTGTAATAGTTCCATATCATGACTTACAACTAATAATCCTATATTTCTTTTTTCTACTTCCTCTAATAAAAAATGCCATATTTGACTTTGCGTTAATAAATCTAGCATAGTGCTGATTTCATCAGCTAATAAAAAAGAGGGATTTCCCGCTAAAGCTCTTGCAATACAAAATCTTTGCAATTCCCCACCGGAAAGCGTTTGCGCAAAGCGAGAAAACCATTGCCTTTGTATTCCCAGTTTGGCTATCATTTCTTCTGAAATGCTTCCTCCTTCTTCTAATATTTTTTTCATGGGCAATTTTGTATTAACAGCCATTTCAGGATGTTGCCATATCATTTGTACAGGACAGTATCCCTTTTTAGGCAATGGCTTTGTATCTAACAATATTTCTCCCTTTGTAGGCGTTTCATATCCGGCTAATAACTTGCAAAGAGTTGTTTTTCCAAAACCACTGGGGGCTATAAGACCGATTCTTTCTGTATTAGAAATAGAAAAAGAAATGTTTTCCAGTATCCACGGAGTTTTTTTATCATAGCGAAAAGATACATTTTTCATCTCTAATAGCATATTTCTGTTCCTCCTGCACAAATGCACTTTATAATACTGTCCTCTTTTTGAAAATAAGGAATTTTATTTTGTTTACATTCTTTTTTAGATTGAGTGCAACCTTCAAAAAACGGACAGCCTGTTTCAGAGGGCTGTATCATTGTAGTGTTGTGAAAACCATTTTTGGGCATTGCTCTCCATAATGCTTTGGTATAAGGATGATATAATGTATCTTCTGATTGAAAGTTTTTTGCTTTGGTTTGTTCCATTATTTTTCCTGCATATAATACAATGATTTTATCGGCGCAAGCAATGGCTAATTCCAAATCGTGTGTAATCATCAATACGCCTGCTCCCATTTCTGCCATTTCCCTAAAATGACTGACAACCATTTCTGCCATTTTTTTATGCAATCCGGGAGTAGGTTCATCGGCAATCACAAGCTTTGGTTGTTCCATCAATGCCGATGAGATAAACACACGTCGTGCCATTCCACCGGAAATCATATGTGGATAACGTTGCATCACAGAAGATTGCATATGATATTTTTGAAAAAGCTTTTTTACTTTTTCCATAGATACTTTATCCTTTTTTCCTTTTGCTACCTGTCTTCCTACTTTCATTAAAGGATCCAAGTAAGATATATTTTGAGGAACTAACACAATTTCTTTTCCTAATATTTTTGTTCTTTTTTCATCTGTAAGAGGTTCTCCGCAGTATTTGATATTTCCATGACAAATTACATTTTTGGGTGCAATGCCCATAATGCTATGGGCTAATATACTTTTTCCGGATCCACTGGCGCCAACCAATGCCACAAATTCTCCGGCTGTAATTTGTAAAAAAAACTCTTCTACTAACTTTGTTTCCTCTACAGAAATGGTAATTTGTTGCATGTCTAATATCATATAATCACCCTATTTCTGTGAAGTATATTTTTGTAAATCTTTTCCTAAACAATAAAGCAGCAAAACAATTAGCACCAGTAAAAATCCTGGAAACACTGCCAGCCACCATCTTCCAGTCACCAAATACTGCATACTTTCAGAAAGCAGTATACCAATAGCAGGTTGATTGCTGTTTAATCCAAATCCAAGAAATGTCATACTGGATTCATGTAGTATTGCATGAGGAAAAAGAAGTATCCACCCCACTATAAATTGGGGCAACAGATGAGGGAGCATATGTTTTTGAAAAATATATCTGTTTCCTTTTCCTAATTTTTTTGCAATTTGAATATAATGTTTTTCTTTTAACTGCAAAAGTTCACTTCGGATTAAACGAGCAAAAGACGTCCAATGTGTTAATGCAATACTAAAGATAACTCCTTTTAATTCTCTGCCTACTACCATAGAAAGGACAATTAATAATAAAAGATGTGGTAATCCCATCATTAAATCAATCCACCATGTGATAACAGTATCTATTTTTTTTCCGCCAAATACTGATAACACACCAAAAAAAAGCGCTATCAAAGCACTAAAAGTAGATGCAATGACGCCGATAAAAAGACTGATAGAAAGCCCCCGCAATGTTCTAAAAAAAAGATTTCTTCCCATCCAGTCTGTACCAAAAGGATATGCAAAAGAAGGCTCCATATTTTTATGATAAAAATCTGTGGCTATGGCACTGTCTTTGCAAAAATATCCAATTATCATAATAAGTATTAAAAAAAGTACTGTATATACGATTCTCTTTTTCATATTTTATTTCCTTTTCCTAATCTAATACGAGGGTCTATTATATGATATAATATGTCTGCCAATAAATTCCCTACTCCTACAAAACAAGCGCTGATTACAACAATACCCATCAATAAAGGCATATCTCCTCCCAATCCGGCTGTAACAGCTATTTGACCTAATCCCGGATAAGAAAACACTTGTTCTGCCAATATGGAACCTCCAAAAATTTCACTGATAGAGGCAAATTGTAATGTAATTGCTGGCAGAAGTACATTTCGAATACCATGCTGCATTAAAATTTGTTTTTTATTTTTTCCCATTGCTTTTGCAAACAAAACATAGTCGCTTTCCAGTATCATAATCATTTTTTCTCTTGTATGCAATATAACATTTGACATTCCTGTAATAGTTAATACAAGTGTTGGCAATATACCATGATAAATTTTATCGGCTATTGTTACATTTTCTGCCGTAACACCAATGGGAACACTTAATCCAATAGGAAACCACTTTAGCCAAACAGAAAATATCATCAGTACAAGTAATGCAAACCAAAAAATAGGCGTACTGGAAAATAATATAGCAATGTTTTTAATAATACTGTCTAATAGTGTACCTTCTTTTATACCGGAAATCATGCCAAATGTAATACCCAATACACCGGAAAAAATCCATGCCGCCAATAATATCCAGATAGAATTACAAAATCTTTGTGTAATAATATCTGCTACAGGTTGACGATAAAGCAATGACGTTCCCATATCGCCTGTAAAAAAGTCTTTTGCCCATTGGAGATATCTTTTCAAAGGAGCCTCATTTGTTCCCCAATAACTTTCCAGTTTTTCAATCTGTTCTTGGCTGATGGTACCTAATGCAGTTTGTCCTATGTTTGTTTGCAAAGGGTCAATGGGAGAATATGTCATTAGTAAAAAAGCCGCTATACTGACAGCAATTATCAATAGAAATATACGAACACTATTTTTTAAAATATAACTTGCCACAAAAGGTCTTCCTTTCTGTCAATTTTCTGTAATAGACCATTGCCATAAGTCTACGTTGTTTAAAAGAGACCAACCATGACCATGAGGATGTATTTTTTGTTCAGGAATAGAAAGTCCTTCTTTTACAAAATATAAGTGGTCTATATTACAAATCCAAATCCAAGGAATATCTCCTTGTTGTGTAATACCTGTCGTACCATCCCACTGCGCTTTTTGCCAGAGTTCATAAGACTTTTCTATATCTGTGCTTTTTAATGCCTCATCCATATAAGTATCCACTGTTTTGTTGTAATAAGGAGAATATCTTGCATTCTCAGTGCTATTTTGACTATGATATATGTTATATAATTCCATTGGCGTATGAGCGCCCCACCCCCAAATCATAGGCTGAGACTGTGCTAAATCATATGCAATGTCCCAGCTGACACACTCAGGAATTGCTTCTATACCCAAATTTTTCATTTCATTTGAAAATGCTTCTGCAATTGCTTGTCGTATGGTATCAGAAGGAGGATATAATATAGAAAAAGAAGCTCTTATGCCATTTTTACTGCGTATGCCGTCTTCTGCTTCTATCCAACCGGCTTTTTGCAATATTGTTTTCGCCTGTTCTAAATCATATTCTACTTGTGAAGCACTTTGATACCAAGGCATATTGTCGCAAATACTATATGCCGGTGAACCATATCCGTTAAGTACATTTTCAATGATAGCTGCTCGGTCAATGCCTATGTTGATAGCTCTGCGTATTGCAATATCGCTTGTGACGTCGTTTCCATATACAATGCCATTTTCTTTTGTTTCAGAAGGCTGTGTAGGAAAATTCATTCCCCTATTATCCAATGAAACAACAGAAAATAGATGATACTGCGGTATCTCTACGTCTGCATATGTAGCAGATGTATAAGATACATCTGCTTGTTCGGCTTGAGCCGCGGCAAGAGAAGTTTCTTCTTCCATAAATAATATGGTTACTTGTTGCATTTTTGGCTTTGTACCATAATAATTAGGATTGGATTCTAATATTACTTGTTGCCCTTTATCCCATTGTTTGAGCATATATTTTCCGGAACCAATAGGGGCTTGTCCGTAAGAAGGTGTATAAGAATGTTCCGGAACAATACCTACCAATGCCATAGTATATGGCCATACAGAAAAAGGTCTTGTCATATGAAATACAACAGTAGTATCATCCACTGCTTCTGCATAGTCTAACATTGTAAAATCGTTTACAGAACTATTTTCTTTGCATGTATTATACGTAAATGCCACATCTTCTGCTGTTACTTTTTCTCCATCTGTAAAAAAAGCATCTTCTCTAATTATAACAGTCCATGTCATGCCGTCTTCTGAAACTGTATAATTTGTTGCCAAATCATAACCAATTTCCAAATCGTTTGTTGTTGTTAATAATGTACTTTGTATCAACGGTTCATGGGTATGCTCTCCGGCTCCCCAACCATAGACAGGATTAAAACCCGCTTCAGGTTCTGATGTGATAGGCATTGTAACTACAACCGACGTCTTTTGAATCTCTGTTTTATTTTTTATATTTGAATTGCAGCCTGTAAATAGCATGACAATAAAAAAGATATATAGAATACTTTTTTTCATACCATAATACCTCACTTTTTATAGAATGGTATTATTATACAGCACTTATCTGTCAAAACACAATATAATATTTTTCTGATTTTTAATTAGATTTTATTGCATTTTCTATATGCTCAATAAATATGCGGCAAATACCTTGATATTCTCCCAGTCCTCTTACAATAGGCTTGATACAATAGCCTCTATGCTCCATTTGATTTTTCCATGTATTTTTGTATTGTCCAAAAATATTTTGATGTGCATGAAAGCCAATTACAATCATAAAAGGAAGAATATAAATAGTATTAAGAGATTTTTTTTGCAGTTTATTTAAAACGATATCTATATCATGACTATCTTCCACAGTTGCTACAAAAATATAATCATAGCCCTGTTTAGCAAAATAATATTCTAATGTCCTATAACAAGAATTTATACCATGTTTAGAACCGTGTCCTATTAAAATTAAGGCGTCTTTTTTTGTTATAAACTGATTTTCTGATATCATACAATTTACAACTTTTTGATAATCAGACTCATCAGACAGTAATGGTTTGCCATATAGTATATTGATTTTTTGTTTATAAGGCTGTAGTTGTAATATCATTTTTTGATATTCTCTACCATGCATAATATAAGTAGGTTGACAGATGATAGAAGTATAGTCTTGTTTTATAATTTTTTCGACTGCTTGTACTATAGTATCAATTTCAATCCCTTCTTTTTTTAATTGATTTAGGATGATTTTACTTGTAAAAGCTCTAAAGACAGTATAATTTTTATAATATTTTTGAATTTCTTTTTCAATAATACCAATGTTATTTTCAATAGCATTTTGATAACTTGTTCCAAAACTAATAATGAGTATTGCTGTTTTTTGTTGTATATTCATCATATTAAAATCCTCTTTTCTTTTTAACAAATTTGTAAAATCTTTTTTAATCGTTTTATAAATTACAATTTATTAAATTTCTTTGCCCAATTCATATACTATTATCATTTTCTATACTTTTTCTTAAACAAAACCATACCTAATTTTTATACTATAAGAATTTTCTCTATTAGCAATGGCTATCAGTTGATTATAATCATACTGCTATTAATCTATTTGTTTTAATATGATAAAAAAATGGGTGTCATTACTTTTCAATTCATACTATATATTTTAGATTTTAATAATACAATATTACAACTATCATTAAAAAAGGAATGTTATTTATACTGCTATTATATCAAAATTTATTGAAAAATTTGTAAAAAATATTTTTATACGATGTTTTTGAATAAATTATTTTATCTATATTAAGATTATTATCTTGCTTTTCTTTTACTATTGATTATAAATAAAAATTTTTATAGAAAAATATTTAGAAATGTAATAATATATTTGCTTATCTTAATTGAAATTTACTATAATAATATTATGTAAAATATTTAAGAAAATAAAATTTTTTATTTGGTTGATTTTAAAGAATAAATTTTTTTCTTCTAATACTTTCATTCTGCATTTATATATTTACTGAAAATAAAATATCTTTTTTTGACATATTGCTTCCAAACGATATCCCATCAATATTATATTTAAAAAAGTCAAATATTTATATTTCCTTTTCCTAATATTTTCAATTTATCGTTTTTTCTAGTTTATAATGATAAAAACAAATCAGATCATAAAAAATAATTTTTATTTTCAGAACATTTTTCCATTAGCATAATATGTTGTGTTCTAACAATTTCTTTAATATAATTTATACATAAACAGTTCTCTCTTGTTATATATGAAATGACTACCATATCCCATTCTCTTTTATTAGAAATTTTGCTGTATTATCTAATATGATATTTTTCTATCTAAAATTAAAATATTTTTTCTAAAAATAATATATCTTCATTGATTTAAGTAAGAAACATTTAAAATCTGTTTTTTCAGTAAAAATGCTAAAGTTATCTGATTCATATATCCAAGTATTATTATTTTTCCTTATATAATCATTGACTTTGACATATTCTATAATGTTTTCTCTTTCTAGCTATATAATTGTCATAATATGTAACATGGTTTGTTTCATAGGAGAAACAATGCAATATCATTTTACTACATATCTTCCATATACAATTCGAAAAAATAAAATGTAAACTTTTTAAAATGAGCAGAAAGCATAAAAGAGATCTTGCTGCATTTTTATAAATTAAAAAATATTATTGGCATATAAAAAAGGTTACATTTTTGTAACCTTTTTTGTAATAATTAACTTTCAGAAGATTTTACTTTTTGCCTGCCTTCATGATCCATTTCATAATTATTTCGTATAATCAATTCAGAAATCGGAACAATTTCATATCCTCTTTCTTTTAATCCTTTAATAATAGTATCTAAAGCCTGTGGCGTGTATTTTGCATCATTATGAAATAATATAATAGAACCATTTCCTAAATGTTTATGATTTAATACTTGATTAATTTCATGTTCTACACCCAGTTCTTTCCAATCCAAACTATCCACATCCCATTGTATAGTATAATAGCCTGTTTCTTGTGCCGCCTCTATGGTTTTGTTATCATATTCTCCAAAAGGAGGACGAAATAATTCCATATCAATACCTGTTAAATCCTTTACTTTTTGATGTGCCGACTGTAATTCTTCTTTAATTTGTTCCTTTGAAAGCTGACTCATATGAGGATGAGTAGCAGAATGATTTCCTAAATCATGACCGGCTTCCGCAATTTTTTTTACTTCTTCAGGATAATCTTCTACCCAATAACCACACATAAAAAATGTTGTTTTTACATTATTTTCATCTAATATTCTTAAAAGTTCATCTGTATCATCTGCACCCCAGTCTGCAGGTTTATTAGTACGGAATTTGACAAAACCACAAATTTTGTATTATACTAAAAACATATCTATTTTCTTCAGAAATGGGAAATATCCTACCGGCGGTAATAGCCCGCTAGCGTTTATGCACAATTCGGTTCAATCCGAAGCCGACAGTAAAGTCTGGATGGGAGAAGAAAACTGTACGATATAATATCGTTCTTTTTTCTTCTCCTTTTTATTGTTAAGAAAGGAAGTGTTTTTATGGAAAAAAATATAACAAATCCATTGGCAACAGAAAGTATTCCAAAATTACTTTTAAAATTTTCAATACCTACTACATTCACACTTATGGTAAGTTATTTATATAATATTGTAGACCAAATATTTGTAGGTCAAGGAGTAGGTATTACCGGTATTGCGGCTACAAATATATCTTTTCCCTTTACTATTGTATGTACTGCTTTAGCATTGTTAATAGGAGATGGTTGTGCGGCTAACATCAGTCTTTGTCTTGGTAGGAGAGAACAAGAACAAGCAGATAAGTGTTTTGGAAATGCTTTTTCCATTTTAATTATATTTGGCATATTGATTGTTTTATTGAGCAGTATATTTTTAAAACCATTACTTCTTCTTTGTGGAGCAACGCAAACAATATTACCTTCTGCTATAGATTATACAAAAATCATACTATTAGGACTCCCTTTTATGATGTTTAATGTTTCTTTTACAGCAATCATTCGTTGTGATGGAAACCCCAAATATTCTATGAAAGCAATGATAATAGGCGCTGTCATCAATATTATATTAGACCCTATTTTTATATTTATTTTTGATATGGGAGTAACAGGAGCTGCTATTGCTACTATATTGGGGCAATTTGTTTCGGGCATTATTTGTATTTGTTATATACCAAGATTTCAAAATATTGTATTTAAAAAACAAAATATGCTATTAAAATCTACTACAATCATTTCTATTCTTTCTTTAGGACTTCCAAGTTTTATAACACAAATTGCAACAGCGTGTGTTCAAATTGTAATGAATAATTTGATGAGATATTATGGCGCTGTAACAATATATGGCAGTGATATTGCACTTTCCTGCTATGGTACTATGATGAAAGTGTATCAAATTGCACATGCTATGTTTGTAGGAGTTTCTTCCGGAACACAACCTATCAATGGTTTTAATTATGGGGCAAAGCAATACCATAGAGTTCGACAAACCTATTTTACAGCTGTGATAGCAGCATTTGTGATTTCTGTAGTTTGGTGGATTATTTATCAAATGTTTCCTGCACAAATTGCCGGTCTTTTTGTAAATAACAATGAAGAAAATTATATTGCTTTTGCAATTCACTGTTATCGTTTTTATATGATGGCATTTTTAGTATATGGTATTCCTGTTGTAACAGCCTCTTTTTTTCAAGCCATAGGAAAACCTATTAAAGCTCTTGCAATTTCTCTTTCTAGACAAATCGTATTTTTAATACCAATCTCTGTATTGTTATCAAAATTGTATGGATTAGATGGAGCATTGCTTTCAGCACCTATTGCTGATGGATTAACATTTCTGTTAGCAGTGATATTGATTATTTTTGAATTAAAATATTGGAAAAAACAAGTTTTTTTTTCAGCATAAAAAAACCCACATATAGTGGGTTTTTTTAATGATGCATTTGTTCAATTTTATCACTTGATACATTTTTTAGAATTGTTAAATAATTTGTATAGAGCGTTTTGGTTTTTTCTTGGGACATAGGTGCTTGTACTAGATAACACATTTCAAATACTTGGCGTATCCAATTATAATATGTATAAGAGATATCTTTAATTCTTTCTTGAGAAGAAACAACTTTTAATTCTTTTTTCATTTGTTCTGCTTGTGCATCGCAAATATTTTTAATGGTATTTTCTGTAACATTTTCTTTTGTCTTTTTCATGATTTGATTCCAATTTCTTTGATAAATGGGATTGATACGACTTCCATATCCCCTGCAAATTCTTTCCCAATCATTCCACATTTTTTCCATACTTTCACGAGGTACTAAGTCATTGATTTCTTTACACATATGATTTAGCTGTGTAATACATATTACAGTTGTTTCATCCAGTTGTATACTTTCTTCTTCTAAAGTATGGTTTGTCATATTTGTTTCTTTATTTGTATCAGTAATTATATTTTCTTCTTTTTTTAATTTTTCTAATTCTCTTTCTAAATCTTCTAAAGTCGGTTCTGTTTCACCTGTCCAAATGGTTTCATGTTTTCTTTTTGGTGTTTCAGTACTTTCTTTAATAGTTGACTCTTGTTCTTGTTCATATATTTCCAGTTCTTCCCATGCAGGTTGTTCAATTTCATCTGTTTCTTCTTTCAAAAAAGATTCTTCTTGCTGTATATTATGTTCAGAGCTATCTTTTTCCATAATATATTGTTTTAATTCATTTACAGATGCTAAAATTTCGGCTAATGTAATAGCAATGTCTTCTAATATATTTTTTTCTGTAGAATAATTTTTAGGTTGCTCTTTTATAGTTAAAACACTATGAATATCCACATCTTGATATTTTTTGATTAATTGTTCTTCTGCCTCTTTTGAAATATTTTCTCTAAAATCTGCCATGACACGAAACAAGCTAGATTCAGAAAGGTTTAAACAATCTGCCGCTTGTGCTGCTGTGAGCATACGGTTTCCTGCCAAACTATAGTAATAATATACTTTTTCTAGTGTTTCATCATCATATTTTTTTCTCACGTTTTATGTCCCCCTCTTTTTTCTTATCTACAAGCACAATTTTATACCGGTTCAGTTAAGGAAAAAATTTTTTTGAGTAGAAACACTTTAGAAAAAATTTTTTCTAAAGTGTTATAATTTTATCGTAATGTTAATGTATTTGTATCCGGATTCCATTGTATTTTACTTTCATGAATTCCCAAAAGATAAGCCAAATCTTCTACAGGTACAAATACTCTGCCTTCTTTGATTTCAGGAGAAACAGTCATAGGAGTACCTACACCATTTAAATTTAGTATATTGCTGCCTACTGTCATACTTCCTGTTCTTTTTCCGATTCCAATAGTAACTGTTTTGGTAGTATCATCCCACCTTACAATGGCTTTATCCGAAAGTTCTTCTATAATGGCTCTTAGTGGTACCATAATATGCCCTTGAGAAACATAAGCATTTTCAGAGTCAGTATATTCTGATACAGCAACAGACACACTTCTTGTATTGATGACAGACGTTTGTTGTTTATCTCTTGGCGTTGTACTGATAGTAACAAAATTCTCTATTATTGCAATAGAAGATGTAGCAAAATCACCTTTTTGTGTATTTTGTTCATAAAAACCGCCAAAAGCATTATTAGGGTATGCTTCGCTTTCTTCTGTAATCAAGTCTAAATCATATTTTCCGTTTGCCAAAGAGCCATCTAAGTAAAGCTGTATATTAGAAATTTTGATTTCAGCGGCTTCAGAACTTGCTTTTTCAATTGTTATTTTTAAAATATCTTCTTCTGCTTCTATTTCTTTGATACGAATATCTCCTTTTACCACTTCTGCTGTTGCCCCATCTTCAAATATCAAATGGTCACATTTTAAATAAATCACTTTATCTTTTTCAAAAAGACCGGCTGTAGGCTCTGTAATGATAATATCTTTTATTTCTACCTGTCTTATACCGGCCGGAGAACCGTTTATTGTTGTTGTATCAATGGTATAAGATGTGTCAGCATATACAGCAATATTTCCTATCATCGCCGCTAATAATGTCATAGATAAGAAAAAAGATATTTTTTTCATTATCTTTCCCTCCTTTGTGATATGATGATTCTGTTACGTTAAAATGATATAGATAATAGCCTCTTATTGAAAGTACAATAAAAATTAATTAAAATACTGGTTCTCCCAGAAAGAAGCCGTTACTATGCATAAATTTAAAGATTTGGCTATTTCCTGTCCTCATTACTTTTCTCATTCTTTTTGGGGTATTATGCAAAAGATAAATACGGGCATCAAAAATATATTTCTCGCAAATTTCTATATTTTTATTTTCATGTTAAGTTAACAGAACCAATATGATATTATTTTACTGTATTTTTTGACAAAAAGCAATGATAGAAATCATATTGCCATTATTTAAAAAATAGGAATTATTTCTATTTTTTGTCGATTTATAAAAAACATTCTATTTTTTGTTTTGTTTCAAAAATTTTATTAAATTTATTTGTAATATTTTATTAAAAAAATAATGAATCATATCTCTGTTTTAGGAGAGGTATTCTTTTATAAATTCTTCTTCATTTAATATAGCAACACCTAACTCTTTTGCTTTTTTGTTTTTAGAAGATTCGGAAAGCACATCATTATTGATTAAACAGCTGGTTTTTTTCGTAACGCTTGCTGTAACTTTTCCTCCAAGACTTTCAATTTCTTGCTGTAATTGTTTTCTGTTGGAAAAATGGTTTAAATCTCCCGTTACAACAAAACGAAGTCCCTTTAATGGAAGATGATTTTCGTTTTCTGGTATATCGGGTACTGTAAATGTAATGTAGTTTAGAACTTTTTCTACTAATTCCATATCTTTTTTATCATGAAAATATTGATAAATGCTATGGGCAATGATTTCACCAAAACCATCAATGGCAATCAATTCTTCTTTCTCTGCCTGTTTTATTTTTTCTAAATCATAATGAAAATTTTTGCAAAGTAATTTTGCATTGCTAAAACCAACATGATTAATGCCCAATGCATATATAAAATTTTCAAGAGCAATTGTTTTTGATTTTGAAATAGATTCTATCAGTTTTTCATAAGAACGCTCTCCAAAGCCTTCCATTTCTTTAATTATATTTTCATATTGTTCTAATTCAAAAATATCTGTATAATTTTTAATCAATTTTTTTTCTACAAATTTTTTCAACGTTTCTTCAGAAAGTCCTTCTATATTCATAGCATCTCTAGAAACAAAATGTGTTAGAGAACGAATCAACTGAGCTTGACAGTTAGGATTTGTGCAGTATAATGCTTTTCCCTCTTTTAATGTACGGATTTCCGTTTCACCGCCACAAACAAAACAATGTTTTGGTATTTCTATCCCTCCTTTTTTTGTTACGTTTTCGGCAATCTGAGGAATAATCATATTTGCTTTATAAACTTTAATTTTGTCGCCAATACCTAACTGTAATTCCTCCAGTGTACTAACATTATGAACACTTGCTCTACTGACAGTAGAACCTTCCAGCTCCACAGGTTCAAAAACAGCAATGGGATTGATTAACCCCGTACGAGAAGTATTCCAAATCACTTCCAATAATGTAGTTTCAGCCATTTCATCAGCCCATTTGAATGCGATAGAGTCTTTTGGAAATTTAGAAGTGATTCCCAAACTTTCGCTGTATGAAATACTGTCATAAGTTAGTACAAGACCATCTGAGGCAAAATCATTTTCAATAATTTTGTTTTGAAAAAATTTTACTTTTTCTTCTACTGTATCAGCAGTAACTGTATAATGTTCTACTACAGTAAATCCCATTTGAGAAAGCCAATCCATTTGTTTTTCTTTTGAATCTGCAAAATCTATCCCTTCAGCCTTTGCCAATGTAAAAGCATAAAAAAGTACATTTCTTTTCGCTGCAATTTCACTGTTTAACTGACGTACTGTACCACTACAAAGATTTCTTGGGTTTTTATAGCTTTCTCCTTCTTCTAACGATTCATTGATTCTTTTAAATTCGCTAAAAGAAATAATACCCTCTCCTCGTAATACCAATTCTTCTTTATAAGAAATTTTTAAAGGTATATTTTGAAATACTTTTGCATTGTGAGTCACATCTTCTCCAACAGAGCCGTTGCCTCTTGTAACAGCTTGTACCAATTCTCCATTTTTATAAGTGAGTACAATGGTTAATCCGTCCAGCTTCCAAGATAATATTCCTTTTTGATTTTCTAAAAAATGTTTTAGTTTTTCAATTTCTTTTGTTTTATCCAATGAAAGTATAGGAACTTCATGCTGTATTTTTATTAAATTACTGACAACCGTATAACCTACTTTTTGTGTAGGGCTGTTTGCTAAAACAATGCCTGTTTGTTTCTCCAATGCCAAAAGTTCATCATATAATTTGTCATAGGCTTGGTCAGACATAATTTCTTTGTCCTGTTGATAATAAGCCAAAGAGGCCTGATTTAGTTTTTCAATGAGTTCTTTCATTCTATCCATTTCAAAAACTCCTTATTCTTCAATTTTTTTTAGTTTAGAAAGTCCGGCCATAAATTTTTTTGTACCTTTTTCTCCAAAAGAAACTTCTACTTCAAAATCCGCGCCACCAGGACGAATTGTTTTTACAGTACCAATGCCATATTTTGGAGCGCGAACTTTATCTCCTTCTTTAAAATTAAGGGTTACTCCTTTTGGTGAGGGTAATTCTATTTTTGGTTTCGACATACCATAAGGATTTGGCTTTGTAAATGTAGGTTTTATTTTCATGCTTGTACGCAAAGCAAATTCCTTTGCCGCTTCCGAAACAGGTCTTACAGGCATTTCAATCAATTCTTGAGGAATTTCTTTTAAAAAACGTGAAGGCGCATTGTATTGTGTAATACCATGTTGCATTCTGCTTTTTGCAAATGATAAAAATAGTTCTTCTCTTGCTCTTGTAATACCTACATAACAAAGACGACGTTCTTCTTCAATTTCTTTTTCTCCACCGTATACAATGCTGCGATAGCTTGGAAAAATACCCTCTTCCATTCCGACAATAAAAACATATGGAAATTCTAATCCCTTTGCAGTATGCAATGTCATCAAAGCTACACTTTCTTCATTTTCACTATAGTTATCAATATCTGCCACCAGTGCAATATCCTCCAAAAATCCTGAAAGACCTCCTTCCGGATCTGTTTTTTCATATTCTGAAGCTTTATTGATAAATTCATCTATATTTTCAATTCTGGAAAGGGCTTCTTCTGTTCCTTCATTTAACAATAACTGCATATATCCGGAACGTTTTACAATAGCATCAATCAGTTCTACAATAGAAAGCGTTTTTGCATCTTCTTTTAAATGTTGCATAAAATCATAAAAATCCTGAAACTTTTTTGCTCTTGTTTTTAATTCTGGTATTTCATCTAAATGACCTAATGCCTCATAAAAACGAATATTCCTTTCAAGTGCAAACGTGTTTACTTTTTCAATAGAAGTATCTCCAATACCTCTTTTGGGAACATTGATAATACGCCTTAATGCAATGGTATCCGATGGATTGGAAAGTACTTTTAAATAAGAAATAATATCCTTAATTTCTTTTCTTTCATAAAATCGTACTCCTCCAAAAAGACGGTAAGGAATACTTTTTTTGACTAACTGGTCTTCAATCATACGAGATTGTGCATTAGTGCGATAAAGTACAGCAAAGTTATGGTATCCTTTTCCTTCATTTTTTAACATTTCAATTCTTTCTGAAACAAATCGACCTTCATCATATTCATTTTCTGCCTTATAGACATGAAGAATATTACCCTTTTCGTTTTCTGTCCAAAGCTTTTTGTCTTTCCTTGTTATATTGTTATGAATAACACAATTAGCCGCTTCTAATATTGTTTTGGTAGAACGATAATTTTGTTCCAGTTTGATGACTTTTGTATTGGGAAAATCATTTTCAAAATCTAATATATTTCTGATATTTGCTCCTCTCCAGCCATAAATACTTTGGTCATCATCTCCTACTACGCAAAGGTTTTGATATTTTTGTGCTAACATTTTTATTAATATATATTGTGATGTATTTGTATCTTGATATTCATCTACCATAATGTATCGAAAACGATTTTGATATTTTTCCAAAACATCAGCATTTTGACGAAATAAAAGTACCGTTTTATAAATCAAATCATCAAAATCAAGAGCATTGCTTTCTTTTAACATCGTTTGATAAATTTGATAAACCTTTGCAGTTTGTACTTCTCTTAAATCATTTTTATCTACTTTTTGAGCATATTCCTGCCAGCTTACCAATTCTTCTTTTTGCTTGCTGATACGCGCCATAGCACTTCTGACAGAATAAGTTTTATCTGTCAAACTAAAATTTAATTTTTTAAAACATTCCCTCATTAATTTTTCTTGGTCATCTGCATCATAAATAGAAAAATGATTATCAAAGTCCAAATGATGAATTTCACTTCTCAAAATTCTCACACAGGTAGAATGGAATGTACTAACCCAAATATCATTTGCTTCTTCTCCTACCAATTGGTTAATTCTTTCTCTCATTTCTTTTGCAGCTTTGTTTGTAAATGTAATAGCAAGTATATTCCAAGGACGAATTCCTTCTTGAAGCATATGTGCAATACGTACAGTCAATGCACCGGTTTTTCCCGAGCCTGCTCCTGCTAAAATTAACACAGGTCCATCTTTTTGCAACACTGCTTGTTGCTGCATAGGGTTTAATTGTTCAAAATTTACCATAATATTTTTCTCCTATCTTTTTTCAAGCAAAGAAAAGAGAAGGCAGAATAGCCTCCCCTCTGCTTATTGTTCAGTTTCTTGTTGTGCTTTTATGCGGTCGATAGCTAATTTATATCCATCTGTACCATATGTTAAGGCTCTATTAACACGGCTAATGGTTGCAGTAGAAGCCCCTGTTTTTGCCGCAATTTCAACATAAGTACATTTATTGTCAAGCATTTCCGCTACCTCCATGCGTTGTGCAATAGCATGTATTTCGTGAACAGTACATAAATCTTCAAATAACTGATAACATTCTTCTATTGTTTCCATGGCTAAAATATAACGAAATAACTTGTCTGTAGATGGATTTTTAATTTTTACATTCATGAAGATACACCTTCTTTACATTACTTTTTCCATTATTTAGAAAAATTTCCTAATATTCTATGAATATATAGTAACATTCTAAAGTGCTAAAGTAAAGAAGTTTTTCATTTGTTTCGTTTCAGAGAGTCTTTTAATTGTTTCACCGAAGTATTTACAATCAACTCATCAGGAAAATCTACCTTTTTTAGCAAATCAATACAATAGCTAAATTCTCCTATTAATGTATAAAAATGAGCATCACTTCCCAATACAATAGGTACAGCATATCTCATAGCATATTGTAATATCTCTTCAATAACTATCTCACTGCCTTTTCGAAATCCTCCAGGCACAAGAGAAGCATTATTGATTTCAATCAAAGTACCCGTTTCTTTTGCTGTAAGCACAATCTCTTTTACATCAATAGGATATCTGGGATCGCCCGGATGTCCTAAAATGTCAACATAAGGATTTTCCATAGCTTTGATAGAAGCTCTTGTATTTTCTTGTTTTGTACCAAAAGCAATACATGGAGGATGCAAACTGGCAATGGCAATATCCAACTGTTTTAATATGTCTTCTTCTAAATCAATACTACCATTGTAATCCATAATGTTTAATTCTGCACCATGAAGCAATTCTACTCCATGCAATTGATGAGGTAAGACATGATAGTTTGTAAAAAAAGCTCTTGGCGCTGTATTTTTCATACCGGGAGCATGGTCTGTCAGTGCAATAAGTTGGATACCTTTTTCTTTTGCGGCTCTTGCATTTTCATCTATAGTGCTGTATGCATGTTGACTGATGACAGAATGTGTATGAACATCTGCAACAAATTTCATAAGTTTTTCATCTCTTTTCAAAGTAGATTTTTTACATAAGTATATCATGGTTTTGCTATATTTTCAAAGTAAAAATGGATTAGAAAAAGCAAAAACAATTTCAATTTCTTTTTGCTCTTTGATATAAATAGTATCTATAAAATACTGTACTAAAATACGGTTTATCAACAATTTTTCTGTATTTGACACCTCCTTTTTTTGAGAAGCTAACTGTTGTTTTATTTTTTTTAAAATTTCTTCTTCTGTATTGCAATATTCTGTCCATTCAGATTCTGTTATGATATCTTTTGAAAAAAGTTGCAACATTCTTTTTCTGCCTTGTATATATTTTTTTTCTTGTTGTTGTAGTGTTTTTTGTAATGTTTCAATAGTATTTTGTCTGGCAAAATACATTTCTTTTTCTTCTAAAAAAATAGAAAGGAATAGTTTTAATATATATTGTAATATATCAATCAATATTTCTTCTCTTATTGTATGAGCAGAGCATTGTATTTTAGGAGCATTTTTATAGGTACTACAACGATAATAATAGATATATTCTCCTTTTGCATTTTTGCTATAACATCGGTAAAGCGATCTTTTACAATCATCACATTTCAAAATGCCTGAAAATAAAGATACACTATATCCACCTTTTACAGCTTTTCTCTTTTTTTTCAGAATCAACTGTACTTTTTGAAACAACTCCTTTTCTATAATTGCTTCATGAGTTTGTTCTATTTTAATTTCTTTTCCTTTTTCAATAGGTATCTTTCTTTTTCTGCTTCTATTTTCATCTAGTATTTTTATCATTTTTGTCTTCTTTTGTATCAAATTTCCAATATAAACCTCATTAGAAAGTATTTTATGTATTGTTGAATAGGTCCAGATATAAAAAGGGTAATTTTTTTGAGCCGGCTGATAAAGAGATTGATTTTTTTTCTTATATTCTGTAGGACAAAGAATCCCATTTTCATTAAGATATACTGCAATATATTGTTTAGAATATCCTTCTAAAAACATAGAGTAAATCTTTTTTATGATTTTGGCTGCCGGTTCATCTATCACAAGAAGATATTTGTTTTTTTCATCTTTTTTATATCCATAGGGTGCAAATGCTCCTACAAATTTTCCGTCTTGCCTTTTTAAATCAAGATTCATGCAAACTTTTCTGGAAATATCAGCAGGATAAGTACTATTTAATACTGCCAAAAAGCCCATTTTTAAATCATCTATCCCATTTTGAGCATATAAACTGTCAAATCCTTCTCCTAATGATACAAAACGGATTTCCAATTTTTGTATATCATATCCTATAAATTTTAAAGCGTCTACAGAATCTCTACTCAAGCGAGAAAAGTCTTTTACAATAATCATATTTATTTTTTTATTTTTGGCATCTTCTAACAATTGTTGATATGCCGGTCTATCTGTTACAGTACCTGTTTTTCCATCATCAACATAATAATCTACAATTTCAATATCATCTTCACTGTTTTTTACATAGATTTCAGCTAATCTTTTTTGATTTTCAATGCTTTCAGAACAAGAATGTTTTTTCCTTTCCAAATCTTCTTTTGATACCCTTGCATAAACTCCGGCTTTTCTTACAATAGCATCTTTCATAGTATATTCCTCCGTACTATCATACCGGCACCCCACGCTGCATCAAAACTTATGGCAACTTTTTTTTCAGGTGTATCTACACAATAAATAGGCAGCTTTCTTTCTTGTTCTGCTATATGAAAAACAGATTGAACATTTTCAGGAATCATATGTATAGCAAAAGCAAATGCTGCAATCCCTCCTATGGCACATAATATTTTTTTCTTTGTTACAACAATGGATTTTATCAATTTCATATTATATAACCCTCCTGCAATAGAATACTTTCTTTTTCAATATATTCTAAAGGCTATTATAATTATGTTTTTTTCTCAATATTGTATACTAAAAAAGCTCCTCAAAAAAGGAGCTTCACTCATAAAAAATATTATGGTTTTAGTTTGTATAAATACGAAGCTTTTCAATTCTATTTTTGTCAACTTCTTCTACTATAATTTTCATACCATCTGTTTCTACCACTTCACCGCCATCAGGCAGTGTACCAAGTATTCCTATTACATATCCTCCAATAGTATCAAAATCTTCTGATTCCAAGCGTAAACCTATCATTTCATTGACGTCTTCTAATCTAGTAGAACCATCTACAATAAACTCATCTTCTTTGACAACTTCTATTTCTTGTTCTTGTTCATCATATTCATCAGAAATATCGCCAACAATTTCTTCTACCATATCTTCCATAGTAACAAATCCGGAAGTGCCTCCATATTCATCTAATATAATCGCTGCCGGAATTCTATTACTGCGCATTTCTGAAAAAAGCTCTGAAATAGATTTACTTTCATAAGTAAAAAATGGTTCTCTCATATATTGTGTAATTTTAAAATTTTTTTCATCTATAAATATAATATCTTTTACATATAAAATCCCTACAATATTATCAACACTTTCATGATATACAGGCAGTCTGGAAAAGCGTTCTTCTTTAAATATTGCAACAATTTCATCATATGTTGTGTCATCTTCTACGCAAACCATATCTGTACGTGGTGTCATAACATCTTTTGCTTTTGAATCACCAAAATCAAATACATTGTTGATCATACGACGTTCATCAACTTCCAAAACGCCTTCTTCATGACTGACATTAACCATTGTTTTTAATTCTGCCTCTGTAATAGTTAATGTTTTTTGTGTAACATTTCCCCCCAAAAGCTTTATTAAACCATTAGTAACAATGTTTAATACTTTTACTACAGGCGTCAAAATAACGACAATGCCTGAAATCATTTTGACAACACGTAAAGATACTTTTTCTGAGTTTTGTGCCGCTAATGTTTTGGGAGTAATCTCACCAAATATCAATATCACAATGGTAATTACCATTGTAGCGATTCCCACGCCGGATTGACCGCCTAGCATGGATACTGCAAGCATTGTTGTTAAAGATGCAGCAGCATTGTTTACAAGATTATTTCCTATCAATATAGAACTTAATAATTTATTGGGGTTATTTATTAACTTCTGAATTTTATCAGCATTTTTTACATTTTCGTCTATCATATTACGCAATCGTATTTTACTTAGAGAAGTTAATGCTGTTTCAGATGCCGAAAAGAATGCTGAACCAGCTATCAAAAGTATTAAAATAATTATAAGCCACCAACTACCGGGGTCTTCCACTCAAATCACACTCCCCAAAATATAAAATAATAAACTATACATATTGTCATGTATTATATCAGAAAATAGGTCACAATGCAAATAAAACTATTTTCGGATACTTCCTGTACGAATTGCCGCCTCTGCCACTGCTTTTGCAATGGCAGGTGCAACTCTTTTATCAAAAGGAGAAGGAATAACATAATCTTCTGTTAATTCTTCTTCAGATATCAAATCCGCAATGGCATAGGCAGCGGCTAATTTCATTTCTTCGTTAATATCTGTTGCCTGCACATCTAATGCGCCTCTAAAAATACCAGGAAAAGCTAACACATTGTTAATTTGATTTGCATAGTCAGACCGTCCGGAACAAGCCACTTTTGCACCTGCTTTTTTTGCTTCATCAGGCAGTATTTCTGGCACCGGATTTGCCATAGCAAAAATAATAGGGTCTTTGGTCATGGTTTGAATCATTTCCGGAGTCAATATTTTAGGTGCTGATACGCCTATGAATACATCTGCTCCTACTATCACCTCTTTGAGTGTCCCCTTTTTTCTTTTTGGGTTTGTAATATAAGAAAGCTCTGTAAATGCTGCATTTTGGTATGTTTCCTCAGAAGTAATTGCACCATTTTTATCACAAAGAATAATATCTTGTATGCCTGCTTGTAAAAGAAGTTTTGCTATAGCTGTTCCTGCACTTCCGGCGCCGGAAATCACTACAGCAATTTCTTCTTCTTTTTTTCCTACCAAACGCAAAGCATTTTTTAATCCTGCCAATACTACAACGGCTGTACCATGTTGGTCGTCATGAAAAATAGGAATATCTGTCACTTCTTTTAGTTTTTTTTCTATTTCAAAGCATCTTGGAGCAGAAATATCTTCTAAATTAATGCCTCCAAAACTGCCGGCAAATAAACTAATTGCTTTTACAATTTCATCTACATTTTTAGAACGTACACAAAGAGGAATAGCGTCAATATCAGCAAAACATTTGAATAATGCCGCTTTCCCTTCCATAACAGGCATGCCTGCTTCCGGTCCGATATCTCCTAAACCTAATATTGCAGTGCCATCTGTAATCACAGCAACTGTGTTCCATCTTCTTGTTAATTCAAAAGAAAGACGAGGGTCCTTTTGTATTGCAAGGCATGGCTGTGCAACACCTGGCGTATAGGCAATAGAAAGTTCATCATTATTTGTTATGGCTGCTCTGCTGATCACTTCTATTTTTCCATGCCATGCTCTATGAGCCTCTATTGCCTTTTGTTTCAGATTTTCCATTTTTATGACTCCTTTTTTTGATTCTCGATTTCTTCTGCCAATTCACTTAAATAAATCCAGCGTTCCATAGCTTTTTCCAGTTCTTGTTCTACAATTTCTTTTTGTTTTACAATTTCTTGTAATTTTATATAATCGCTGACTGCTTCGGTTTCTTCTTTTTGTAAATTTTCCAGATTTTGTTCTAAATGATGTATCATATCGCCAATCACTTCATATTCTCTTTGTTCATGATAAGACATTTTTTTTGGTCTGTGCTTTTTGTTTTGAAAAGGTTGTTTTTTAGCAATTTTTTCCGAAATGACCTCTTTTTGTTCTGCTTTTTGTTTATAGTCGCTGTATCCTCCCTCATATTGTTTTATGATGCCATTTTCTTCAAAAGCAAATATTCTATTTGCCATTTTGTCCAAAAAATATCTGTCATGAGATACCGTAATTACAGCCCCAGAAAATGTATCCAAATAATTTTCAAGTATTGTCAACGTCTGTATGTCTAAATCATTTGTAGGTTCATCTAAAAATAATATATTTGGTGCATTCATTAGTACTTTTAACAAATACAGCCTTCTTTTCTCACCTCCTGAAAGCATTGAAATGGGACCTCTTTGCATATCAGAAGGAAACAAAAATTTTTCAAGCATTTGAGAAGCCGAAATCCTGCCGTCTGCTGTAGGAACATATTCTGCTACATCTTTGATATAATCAATTACTTTTTGGTTTACATCCATATCATCATTTTCTTGAGAAAACACACCTATTTTTACAGTGTCGCCAATTTCTATACTACCGCTATCAGGTTTTAAATCTCCTGATAACATTTTAATAAGTGTAGATTTTCCACAGCCATTTTTTCCAATGATGCCAATTCTATCATGATGTAATACAATATAACTAAAATCATGGATATAAGTTTTATCATCATATTTTTTTGAAATATGTTCTGCAATAATTGTTTTTTTGCCAAGGCGAGAAGAGCCTGCGCTAATTTCAATCCCATTTCTTTCTTCCGGTGCTTTTTGAGAAGAAATTTCTTCAAAACGCTGTAATCTGGCTTTTTGTTTTGTTGTTCTTGCCTGCGCGCCACGTCTTACCCATTCCAATTCTGTACGCAAAAAGTTTTGTCTTTTCTTTTCGCCCGCTTGCTCCAGTTCTTCCCTTTGGGCTTTTAATTCTAAATATTTACTGTAATTTCCTTCATAAGAATATAACTTTCCTTTTTCTAATTCTATTGTTCTGTTTGCAATTCTGTCCAAAAAATATCTGTCATGCGTTACCATAAGAATAGCTTTTGTATAATGAGAAAGATGTTTTTCAAGCCACTCCACTGTATCATTATCAATGTGGTTTGTAGGTTCGTCTAATATAAGTAAATCAACAGGTGAAATCAATGCTCTTGCAAGAGCGACTCTTTTTCTTTGCCCTCCGGAAAGCTGAGATACTTCCTGCTGAAACTGGGTAATGCCAAGCTTTGTTAATATGGTTTTTGCTTCACTTTCTAAAGACCATGCTTTGGCTTTATCCATTTGCTCTGTCAGCAGTGCAGTCTGTTTTTGCCAATAAGTATCTGAAGGATTTTCTATGTTTTTAGCAAGTGCTGCTTCGTATTCTTTTACTAATTTCATGATTTTGTCATCGCTTTCAAATATCTGCTGCAATACGGTACCCTTTGTATAAAAAGAAGGTGTTTGTGGAAGATATCCGATTTTTAAGCCATTCATTGTCACAATTTTTCCACTGTCACCATGTTCCACACCGGCTACAATTTTTAACAATGTAGATTTTCCTGTACCATTAACGCCAATAATACCAATTTTATCCCCTTTATTGATACCAAATGTGATTTCATCAAAAAGTACTCTATTTCCAAAACTTTTATGCAGTTTTTCTACAGTTAAAAGATTCATAGCATACTTCTCCTTTATTTTCCATATTCCTGCATTGCTTCAAAAACCGCTTCATATGCTTGTTTTGGAACAATAGAAATATTTTGAGATTGTCTTTGCAAATAGTAAACTTGAGCGCCTTCTTCTACAATAGAAGCTACCATAAATGCTCTATCCAGTGTTTGTGCCGCCGCTACTACACCATGATTGGCTAATAAGCAGGCATAATTATTTTTTAATGCTTTTACTGTTTTTTTAGCCAGTTTTTTACTTCCTGGAGGTGCAAATTTTGCTACTTTAATTTCACCAGCGCCGGCAAGCCCCATTTCTGTCACTACTGCCGGCAATGCCACTCCTTGAGACGCCAATACTGTAGCATACAAAGAATGTGTATGTATGATGCCGTTGATATCTTTTCTTGCTTTATAGATAGCTAAATGCATAGGCAATTCAGAAGAAGGCTTTTTGTTGTTTTCTAAATACATATTCCCTTCCAAATCTGTGATGCAAATATCTTTTTCGGTCATATTTTCATAAGAAGCTCCGGAAGGAGTAATGGCAACAAGTCCTTCTTTTCTATCTATCATACTGATATTGCCAAATGTTGCCGAAACAAGCCCGCTGTCAGATACCGCCTTTGCTGTTTTTAGCACTTCCTGCTGCATTTTAAATATATTTTGATTATTTTTTGGACTTTTTCCTTCTCTTAACGCCTGCAAACTTTCTGCAAAAGGAGGATAAGCAACCCCTCTTTCTGTAATAATTGCTGTAATATTTTGATGTGGTGTAACGTCAAATGCAGGGTTGAATATGGATACATCAGAAGGAGCCGTTTGTTTTTCACCAAAATGTCGAACCTCCTGTGCCTCTCTTTGTTCAATAGGAATTTCCTCTCCTGTTTCCATTTCAAAATCTATTGTAGAAAGAGGCGCCGCAATAAAAAATGGTATATTGTGTTCTTTTGCTAATATAGATAGGCTGTAGGTACCGATTTTGTTAGCACTGTCGCCATTTTTTGTAATACGGTCCGCTCCTGTAATAACAGCTTGTACCCATTTATTTTTCATCACAACCCCAGCCATATTGTCGCATATGGTTGTAACAGGAATGCCACTTTGAGAAAGCTCCCATGCAGTCAAGCGACTTCCTTGTAAAAGGGGTCTTGTTTCATCTGAAAATACACTAATCTCTTCTCCTCTTTCTTTCATAATATAAGCAGGCGCAAGAGCAGTACCATACATGGAAGTTGCCAAAGCTCCGGCATTACAATGGGTTAAAAATGCTTTAAAATTAGGAATTTGTTCTAAAATATCCGCTCCGTATTCTCCAATGGCTTTACAAGCGATAATATCTTCTGCCAGCATTTTTTCGGCTTCTTTTAATATTTCTTGTGTAAATTCTGATATTGTTTTTTCTTTTTCTAAGTGCGCTTTCCAAATTTTTTTGCTATGTTCTTTCATACGTTGTAAAGCCCAATGCAAATTCACTGCTGTAGGACGTGATGTATCTAAATAGTCGGCAATTTCTTCTACTTTTTTTAAAAAATCATTTTTATTGGCGTCTTTTTGCTCCGACCAGTTTTTTATACCGATGTAAACGCCAAAAGCACCTGCCAATCCAATAGCCGGAGCGCCTCTTACTTCCAGTTTTTTGATAGATTCCCACATTTGTTGTATAGTCTTCATTTCTTTTATCACACAAGTTTCAGGTAATCTTGTTTGGTCAATTATCATTACTTTTTCTTCTTCAAACCAGATAGGCTTTGGTAACATATTATTTCACCTCTTTTTATCATTGATACAAAAAGCCTCGTCATACACGAGGCTTTCCAATTTTTATACCACTGCCAGTGCTTTTAAAGATGCAATAAAATCTGCATACTCTTTTGTATCTTTCATTTCTTCCAGCATATTTCCAAATCTTTGTTTTGCTTTACCATGTGCTTTAAAAAAGTCTGTACAAATTGTGGCTGCTTCACAAGCTTTAGAGGAGTCTATTTTGCAAATTTCTTCTCCCATAATAGCCTGTCTGCCAAAACGACCTCCAATAAATACTCTTAAAGTACCCTTTGGAGCTCCCATAAATCCTAGGTCATTTAATTGTGCTTTTGCACAATTATTTGGACAGCCTGTGACATTGATTTTAAACTTATGCGGCAATCTCATTTCATAAAATTTTTCATGAAGTTCTTTTCCAATAGCTTGTGTATCTATTAAACCAAATTTGCATACAGTTCCCTTACAGCTTACAACAGGTCGTACTCCTTTGGCTGTTCCGCCATATAACAAGCCCATTTTTTTCATTTCTTCTTTCATTGGCGCAATATTTTCATAGGGAATTCCCACAATTTCAAAATTTAAACGGACTGTAACAGCCCCAAAGCCTTTTCCGTATTTTTCAGCTAATATTGCAACATTTTTTAAATCCTCCGCTGTAGCAATGCCTACCGGAAAAACAATGCGTAATGCAAATTGTTCTTTATCTTTCATCAATAGAAAGCCTTCTGACTTTAATTGAGCTAATTCTTCAGTGGTTAAATTTACCATACTAAAACTCCTCCTTTGTTTTGCTGTATTCACATCATTTTAAAGTATCACAGTTTATTTTTTTATTATACCATAAACATGATGTTTTACAACAAAATTTCACAAAGGTAATTTTTTATTTATATAGCTATCTGTTTTTTATGATAGATTTATTGTTTTTTTGCTGATGTTATGTTAGTTTTATATTTTTTAAATTTATATCTTTCCATAAAAAAGCCTATATATAAAGAATTTGTCATTAAGTTCTCTATTATTTTTAGTTTCCAATAAATTTATAAAAATAACAACCATATTTTGATAAATTTTCCTTTTTAGCCAATTGGCTCAAAATAAATTCCTAATGACAACATTACATTGTCACACACAAATTTATTCATGTTCCAAGTGTATAAATTTCTCCTCTCTAATTTACGATAATTTCTATCAATGATACTTTTCACTACAATCAAGAACATAACCTGTTCATTTATGCCTATTTATCATCTATATAAAAAAGAGGATTATAACTATGTACAATCTCCTTTGTTTCAATAGAAGCATTCAAAAAATTGCCAAAAAACGTTTGCTTAGCTTTACACTAATCATATCCTGCCAAAAAATCAGAAAAATAGACTAAATGAATTATGGGTATGAGTATTTCTGCAGATGCAATCATATAAAATGTTTGCTTAATGCTGATATAACCCCTCTCATATCTTTCAGATATATATTACAAAACCAAAACAGCCATTGTAGGAAATGGCTCTGCACCAACAATATCACTTTTTATATTAGCCTTTGCTTGGTATTTCTATAGAAGCAATACATAATTGCTCTAAATAAAGATATTGTTTCCTTCAAATATTCTTTGCCTTTAGCTGAAAGTTGCAAAACAGTTCATTCTACATTCACAACTAACATTAGTGAAACAAATACTTTATATAAATAAAATAAGTACATCTGACCATAGAATAAATACTTCTATCGTTGAAACTTTTGTACCTTTGAAGTTTATTAAATTATCTCTCTTGCCAATATTCCAAAACAATGCGCTCTGTTTGGTTTCCTTTTTTGTGTTCATTCTATGATTTATCTCTTCAAATTTATACTAATCAACTTATTTTTCAAATTTACATGATTATATGGTATATATCACACTATAAAACATTACAAATTTTTATAAAAATATTTGTTATAACACTCTTATTTTTATATACTATCTTTTACAACTGCATCTTCATATTTTTACAGTCTGGATCTATACTAACTAAAAAAGTAGACACATAAAGTAACTATCAATTACAATAAAGTAGATGCCAAAAGGAGGTACTTACATGTTCACAAACAACAAAGGTATTCGCTATGACCAAGACTTCAAAAGAACACTCGTAAACCTATATCAATCTGGCGGCAAAACACAAACTGCCCTTTGTAAAGAATACAAAGTATCTCAGACTGCTCTCACTCGCTGGATCAAACAATACACAGATGATGGCGAAGTTATGACTGCCAAACAAGTCAAAGAGCTTCAAAAGCCGCTCGCTCAACTTGAAGAAGAAAACCTCATACTAAAAAAAGCCATTGTCATCTTCACGCCACACTCAGACAACGACTAGAAGCAGTTTATAAGCTTAGATTTCAACATGACATGAAAACTCTCTGTCGTGTCTTAGGTATCAACTGCAGTACCTACTATAAAATTCAGCACCAGCTGACAGAACCAAAGAAAATCAAGTGATTGCTTCCAAGATTCTTCAAATCTATGCCCACTATAACAAACGGCTCGGAGCATATAAAATCACCCATATTCTTCAGCATGATTATGGCATTCACATCAGTGTTGCACGAGTGTACCGCCTGATGAAATCGCTTCAATTGCCAAAGATGTCTACCCAAAAGCCTTTTCATCCTCACAAACGCAATGAAAACGGCCGATGTACCTATCATCTCCAACAAGATTTCAACCAAAAGGCTCCTAATATTGTCTGGGTTAGTGATTTTACATATATCAAAGCAGACGGCAAATGGTACTATTTCTGCATTGTAATGCACCTTTTTTCCCGCAAAATCATCTTATGGAATATCTCAGGAAAACCAGCTGTCAATCTGGTCATGACTGCGTTCAAAAAAGCTTATACAAAACGAAACGCACCATTGGGTCTCATGTTTCATTCTAACAGAGGAACACAATATACTGCATTTGCATTCCAGCAGTTATTGAATTCTTTGAATGTTGTACAGTCATTTTCCAAGAAAGGATATCCTTTCGATAATGCCTGCTGTGAATGTTTCTTCCAATACCTCAAAAAAGAAGAAGTTAACCGTAAAACATACCATTTCCCGAAGGAACTCCAGTTATCTGTGTTCGGATACATTGAAGGATTCTATCATGCTAAGAGACCACATAGTTCTCTCGGAATGATGACGCCAAATGAAAAAGAAAAATGGTACTGGGCATAGCTCTAAGCAGCTGTACTCGGCACTTTTTCTTTATAAATTGTGTCTACTTTATTGACTATAGTCCAATCATTATGATTAGAATATATAGCATATGTCCCATTACTTTTATTTAAAAATTCATACTCTTGTTCTTTATATAATGCTCGTTTTCCTAATGTTTTTATCATAGTAATTCCTCTTAATATCTCCCAAAAAATTCTTTCGTATTTTCCCAATATTATCTAATAAACTACTTTTTATTATACTGTTTTAGTGGTATCCAGCTTTGATTAATTTCATCAATATCTTTTAAATCTACATATAAATAATATTCATCTTTATCACGCATAATCATATTATACTTTTTACCTAATAGTACATTTCTAGTGTAAAGCATAATTTTATTTTCTTCTATGATAGAACCTACAAATTCATCGCCTTTATATTTTACAATGGTATTTTTTTCAAATACAAAATCTAAATCCTTTAATAGTACATCTTTTACATATCTTCCACTTCGCACACTTTCAAATCCAATATGAACATCTCTTTGCTCATTTAATATAAGTGAATATGTACCATTATTCAAATCTACAAATTGATATTCTCTTCCATTATATACTGCAAATTTTCCTAATGTTTTCATTTATAAATCTCCTTTTCAATTTACTGGTATAAACAAACCTTGTTTTGCATCATATATTGCTTTTAAAATTTCTTTTCCATCACTAGTAATTTCCAACATCTGCGCTCCGTTATTCAAAGATACTCCATCACTATAAAATTCAGGTATAATTTGACCATTTGTCGCTGAGGTAAAACCATTTCCAGTAAATGGTGGCGCCATGGAAGAAACCGCTCCTCCTGTAGGATTTGGCATGCCGTCTCCAAATGGAATTTTCCTGCATCATTAGAAGTAAAACGAATTACTCTAGCCGAACTATCCAATGGACTAAAAGGCGTTCCTTCATAATCTAACCTCAATCCTTCATAAAAATCTCTTGGAGTCTTTAAGCCGGAGGCTCCTTCCACCGTAGTAATAC
Organism: Candidatus Coprocola pullicola; assembly: GCA_018715395.1. Classification (GTDB taxonomy): domain Bacteria; phylum Bacillota; class Clostridia; order Lachnospirales; family Anaerotignaceae; genus Coprocola; species Coprocola pullicola. Next base: position 3,736 of record DVLQ01000033.1, on the reverse strand, counting down.
AGCCATTTATTTTTCCATCATTGAAATTCATAAAACTACCATCTAAATAGCTGTCTACATATGCTGGATTTATCACCTTCATTGTTCTTTATGAATAAAGATTTCTCTTTCCTTTTAATTTTTTTCAAAATGTCTTATTCTGATGTAATTCTTGCTTGTTTGTCAGTTACATACCTGCAATTTATTAGGAGGTATATATTTTATACTATTATTTATTATTATATTTTTTTGCTTGACTAAGTAATATTTTTAATTCATCTTTATCAAATAAAGCCTGATTAGCCGGAACTTTTATTAACAATTCAGGAAATTGTCTTATAAATTCCTTATTTTTTTCAAGTTGTTCTTCTTCTTGCAAAGGCCATCTTCCTGTTTCAGCATAAATCATGACTTCATAAGTATCTTCCTCCGATTTTAATGCCTTTTCCATATTTTCTTTTGAAATATCATAAAAAACAGAATTTCCATATGGACCCTCCGCCCATGTAATCTGAAATTTATCATCATTCTCAATAATAGCAAAACCATTTCTTTGATATATTTTTTCCATAGCCATTTCCTCTCTTACAAAATTTATGATTTTGGATATATATCAGATATGGTATATTCTCTCAATTTAATCTGATCAATTACAGCTTCAGGAACCCCTCCGCTTGTATATCCTCCTGAAATCCAATACTCTGGTCAAGCACCCGATTCATTGCCTGATGGCATTCGAATATTAGATGGTTTATGTATATCTAATAAAATGGGATTATCTTCCAAATATCCCGCATCTAATCCCAAAAGTTCCTCTAAAACTCTTGGATTTCCATTATATGCCTTTATAGCCTTGTCAACAACATCTTTAGGTAGTACAAAAGTACTGGTTGCCGGATCTCCAATACTACTTCCATATCATTGTATTGCCTTTTCAAAAGAATCCTTACTTTGTATCTTTACCGCCCCATTTTTAAATAATGATAAGTGTTCAGCCATCTCTGTACTACTTATGTATAATGAAGGATCAGGTTTTTCTCCTTTAGGTATTTTGATAATCCGCTCTTTTATTGCTTTTGAAATATTAGCATGAGGTAGTTCATTCATCTCTTTTATAAAATCTTCTACAGAATAGTTGCTTATGTTATCTATTTCATTTCTTTTCTGATCATTTATTGTTTTTCTGACATCATCTACTTCTGTCTTCTTTACAGTATCTGTTATCTGCACGCCTGCTCCTGTTTTTTGCCATTATCCTCCTTTGTGATTTTCCCACTGTCTAATTTGACAGTACTTCCTTTGCTTTATTCTTTACATCACTTTCTGTTATCTTTAGAGTATACTATTAACATAGGGTATTTTGCTTTTGGTATCTATATTTATATATTAACGCTAAAATTCCCTAAATTAACAAAAATAAAAAGCATACAGATTAGAGGTAAAACAAATACATTTCAACAAACTTTGTATGCTTAATCATATCTCCATAACATACTCTAAATTTATAACATATTTAAATTCCTATGTTTTATTTCTTAAATTCTATATTACTTTTATTTCCTTTTCCAATAACCCAAATGGAAAATCTGTTTCATATCCCTTTTGTATATAAGTATAAATATCTCCATTTATCCTTTTTAGAATGACCTCAGAACCATTTTCTAATAATATAAAATCTTCTATTTTTTCTTTTACTATGATACTTAACATCTTAAAAAGTAGTTCCAGACCTCGGTGAAACGTTTTTCCAAATATTTGTATGCGTATACTTATATTTGCTTCAAAAGAAAATACATCTTTTAGTACATCTACTCCAATTATTTCATCAGTGTCTATTATAAAAGACAAACATTCACATCCAATACTAATATAATCTGAATGCTCTTTATAATTAACTTCTAATTCCATTTTTTTATCAAGTATATCATAAATATATCTTGCCCAATCCACTAAGGATATTTCACTAAAAAAAGCTAACTCATAATCCATAAACCCATCTCCTAAATCTAATCAAATATATCAAAAATTTCTCCGCCCTTAACAATTTTTAAATCTTCTAATCTCTTTAAATCACCTTTTGGTGTTGCTTTACGTTTTATTAATTCAATAAGTTTATCCATACTTCCTTGATAGTCATCCAAATTAAGGATGATATTTGGAGTTTGATTTTTTGTTTTAGAACGAATTTCATTTATAATCGTTTCCATTTTTGCTCCTGCACTTGGAGAATAACAATCAAATACCTTACCTTCAATCAGAAAATCCGGATTAGCTGTTTCTTTTAAGCCATATCCATTACCATTAAAGATTTCATCCAACATTTCTACTTTATATCCTTTTGATGCAAATAAATCCGCAGTTTCATTTTGTCGTAAGTATGTCCTTTTGGATGCGTCTGCGTAATTTCCCAATGGTTTACTTCCTTCAGGTAGTGATGGTTTTATTTTATCTACACTATGTACTGTCGCTCTGCTAAACTCTAAAGTTCCACTCTCTGCTTTACCATCTATTTTTTCCTTTACATCCTTTACTTCTGTCTTCTTCACAGCCTCTGTTATCTGCACGCCTGAGCCTGTCTGTCTATAACTATTTTGCTTGGTAATCGTAAAAGCAGAATCCCTTTCTTTTGCCACAACATTAGTATCTTTGTCTGAAATTACTTCTTCTTTGTTTTCAGCAGACCTTTGTAAATTTTTATTTTTCTGTTCTTCTTTTACTGTTTCCAGCGTTGTATTTTTTTCTAATCCCTTATCTAACGACTTATTTTTTTCTCTTTCCAAAGGGTTAAAATGCTCTGATTCTACCATATCTTCTGTTGATGTTTTTTCTTTGACAGAAGCGGTATCTATATCGTTTGTCTTTACTGTTTCTTTTCGAGAATCCCCTAAATTTTTAGCAGAATGTGTGCTTAATATCTTTTTTGCCGCAAAAAGAATCTCTATAATTTGTTCTGCTTTTTCTCCCCCACTTTTCCATTTTTCCTGTTCTGGAAGATTCATCCATTTTTTTGCATTTTCTTTGCTCATTTCCACAATTTCTTCATCAGTCAACTCTCCCAAGGCTTGAAAGTCCTTCTAGGTATCTATAGGACTTGTTATCATAATCAAACAGCCTTCAACGCTTCCGCCTAAACCGTCTATCAAAGCTCCTCCCATCACAGAACCAATCTTTTCCCCAAAATTTAACTCATTATCCTCAATGGGTTTTCCTACAAATCCCTTTAAAAACTGTGGGACATCTTCCTCAACAGATTCTACTAATGCATTTTTAGTTCTCTTTGACACTCTACTTATCATTTCTTCTAAATAATCACTAAAATCGTTTAGACTCTCTTTTGCATTATGAAAAAGTTCTATAGTGTCATAAATAGGTTGTCCCGCAATAGGAGCATTATCCTCATACCCCCAAAAACGATTCCAAATTACTCCTAAATCCTGAATTGGTTTACTTACATTTAATCTTTTTTCAATATTTTTTTGATTTATTTCTATTGTTTTTTCTTTATCTCTTTTTTGAGATAAAAATTCTGTTGTTATTGTTACTATAGCAAAATCAATAGGTCGCGCTCCTGCCTCCATCAACTGTTTTATTTGTTCTTGTGGCGACATTGCAGCCGCCAGATGCCCCACAAACCTTGCCATGGTCGTTGTTTTACCCCTGATATAATTGCCATAGGCGCTTTGTACCACTTCATATACCAACTCATCCATAGACTTTAATGTTGTTTTGCCGTCTTTTGTTTTTTTGGTCAAGCTTA
>DVLQ01000032.1 GCA_018715395.1 Candidatus Coprocola pullicola | reverse complement strand
AAATATTTTTTAAATTCTTTTGAAAAAAGAAATGTTTTTTTGTTTTCACATATTTACATTTTACTGAAAAATGATATGATAAAAGATGGTTGATTATTATTAACGTAAGGAGAAATGATTTTTATGGGAGAATCTATGACAGGCTTAAAAAGAAGCCATATGTGTGGTAGTGTAACAGAAACAATGATTGATCAAACAGTGACGGTAATGGGCTGGGTACAAAGACGCCGAGATTTGGGACAGCTGATATTTATTGCATTAAGAGATAGAACAGGCATTGTCCAGATTGTAGTGGATGGAAATACAGCCCAAAAAACATTGTTTGAAAAGGCACAAACCCTTCGCAGTGAATTTGTAGTGGCGGTAAAAGGAAAAGTAGCTGCCAGAACAGAAGAAAATATAAATGAAAATATGGCTACAGGCAAAATTGAAATCATTGCACAGGAATTAAAAATATTGTCTGAAAGCGAAACACTTCCTTTTCAGATTGAAGATAGTGTCACAGTAAAAGATGATTTGAGATTAAAACATAGATATTTGGACTTGAGAAGACCAAGCCAGCTAAAGAATATGGTACTTCGTCATAATGTGGTGCGGTTAATACATTCTTTTTTAGATGAAGAAGGATTTTTGGAAATTGAAACGCCTATATTGGGAAAAAGTACGCCTGAAGGCGCAAGGGATTATTTGGTGCCAAGTCGTGTGCATCCCGGAAACTTTTATGGATTGCCTCAGTCGCCACAGCTTTATAAACAGCTTTTGATGGTTTCAGGCATGGATAGATATTATCAAATTGCAAAATGCTTTAGAGATGAAGATTTAAGAGCAGACAGACAGCCTGAATTTACACAGGTGGATATGGAACTTTCTTTTGTAGATGAAAATGACATTATAGACATCAATGAAAGAATGATGCAAAAGGTTTTTAAGGAGCTGCTAAATGTTGATATTGCTCTTCCTATGAAAAGAATGACATATCAGGAGGCTATGGAACGATTTGGCTCTGACAAACCTGATATTCGTTTTGGTATGGAACTGAAAAATATTTCAAAAGTGGTAGAGGATACAGAATTTGGCGTATTTAAAAATGCTTTGCAGTCTGGAGGAAGCGTTAGAGCCATCAATGCAAAAGGTTGCGGAGGTTTTCCTAGAAAACAAATCGATTCTCTTGTAGAATTTGTAAAAACCTATCAGGCAAAGGGATTGGCATGGATTGTGGTTAATGAAGACGGTACTTTGAAATCTCAAATTGCAAAATTTTTTACGCCTGAAAAACTACAGCAAATTGTTGATATCATGGAAGGCAAACCCGGAGATTTGATATTAATTTGCGCAGACAAGGATAAGGTGGTATTTGATTCATTGGGAGCGTTGCGTTTGGAGCTTTCAAAAAGATTAAAATTAACAAAAGCAGATAATTTTGCATTTTTATGGATTACAGAATTTCCTATGCTGCAATGGGACGAAGAAGAAAACAGATATGTGGCGGTACATCACCCCTTTACAGCCCCTATGGATGAGGACTTGCAGCTGCTTGAAAACAATCCAAAAGCGGTACGTGCAAAAGCCTATGATATTGTATTAAATGGATATGAATTGGGCGGAGGAAGTATTAGAATACACAGAAGAGAAATACAACAAAAAATGTTTGAACTTTTGGGATTTTCTCCGGAAGAGGCGCAGGAAAGATTTGGATTTTTGCTGGATGCTTTTCAATATGGAGTGCCTCCCCATGGTGGACTGGCGTTTGGTTTAGACAGAATGATTATGCTGATGTCCGGCGCAACAAGTATTAGAGACGTCATCGCATTTCCAAAGGTGAAAGACGCTTCCTGCCCTATGACAGACGCGCCGAATGTGGTAGAACAAAAACAGCTGGAGGAACTTGGAATTGCCATTAAAAAGATAGAATCAGAACAATCAGTATAAAAGGGATTGTAAATAAAGAAGAATCAATATAAAAATATTGTTTCCTAGTTAAATTCTTTTTGCTTTTTTTAAAAAGAGCTGTAAAAAGAAAGGCGGAAATAAAATGACAGTGAAGAAGTTAACGGTGATCGCTGTTGCTGCAGGTCTTATGATTTCTGCATCTGTTTATGTGGGGATAAAACTGAAGGCAAATGATGAAGTAGAGTTTGCCATAGGACAAGAGGAATATACCGTAAATGGCACCACAAAAACATTTGATGAAACAGCAGAAACATTGCCTATGATTGATGAAAAAAGTCAAAAATTACTACTTCCTCTGCGGTGGGTTATGGAGGAATTGAAAGGCAATGTAGAATGGGATAAAAATGAAAATACTGCCATTATTCAATATCAAGGAAAAACCATTGGAATACAAGCAGACACAAAAAAAGCAGACGTTAATGGGTATAGTATTACATTGGCAGATGCTCCTGTGTTTTATGAGGGGAGTATTTATGTGACAGAGGATTTTATGGCGGATATTTTTGATACTACCATTATATGGGACGGCAATCAAAAACAAATTACACTGCGTACAGAAGCGGTGCAGCGTCCTATGGTATATGCCAATATTATGCAATATGCAGGACAAGAAAAGTCTTACTATGTAATGATACCTGTGATGATAGGGTTGAACGACGCAAATTACGAAAGAAATCTAAATCGTATTGTTTCTACTGATATAACAGAAGAAGTGCTTTCTTTTATGGAAAGTGCAGAAACACAACTGACTTTGGGAGAATTAAAAATAGAATATACAGTACCCTATAGAAGCAAAGAAATGATTAGCATTGCATTTTCCGGCAGAGAAATACAAGAAGGAGAAAGCCATGAAATCAAAAGAAGTATAAACATTGATTTGCAAACGCAGAAGTTTGTGACATTACAGGATTTGTTTCGTAAAAAAGATTATATGCAAAGATTGGCAAAAGAATGTGGCATAGATAAAAAGCAACTGCCACAGGAGGCGGAAGAACAATTTTATTTTGATAAAAATAGAGGGTTGGTTGTTTTTTGGGAAAATGAACAGGGACAATATGAAGAATATACTGTTTCTTTTGCAAAATTAAAAAATATATTGAAAAATAATTATCAATTTTTGCTGGTAGAAAATCAGCCACAACAGCAAATATAGTTTTATAAAAATAAAAAAGTAGATTTTATGCAATAAAAAAAGAATCAAAATAGAAAATAATACTATTATTTAAAAAAAAGGAAGCATGATATAGATAATATGAATGACTTCCTTTTTTTATGCTGTATAAAATAAAAAATGTAAATTTTTTTGTATAATTTCCATTGAAAAATATAAAAAAAAAATGTATAATTTATTCATTGGCAGTATAGCAATGCATTTTCGATATTTATACAGACAAACTTACCAAAATAATGTTGTTTTGACAAGCAATGCTATACTACTTTTATATGGCTAAAATTGTTTTAAAGAACAGTTTTTTAATACAAAGTGTTAAAACAAAAAGTTAGCAAAGTAATTTCATTTTAAGGAGGAAAGATTTATGTCTAAAGTAATGAAAACTATGGACGGAAACGAAGCGGCTGCATTTGCTTCCTATGCATTTACAGAAGTAGCTGGTATTTTCCCCATCACTCCATCTTCCCCAATGGCTGAAAAAACAGACGACTGGGCTGCAAATGGCAAAAAGAACCTGTTTGGTCAAACTGTGAAGGTAGTTGAAATGCAGTCTGAAGCAGGTGCGGCAGGTACAGTGCATGGTTCTTTGGCGGCAGGGGCATTGACAACAACTTATACAGCATCTCAGGGACTTTTGTTGATGATTCCTAATATGTATAAAATTGCAGGCGAATTACTTCCGGGTGTATTTCATGTAACAGCCCGTGCATTGGCGGCACAGGCGTTATCTATCTTTGGAGATCATTCCGACGTTATGGCTTGCCGTCAAACCGGCTTTGCCATGTTGGTTTCAAACAGTGTGCAAGAAGTTATGGATTTGGCTTCTGTAGCACATCTTTCTGCAATTAAAGGCAGAGTTCCTTTCTTACATTTCTTTGATGGTTTTAGAACAAGCCATGAAATTCAAAAAATCGAATGTATTGACTATGATGAATTAGCAAAAATTCTTGACTGGGATGCATTAAATAGATTTAAAAGAAATGCATTAAATCCAGAACACCCTGTTATCAGAGGTACAGCGCAAAATCCTGATATTTATTTCCAAGCAAGAGAAGCAGCAAATAAATTCTATGACGCACTTCCCGCAGTTGTAGAAGAATATATGAAAGAAATCAGCAGAATTACAGGCAGAAAATACGATTTGTTTAATTACTATGGTGCTGAAGATGCAGAACGCATTATTATTGCTATGGGATCTGCTTGTGAAGCCATTGAAGAGACAATAGACTATTTAAGAGAAAAAGGCGAAAAAGTAGGTCTTGTAAAAGTACATTTGTTTAGACCGTTTGTTGCTGAAAAGTTGCTTTCTGTCATTCCAAAAACAGTAAAGAAAATTGCTGTTTTGGACAGAACAAAAGAACCCGGCGCATTGGGCGAACCATTATATCAAGATGTTTGTACAGCAATGTTTGAAGCGGAACAGGCTCCAACAATTATTGCTGGACGTTACGGTTTGGGATCCAAAGACGTAACGCCTGCACAATTTATTGCAGTATATGAAAACTTAAAATTGGACAAACCACAAAATCACTTTACAATGGGTATTGTGGATGACGTAACAAATCGTTCTCTTAAAATTGGAGAAGAAGTGGACGTTACAGGAAATGACGGTACAATCAGCTGCAAATTCTGGGGATTGGGAGCTGACGGTACAGTAGGCGCTAACAAAAACTCCATCAAAATCATTGGAGACCACACAGATATGTATGCACAGGCATATTTTAGCTATGACTCTAAAAAATCCGGCGGTATCACACAATCCCACTTACGTTTTGGCAAAAAACCAATCCGTTCCACATATCTCGTAAAAACAGCGAATTTTGTAGCTTGTCATAAACAAGAATATGTTCATTTGTACGATATGGTTTCTGATTTACTTCCAGGCGGCACATTCTTGTTAAATACAGTTTGGACTCCAGAAGAATTGGAAGAACAATTACCAGCAAGCATCAAAAGACAATTAGCGCAAAAGAACATTAATTTCTATACAATTAATGGTACAGATATTGCAAAAGAAATTGGTCTGGGCAACAGAATCAACACTGTATTGCAGGCGGCTTTCTTTAAACTGGCAAATATTATTCCAATTGAGCAAGCTGTAGAATATATGAAAGCAGCCATTACAAAATCTTATGGTAAAAAAGGCGATACGATTCTTAACATGAACTATGCGGCTGTTGATAAAGGCGTTGATGGAGCTGTAAAAATTGAAGTACCAGCATCTTGGGCAAATGCTGTAGATGGTGAAGCAAAAGCAGAAAGACCAAAAACACAGTTTGTCAAAAATGTAGTAGATCCTATGAATGCACAAGAAGGCGACAAACTGCCTGTTAGTGTATTTAATGGCAGAGAAGACGGCACATTCCCATGCGGTACAGCAGCATATGAAAAACGCGGCGTTGCAGTAGATGTTCCTGAATGGCAGCCAGATAAATGTATACAATGTAATCAATGCTCTTATGTATGCCCTCATGCTTCTATTCGTCCATTCCTTTTGACAGAAGAAGAAGCGGCGGCAGCTCCAGAAGGATTTGTTACAGTAGCACCAAAAGGTCTGAAAAATGCAGAAGGTTTGAAATTTAGAGTACAGGTATCCAGTTTAGACTGTCTTGGATGCGGCAGCTGTGCTGAAGTTTGTCCTGCACCTGGAAAAGCATTGATTATGAAACCAATTGCAACACAGGAAGTTGAAATCGAAAACTGGGATTATGCAGTACAAAAAGTGGCTCCAAAAGTAAATCCTTTGAATAAAGGCACTGTAAAAGGAAGTCAGTTTGAACAGCCATTATTGGAGTTCTCCGGCGCTTGTGCTGGTTGTGGAGAAACGCCATATGCAAAATTGGTAACACAGCTGTTTGGAGATAGAATGTATGTTGCAAATGCAACAGGTTGCTCTTCTATCTGGGGTGGTTCTGCACCATCTATGCCATATACAGTAAATAAAGACGGAAGAGGTCCTGCTTGGGCAAACTCATTGTTTGAGGATAATGCTGAATATGGACTTGGTATGCTTTCTGCTGTAAAACAGATGAGAAATGGTTTAAAAGACAAACTGGAAACATTAAAAGGTATTGATGCCTCTGTTGCAGATGTGGTAGATAAATGGATTGAAACAATGAATGATGGAGACGCTTCCAGAGAAGCATCTGAAGCATTGTTAGCAAAATTGGCAGAATATGCCGGCAGTGATGCAGAAGCAAAAAATATTGTTGCTTATGTATTAGAAAACCAAGACCAGCTTGTGAAAAAATCACAATGGGTATTTGGCGGAGATGGCTGGGCTTATGACATTGGCTACGGCGGTCTTGACCATGTATTAGCTTCTGGTGAAGATATTAATGTATTGGTATTTGACACAGAAGTTTACTCTAACACAGGCGGTCAGTCTTCCAAAGCAACACCAACTGGTGCAGTGGCACAGTTTGCTGCTTCTGGTAAGAGAATTAAGAAAAAAGACCTTGGCATGATGGCAATGAGCTATGGCTATGTATATGTTGCACAAGTTGCAATGGGAGCTGACAAAAATCAACTTGTAAAAGCATTGGTAGAAGCTGAAAAATATCAAGGACCCTCTTTGATCATCGCATATGCTCCATGTATTAACCATGGATTAAAAGGCGGTATGGCCGGTGCGCAAACTGAAATTAAACGTGCTGTAGATGCAGGTTACTGGCATATGTATAGATTTAATCCAGAATTGAAAGCACAAGGAAAGAATCCATTTATATTAGATTCTAAAGAACCTAAAGATAGCTTTAGAGATTTCTTATTAAGCGAAGTACGTTATAGTGCATTGCAAAGAACATTCCCAGAAGCGGCTGAAGAATTATTCAGACAATGTGAAGAAGATGCTAAAGCGAGATTAGAATCTTATAAGAGATTGGCTGAAGCAAAATAATACTTGCAAGTAAGAAATAGGGCACAGATGAAAATCTGTGCCTTTTTTGTATAGAGAAAACCACGCGTTAGACGCGTGGTTCAAAAAAGCCTTCTGGCGTTGAGGTAGAAGTAAAAACTCCTTTTCACTATAATACAATTGCGGTCTGCCAACTGCAAGAAATATAGTGAAAAGGA
>DVLQ01000031.1 GCA_018715395.1 Candidatus Coprocola pullicola | reverse complement strand
ATCCTTTTTCTTTTTTATCATAAAAATTTAGTAAAATATACCATACTTTAGATTTTAAAAAAATATTGACAAATGATAAAATACGGCATATAATACCAAAAAATAATTCATATCAAAATAATAGGATTATTTCAGAAAGAAGGTTTTAATTATGGCGATAATTTACAAAAGCACACTAGAATTAATTGGAAAAACACCCCTTTTAGAACCTGTTCGTTTGCAGGAAAAATTAAATCTAAAAGGAAAGCTTCTTTTAAAACTAGAATATTTCAATCCTACAGGCAGCGTAAAAGACAGAGCCGCAATGGGTATGATTGAAACTGCCCAAAAACAGGGTCTTTTGAATAAAGATACTGTTATCATAGAACCAACTAGCGGAAATACAGGCATTGGCTTAGCCTCTATTGCTGCTATAAAAGGATATCGTATTATACTGACTATGCCTGAAACAATGAGTGTGGAAAGAAGAAATATATTAAAAGCCTATGGTGCGGAAATTGTATTGACAGAAGGAGCAAAGGGTATGGCAGGCGCTATTGAAAAAGCAGAACAATTAGCAAAAGAAATCCCCAATAGCTTTATCCCTGCACAATTTGACAATCCTGCCAATGCTCAAATGCACAAAAATACTACCGGACCCGAAATTTGGGAGGATACAGATGGTCTGGTGGATTATTTTGTTGCCGGAGTTGGTACAGGCGGTACAATTACCGGGGTTGGAGAATACTTAAAATCAAAAAAATCAGATATTAAAATTATTGCTGTAGAGCCTTCCGATTCTCCTGTTCTCTCTCAAGGAAAAAAAGGACCTCATCCAATACAAGGCATTGGCGCAGGATTTGTTCCAACTGTATTAAATACTTCCATTTATGATGCTGTTTCAACTGTTGCAGGCAATGATGCTTTTTCTGCCGCAAAAGAGCTTGCAAAAACAGAAGGGATTCTTGTAGGAATCTCTTCCGGAGCTGCACTTCACGCTGCAATAGAATTGGCAAAAAAAGAAGAAAATAAAACAATTGTTGTATTATTACCAGATTCCGGCGACAGATACTATTCTACAGCACTTTTTCAGGATTAATCAAAAGTAGATGATTTGACTTTACCATCTATCTGCTATCATAATATTCTCAAAAATACATTAAATGATATTATCATCATATTTTATTAAAAATCGCTCCCTTTCTGGGAGCATTTTTTAATAATGTATAGTATAAATGAATTCATATATTGATTTAGCCGTTTATCAAATTGTTCTATCCTTTCTTTTTGAATATATTTTTTATTTCTTTTGTACTGTATTGATATCATACCCTTTTCAATATTCTTTTCCAAAAATTTTATATATATTCAGCTTGTTAAATAACGTTATTTTCTATCAATCTATATATAATTGAAATATACTTCGCTACAATATTTACATTCTTATTTTCCATATTAATTTACAAAACTTTGCTATACTTTTTTTACTAAATTATTTTTATTGTATGCATAGAAACATTTTTCTATTTACTAAGACTTTCCCTTTTTTATCTCCTAGTAAAACTAAAAATTTTATATTATCAATTTTTAATACAATCAAAACCACTAGTAAACTAGTGTTTTGAACACTCTCTAGAAGGAGTATTACGTACTTATTTCCTAAAAGGGAATATTGAATATTTGATATGGCATTACAATTATAGACAGCCACTAAAAATGGCTGTCTATTTTTGTTTATTCTCCTCTGCTACTATAAATGGGTCTGTGTACCCTTTTCATAATATTTGATCTGTTATCTTCTTTCCACTAATTTTTTATATATTCTTTTATTGCCTTTTCATTTCGTCCTACTGTATCTACAAAATATCCTCTCGTGCAAAAGTTTCTTCTCTTATATCTATGTTTCAAATTAGCATATCTGTCAAATATCATCACCACTCTCTTAATATTATAAACTGTGCTATACCCAGATATGGTGGTATACTGACTAGCATATGAATATAATCAGGACACAATTGTGCTTCGATAATCTCAACCTTTTTCTTCGTACAATTTTCTAATGATTATATATTTGCTCTTCATTCTTTGTATATCGCTTTCCTTCTATATTTTGGTGCAAACACTATATGATATTGGCATCTACATTTGGAATATACAGTACTTTTTATTTCATTTTTCATGTGCTAAAGTATTTTTTATCCCTAGTAGAACTAGGGGTTTTGTTAAGCTAAAGCAGCCATAAAAAAGCATTACAGTTTATTTCTGTAATGCTCAGAGTGTAGCCAAACCATATTATAAATGTAATACATCGAAAAAGTTGCAGAAACCAAGCGTTTCTCAAATCCAATCCCCAGCAGGAATTTACTTCCCACAAGGAACATAGCTAGTTTCAATGTATTTATGTCCCTAAAACGAACTTCCCTCTACTCGTTAAACATTTGAATGAAATGAGTCTTTGGCGAAATATTGTCCACTTTATTGACACCCTCAAGCATTACAGCTTATTTCTATAATGCTCAGAGTGTATCCAAACCATATTATAAATGTAATACAGCTAAAAAGTTGGGAAAACCAAGCGTTTCTCAAATCCAATTTTCAGCAGGAATTTACTTCTTACAAGGAACATCGCTAGTTTCAGTGTATTTATGTCCTTGAAACAAACTTCCCTCTACTCGTTAAATATTTGAATGAAATGAGTCTTTGGCGAAATATTGTCCACTTTATTGACACCCTCAAGCATTACAGCTTATTTCTGTAATGCTTTTCTTGTTGTAAATAAGTTCTCTTTTTCATTTCATAAAATTTGTTAAAGCATAATATTGTGCTTATTTTTTTAAAATACATATTTTTCTATAACAACAAAAGTTATTATTATAAGTATACTACAAATAATATTTTTTGTACTCCATCTGACTTTCCAATTTTAAAAAATAATCAATTGAAAATCATTATATTCAAATTGTAATATTTCATCATATCAAATACCAATATTCAAAGAAAGCAAAAATCATACTGAAATATTAGCTACACCCAAATAAGACGCCGGATTAACAGGACTTCCGTTGACACGTACCTCAAAATGGCAATGATTTCCTGTAGAATTTCCTGTACTGCCACATTTTGCTATAGTTTGTCCTCTTGTTACCTTTTGTCCTCTTGATACTGTTAAACTGGAATTATGACCATACAATGTTACAATACCGCCGCCATGATTAATCATAACTGTATTCCCATATCCATTTACCCATCCTGCTGTGATAACAGTACCGCCCTCTGCCGCTACAATATTTGCGCCATAGGCAGCCGGAATATCATATCCCGTATGTTTTTCCCAGCCGCTTCCAATGGGTCTTTTTCTATTAACAAAACCACTGCTTAAACTGGAACTGGAGGCTGCTCTTGATGGTACAGGCCAATTTAATTTTCCTCCCGTATATACCACTTCTTCTCCTCCACTGCTGGCAGCGGCGGCTGTTGCTTGGGCAATCAGCCTTGCTACTTCTTGGCTGGCAGCTTCATTGCTTTTTACAATTTGGTCATACTTTGCCTCATCTTGTTCATAGGCTTTCATAGTGGCAGATTTTTCTGCTTTCAAACTTTCCAAACTGGCTAATGTTATTTTTTGTTCTTCTACTAATTTTGAAGTCTCTTTTTCTTCTTGTGCCACATCTTCTGTTTTTTGACGAATGACTTCTTCTGTATCTTTTAATTCATTTAACAAATTGTTGTCATAATTCATAATTTCTTCTACATGTTGCATGCGCATTAAAAGGTCATTAAAACCTTTTGCTTCTAAAATAACATCTAAATAACCTGTAGTACCATTTTCATGAATAAACTTCACACGCTGTCCAAAAACTTCCATCTGATTTTCTTTATTTTCAGTGGCTTGTGCCAACATTTGTTTTGATTCTTCCAAACGCTTTTGCACTTCTGCCAAATCTGCCTCTACTTTTTCCAGTTGAGCGTTTGCGGCATTTAATGTCTGATCTAATGCGGCAATTTCTGCTTCTACAGATTCTTTATTTTTCTTTGCCTGTTCCAAATTCTTTTTTGCTTCTTCTGTTTTCTTTTGCAACTGAGAACGCTCTGCTTGTAGTTGCTGTAATGTTTTTGCTTCCGCCGGTATGGTAGATGGCATACTAAAAGAAATGGTTAGAAGACAAGCTATTATACCAATAAAAAATTTTTTCAACAGAATTTCCCCTCCAAATAATTGTTATTTATTTTACAAGTATATAACAAATTTATGAATAAATTATGAACAAAAAAATTTCTTATTGTTTTTTAATAAGTAACCCAAAAAAATAATTTATTTTCTATTTTCTTTTACAAAATTTTTTTGTTTATTTTTTATATCATTTTTACAAAAGTTATCTGTTTACAGACTATATAATAAAGCTATTTTTTCAAAAAAAATATAAAACACATTATACTATTCGTCAAAAAAGAGATATAAAAAATACAAAAAATAATTATAACAATCTTATCCTTAAATACTATAAAACATTGAAATCTCTTATTTTCTTTCAACAACACAACATTTGTTTCTTTTATTTTATTTTTGGATTTTGTTATATTAAAATAATATAGACAACGGCCCCTTATTGAAAATGAACTAAAACATTGTTTCTCCTAGAAAGAAACTGTTACTACATAAAATTGTTTATAAAGATTTTGTTATTTCTTGTCTTCATTGTTTTTCTTCATTGGATTTATTGTTATGAAAAATATTATTATAGATATTAAATCTACTTTAAATCTCATTTCTAATTTTTTATTTTATCCATATCCCTTCTTCTTTTTCTGGACAAACGCCTGCTGCTGTTGTAGGAGTCATATACTCTCAATAACAATCAAAACATTGGTTTTTATTTTTAAAAAATTTTGCGAGCTGTTTGCTTTTTTTGTATACTCTTTGATTCTATTTTTAAAAGTCTTTTCTGCATTTTTATTTTCATATTAAATGAACAGAATCTATTTTTAGATTTTGTTCATTTAATATAATGTAGACAACAGCTCCTTATTGAAAATGGATTGAAACACTGTTTCTCCTAGAAAAAAAACTGTTACTACATAAAATTTTACTTTGTAAACATTTTTATCCTCATTATTTTTCTTCATTGGATTTATTGTTATGAAAAATATTATTATAGATATCAAATCCACTTTAAATCTCATTTCTAATTTTTTATTTTATCCATATCCCTTCTTCTTTTTCTGGACAAACGCCTGCTTCTGTTGTAGGTGTTACATACTCTCAACAACTATCAAAACACCCATTTTATTTTTAAAAATTTTTAGGTGTTTGCTTTTTTTGTGGGCTATTTGATTCTATTTTTAAAAGTATTTTCTGCATTTTTATTTTCATATTAAATCAAAAGAATCTATTTTCTATTTCCAATTTTTACTACTATTTGATCATCTTTTTTTATTTTGTTATACTTTCTTTTATGGCACATTCAATTTATTAGTTGAGAATATGACAAAAAAAACGTATAATGAAGTTTAAAAAAGGAGTTGTCTTTTTATGGTAACAAAAATAAATGATAAGCCTACTATTTTTCAAATACATATTCCTTTGCCGGATAATCCATTAAAAAATCTAAACTGTTATGTTTTGCAGTCAAAAGGAGAAACCCTCATTATTGATACAGGCTTTAATCGTCCGGAATGTAAACAAGCTATGGAGGAAGGTCTTTCAGAATTAGGAGTTGATTTTTGTCATACTTCTCTTTTTTTGACACATCTTCATTCTGACCATACAGGGCTTGTTTACAATTTAATGCAAGGAAAAAACTGCCCTATTTATATGGGAAAAACAGATTATGACTATTTTGTAGATACTACTGTAGGGGATACCTGGATTCAAACAGAACACAGATTTGAACAGGAAGGCTTTCCTAAAGAATATACTACGGCGCTGCGTAACACAAATCCTGCCAGAAGCTTTGCTCCCAGCGGTGTTTTTCCAGCAATTATGATGTATGACGGAGATACCCTTCAAATTGGCGATTGTACATTAAAAACAATATTGGTTGCGGGACATACTCCCGGACAAATGTGCCTTTATATAGAAAAAGAACAGATTTTATTTACAGCTGACCATATTTTATTTGATATTACGCCAAATATCACTTCTTGGATTGGCGTAAAAGATTCTTTGGGAGATTATATACAAAGTCTTTATAAAATCAAAAAAATACCCATTCAGTTGGCTCTGCCGGCTCATAGAAAAAATCATATGAATGTTTATGAAAGAATCGACCAAATCATAGAACATCATAAAATTCGTTTAGAAAACACCATTGACATTTTAGCTCAAAACCAACCCTTAACTGCTTATGAAACAGCCTCTTTTATGAAATGGTCTATGAGAGGAAAATGCTGGGAAGATTTTCCCATCACACAAAGATGGTTTGCCGTAGGCGAAACTATGGCTCACTTAGACTACCTGCTTGTAAGAGGATTGGCACAAAAAATACCGGGTGTTGTTTTCAAATATCGTTTGCTTTACAGTGCTGAAAATTGCAAAAAGCGAATTGATTTATCAGAAAAAAATTAGGAGGAAATCATGGAAATACAATACAAATTACAACAGGAATTTCAATTAAAGGCTGCACAAGTGGAAAATGTAATAAAACTTATTGATGAAGGCAATACCATTCCATTTATTGCTCGTTACAGAAAAGAAATGACAGGTTCTCTTGACGACCAGATATTACGCAGTCTTTCCGAAAGACTTTCCTATTTACGTAATTTAGAAGAAAAAAGAGAACAAGTCAAAAACATCATTACAGAACAAGGCAATATAACGGAAGAAATCGCACAAAAGCTTTCTATTGCACAAACTATGACAGAAATTGAGGACATTTATCGTCCTTTTCGTCCAAAACGTCGTACCAGAGCTACCATTGCCAAAGAAAAGGGATTGGAACCCTTAGCTGATTTGATATGGATACAAAAACTATCCGACACTTTAGAGCATATGGCACAACCTTTTTTAGATACCGAAAAGGGTGTGCAAACCATAGAAGAGGCCATTGCCGGTGCAAAAGATATTTTAGCGGAACGTATCTCTGATAACGCCGATTTTAGAAAGCTTCTTCGTACAGAAATCATAAAAAACGGCTTTTTGACTGCCAAAGCAACAGATGATACAAAACAATCTGTTTATGAAATGTACTATTGCTTTCAAGAACCTATTAAAAAAGTGGCAGGACACAGAGTACTGGCAATCAATAGAGGGGAAAAAGAAGATTTTCTCACTGTTAAAATTATACCGGAAGAGGAAAATAAATTGCTTCAAAAATTAGAATACAAAATTATTCTTCCTCAAAGCAATACAAAACAATTGCTTCAAGAAGTGATTGCAGACAGTTACAAAAGACTCATTGCCCCTTCTTTAGAACGTGAAATCAGAAATGATATGACAGAACAAGCAGAAGAAAATGCCATCAAAGTATTCCGTGAAAATTTGAAACAACTTTTATTGCAGCCACCCATCAAAGATAAAGTGGTACTGGCATTGGACCCTGCTTTTCGTACAGGCTGTAAAATTGCTGTAATCGACCAGACAGGTAAAACATTGGATACAGCCGTAGTTTACCCTACTGCTCCCCAAAAAAAGACAGAAGAGGCAAAAAACAAGCTAAAGTCTATGATTGAACAGTATCATGTAGATGTGATTGCCATTGGCAACGGTACAGCTTGCCGTGAATCAGAGCTTTTTGTGGCAGAAACATTGTTAAAGTCACTTGAGCGCAGTGTTTTTTATGTGATTGTCAATGAAGCAGGAGCTTCTGTATATTCTGCTTCCAAGCTTGGCGCAGAAGAATTTCCGGAGTTTGATGTAGCATTAAGAAGCGCTGTTTCCATTGGTCGTCGTTTGCAAGATCCTCTTGCAGAGCTTGTCAAAATAGACCCAAAATCCATTGGCGTAGGACAATATCAACATGATATGAATCAAAAACGTCTGGGAGAAGCCTTAGGCGGCGTTGTAGAAAGCTGTGTAAATGCTGTGGGAGTAGACCTAAACACCGCTTCTCCTTCTTTACTTTCTTATGTAGCGGGTATCAGCAGCACCGTTGCAAAAAATATATTAAAATATAGAGAAGAAAATGGAAAATTTCAGACAAGAAAAGAATTGTTAAAAGTACCAAAACTGGGACCAAAAGCATTTGAACAATGCGCAGGCTTTTTGAGAATACCTGAAAGCAATACTATATTGGATAACACAGGAGTACACCCCGAAAGCTACAAAGCGGCAGAAGCTCTTTTAAAAGCAGCAGGCTATTCTTTGGAAGATGTTAAACAAAAAGCCGTCAAAAATTTATCTCAAAAAATATCTTCTCTTGAAAAAACAGCAGAAGAATTGGGCATTGGCGTACCTACATTAGAAGATATTATAAAAGAATTGGAAAAACCCGGCCGTGACCCCCGTGAAGAATTGCCTCCTCCCGTATTACGCAGCGATGTACTTTCTATGGAGGATTTAAAGCCTGATATGATATTAAAAGGAACAGTCAGAAATGTTATTGATTTTGGCGCATTTGTAGACATTGGCGTGCATCAAGATGGATTAGTACATATTTCGGAAATTTCCGACGGCTATATTAAGCACCCTTTAGACGCCGTTCATGTAGGAGATGTGGTTAAAGTAAAAGTATTAAATGTAGATATGGTAAAAAAGAGAATTTCATTGACTATGAAAGGTATAGAAGCTTAAAAAATACCCACCCGCTAGACGGGTGGTTTTTGCTATGTGGGCATAACCCTCTGTTCCTGGCTTATATGTAAACGCATAATCTAGTCTGCTAACTGCATTTGTATTGTCTGCCACCGTTAAAAAGTTTTTTCAATTCCAGTGTCAGTTGTTGCCCTAGTTGTTCTTCTTTTCATTACTTTGCTATATGGTATCTGCATTTTTTGCTGTTATATCAATATCATAAAATGATTTGTTTCTATATTTTTGTTTCAACTCACGAAATTGTTCCTATCACATGGTACTGCTTTTTCCTTTGAAAATTCCCCATAAAATTTGACACACTCATTTTAGGCAGTATCTTCATCAGCATAGACACATCATCTGGACATGCTTTCATCTTTCATATATTCGCCTCTTTCCATTTACATAATTTCCTCAATCCCTTTCCTAATAAAATACCCCTCTTCTATAGTGCAACGCAAATACAATATGATATTTACAGTTTTATTTTATATGTATAAACTATGTATATCCCTAATTACCATATACAAACCTGCTTTTTACTGTTTTCATTCTGTTACATGAAAATGATATAAACAACAGCTCCTTATTTGAAAGTACAATAAAATGAACTAAAACCCTGTTTCTATGCATAAATATAAAAATTACTTTCAAAAATTTTGCTATTTTTTGTCTTCATTAATTTTCTCATCTGCTTTATCATTATGGAAAAGATAATTATAGGTATCCAATCTGCTTTGGATATCATTTCTAATTTTTTGTTTTACAATCATTTTGTCCATAGCCATTTTTATTTGTTTAAACAATCGCCTTCTTCTGTTGCAGGTGTTATATATTCTCAAGAACAATCAAAACACTGGTTTTGATTTTAAAAAAATTTTTCAGGTATTCTCTTTTATTTGTATGCTCTTTTTTGAAATTACATTTTTAAAAATTTTTTCTGTATTTTTATCTTGATATTAAATGAACAGAACCACTATTTTTTGCAATCGGCAGACTGCAATTTTATGATAATGAAAAGGAACTTTTGCTTCTATCTCAACACCAGAAAACTTTTTTGAACTATACATCTATGCTTTATACAATCAGTAGGCTTAGCCCATGGTTTGCTCGGTCCTTAGAAAAGGCTGTTACCAGCAATGCTTATAATCACTTTAAAAATCCGTCAAACCCTCTACTTCCTCAACTGATGCCTCTGGCGGCTATTTTTATTTGCTTTTACTTTTCACCTGTAAACGGATCACTGAAACTGATTTAATCTTCCATCCAGTCTTGCTTTCACTGATGATTCACAATATTTTTTGTGTTTTTCTCAACGGTATCAACGCCATATCCTCTACACCAAAACCTTCTATTTTCATATTTATATTTTAAGTTTGCGTATCTATCAAAAATAATGAGAGAACTTTTCCCTTTCAAATATCCAACTATTTCTGACACATTGTACTTGGGTGGTGTATACCAATGAGCATATGTATATAATCTAAACAACATTCTGCCGCTATCATTTCTATTACTTTTCTTTCAAATCATTATCTAAGTATTTTCTTTGAATTTTCATTTTTTCATATAGTATTGTATTACATACTTTGACAGGTATATAATATGATATTTACTTGTATGTATCAAACCATTTATACTATATTGTGTCTTGGTAGACTCAAAATAGCATAGGATATTTTTGTTTGAAGCTAAAGCTTACTGATTCTTTGGGCATAGTCAAGGTATTTTTATTTGTTTACCAATAAAAAAAGAAGGATTATTATCCTTCTTTTTTTAATATGATTCAATATCAATAATCTCTGGTATATACTCTTTCTTCAACGCCTTTTTGCACATAATATCAAATGTATCCGTAGCATCGCTAATATAAAAAAAATGTTTGGCAATATTATCTTTTTTTTGAAGCATTTTTTTTTCTGTCAAAAATGTTTTTATCATTTTAGCTGTCGCCTTTGCTGGGTCTACCAGTTTGATATTTTCTCCCACTGTTTCTCCAATACATTTTTTTAGCAAAGGATAATGGGTACACCCTAATACAAGAGAATCAATTCCCTTTTCTATCAATTCTTTCAAATAATTTTCTGCCGTTAATTTTGTAACAGTATTTTCTGTCCATCCTTCTTCTACAAGAGATACAAAAAGTGGACAGGATTTTGCATACACTTTTATAGTATGATCTGATTGTGCAATGAGCCTTTCATAAGCCTTGCTGCGTATTGTAGCTGTTGTGCCGATAATTCCGATTTTTTTATTTTTTGTAGAATCAATGGCTTCCTCCACTCCGGATTTGACAACGCCAAAAATAGGTATTTCAAATGTTTGCTGAAGTTCCTCCAAACTATTGGAGCTGGCTGTGTTGCAAGCAATGACCACCGCTTTTACCTCTTTTGTAAGCAAAAACCGTACAATTTGTTTTGAAAACTTCGTAACCGCTTTTTGGGATTTTGTACCATAAGGTACTCTTGCCGTATCTCCAAAATAAATAATATTTTCATTTGGCATTGTTTTAATCATCTGCTTTACAACTGTCAAACCTCCTACGCCGGAATCAAATACGCCGATAGGTCTTGTATCCATATTTTTTCCTCCTGCCTGTATATTAGGCATGCCCCTTGTATTGTTCTTTTGTAATTGCTAATGTAATCAATTCATCAATTAACATTGTTTTTGTTTTTCCTTCCGCTTGCCAAAGCATAGGATACATACTAATTGTAGTAAAGCCTGGCATTGTGTTTAATTCATTGAATATTACCTCGTTTGTATCCTTTTTTACAAAAAAATCTACTCTAGCCAACCCTGTACCTTCCACTGCCTGATATATTTGAAGAGCTACTTGTTTTATTTTTTCTGTAATCTCCTCCGGCATATCAGCAGGCACCACCGTTTTTGATTCGGGACTATTATACTTTGCATCATAATCATAAAATTCTGCTGCAGACAGTATCTCTCCCACACAGCTTGCTATAGGATTTTCATTTCCGAGCACAGCACATTCTACTTCTCTTCCTTCTATAAACTCCTCTGCAATGATTTTTTTATCAAATTTTGCTGCATAAAAAAGTGCTTCTTTTAGTTCCTCTTGATTATGGGCTTTTGTAATGCCTACAGAAGAGCCTGCATTTGCCGGTTTAATAAAACAGGGATATTTTAATTCTTTTTCTATTTTTTCTATTATTGCTTGATGATTTTGCAATTCTTTTTTATAAAACCATAAATATTTTGCTTGTTTGATACCGGCATTTTCTGCAACCATTTTTGTAAACACTTTATCCATGCTTATACCGGAAGTCAGCACACCATCTCCCACATAAGGAATCTGAGCCATTTCAAAAAGACCTTGTATGGTTCCATCTTCTCCCCATGCGCCATGAAGCACCGGAAAAATAACATCTACAGGAATTTCTTTTATTTTTCCTCCCACTATTTTTAAAATACATTTTTGTGTAGCATCTGGACTAATAATAGCCGGCGTGCCATATTTTTCCCATTCTCCTGTTTTAATGTGTTCTACAGGACCATTATATATCAGCCATTGTCCTTGTTTTGTAATACCAATGGGTATAATAAAGTATTTTTCTTCATCCATATTTGAAATTACTGTAAAAGCTGAATTTCTGGAAACTTCATGTTCTGTTGAATGTCCCCCAAATACAACTGCAACTGTTTTCTTATTCATATCATACCTTCTTTCTGTATTACAGCATTTTGATAAGAGGCTTGCTCTGTAAAACATACAAAAATAGAGAGCAATATTATCCTCTGAAAAATATATGCTCTCTTTTGGTTATTTAGTCTATATTTTCAGCCTCAATATTATTATATTCATAAACAAAGTCTATGACAATAAAAAACTTCTTTTATGACAAAAAATAAAAAATTGCATTCTTTTTTATATCAGTAGATTTGATCTATTCTATTTTTATCAATTCATCTATAAAAAATGATAGAGGTTTTTCCTCTATCATAAAAATCCGTTTTATTTCTTTTCCACACCTTTTAATATATGAGAAATAGATTTATATAATAAAAATGTAACAAAACAATTTATAATTGATTTTAAAAGATTAAAAGGAATGATAATGGGTACCAGCATTGCCATAACCGTTTCAATGGGCGCTCCCATAAAAAGGGGAGTCAATATCAAATTCATAATCACCATAGCAATTGTCATTGTCACAGCTCCCACAGCCAATGCAACTGCCGCACCTTTTTTAGTTTTTGTTTTCTGATAGATTGTGCCGCAAATCAATGCGCAGCTGCCTGTTGCCACAATGTGCATAACAATACCTATCACGCCGCTTCCTGCACTGACTGTAAACCCTTGTATACAGGAAACTACAACCGTCAATAGAAATCCTGCAATAGGTCCATATGCAAATGTTCCAATTAAAATAGGAATATCTGCTGGGTCATATTCTAAAAATGCTGCCGCCGGAAACAGCGGAAAATGTATAATAGATACAAACACGATAGAAATAGCCGCCAGCATGGCCATGCCTACCATTTGTTTTGTTTTTATTGTTTTTTGTTGCTTTGGCTGTTGTGTTTTTAAACTTGTAAAAATTGCTTTGATATTTTCCATTTTTTTCCCTCCATTTGTTGTGGATATACTGTATTGCATGAGATTTTTCAGTTTACAGCTTATTATGCTGCTAAATCGCTTTTTGGCGAACTGTTTTTTTATGATATACAATAAAAAAACAGCCTAAAAACCTTCAGGCTGCTTCCAAGCAAAATAAAGGATAGCAAAAAGACCATAGCCTATTGCTGTCATTTATTCTTCTCCCATCCAGACTTTATGATATCACATCATGTTCACTGTCGGTCATGGAATCTCACCATGTCGGCAAATGCACTGCACTCGCTCGTGGACTATACCACCGGTCGGGAATTACACCCTGCCCTGAAGAATTTTTTATTTTCTTGTTTTTATTATAAAATGTTCGGTTATAAAAGTCAATAGCATTTCTATTGCTTAAAAGCTTGTTTTATAACAATCTATTTTTTTAAATATATTGATATTGCTTTCTCTTTGCGACAAAAAAGATTGTTGTTATAATCAGCGCACACACCTCTGCTACCAATACCGAAAGCCATATACCGTCTATTCCCAAATAAATGGGTAAAATCAATACGGCTCCTATTTCAAATACCAATGTTCTCAAAAAAGAAATTAATGCAGAAATCAAGCCGTTGTTCAAAGCAGTAAAAAATGCAGAACCCCATATATTGATACCACAAACTAAAAACATAAAAGCATATAAACGAAATCCTCTCAATGTCATATGATATAAATCTTGGTCATAATAAACAAATATTTTTGTTAATGACGCGGCAAGCATTTCCGTTAATCCCAACATGATAACGCCTGTAATGGCTATCAGTTTTAAACTTTTTTGGAACAAATTTTTTAACTCACTATCATTAGAGGCGCCATAATGGTAACTGATAATGGGCGCGCTCCCTATAGAATATCCCATAAAAACAGCAAAAAATATAAAGTTTACATACATAATCACTCCATAAGCAGCAACGCCATTTTCACCCGCTATTTTCATAAGCTGTAAATTATATAATATTGTAACAATAGAAGAAGAAATATTTGTCATCAATTCGGATGAACCATTTGTACAGGTTTTTAATAAAACTTTAGGATACCATTTTGTTTTTATCAAACGAAGCCAACTGTCATTTTTTCTAACAAAATAAATCAGAGGCACAACTCCGCCCACTACTTGAGCAATGGCTGTTGCTATAGCCGCTCCTGCAATTGCCCACTGAAAAATAACAATAAAAACAAAATCTAAAATTATATTTGTCACACCTGAAAGAATGGATATTTTTAAGCTCAATTCAGGTTTTTCAGCCGCAGTCAAAAAAAACTGAAATACATTTTGCAGCATAAACGTCATTTGAGATAACAATAAAATACGTCCATATATCATACAATATTGAATCAGTTCTCCTTCTGCTCCCAAAAACAGTATAATAGGTTTTAAAAATAAAAAACCTATTATAGAACAAATCACGCCGAATATGATTGTGATATAAATTAACATAGAAAAATACTCATTTGCCAACTGTTTTTTTCCTTCTCCAAATGTTTTTGAAATAATAGCGCTTCCTCCAGCGCCTATCATAAATCCAAAAGCCCCTATTCCCATCATCAAAGGCATATACAAATTTACAGCAGCAAATGCTGTCTTTCCTACAAAATTAGATACAAAAAAACCGTCTACAATACTGTATAAAGAAGTACATATCATCATCAAAATAGGTGATATAACAAAACGAAGTAATCTTTTATAACCAAAATGGTCAGATAATTGTATTTTCATTTTTTTCTCCCTACCTTTATACATCATTTATATATCTTGTTGTTGCCATATCATTCAATTTACTATTAACTTATAAAAATCTGCTCATTTTTTGGTGTAATAAAGCAGTATATTTTTTATTTAATCTTAATAACTCCTTACTCTCTTGCGCTGTCATGGCTGTAAAAACATCATTTTCCGCTTCCATAATTGGTATCATTTTTTGCTGTATCAGCTTTTCTCCTTCTTCTGTTAAATAAATATGCATATTGCGCCCTTTTCCTTTTTTCAAAAATATATAACCGTTTTTCTCTAAATTTCGAATAGAAGAATGAATGGTTTGTTTGTTAATAGAATACATATCCGAAACATCTTTTTGCAAACAGCCGTTTCCTAATTCTACAATGGTATATAATATAAAAAAAGAACTGTCAGACATTCCTGCCTTGATTGCTATATCATGATATAATTTTTCAATTTCTTTATATAAACAGTTGAATTCTCTTAATTCCTGCTTCTGTTCAAAATTCATAAAAATCCTCCTTTAGTATGAAATCGTACTTATTAGATTATAGTACGATTTCATACTTATGTCAATATTAATTTTTTTTAAATATTAGTGTTGCTTCTGCGAAAACTGCTATATCAAAATGTTTCTAAACAGCAAAGAGATTCTCTAATATGGAAATTTTTTTCATGCTTTGCATGAAAAACCGTTTCTCTCTTTGCCAGAAACATTTTTCTGGCGTTTTCTATGAAAACTGCTTTGTCAAAATGTTTCTAAACAGCAAAGAGATTCTCTAATATGGAAATTTTCTTCATGCTTTGCATGAAAAACCGTTTCTCTCTTTGCCAGAAACATTTTTCTGGCGTTTTCTATGAAAACTGCTTTGTCAAAATGTTTCTAAACA
>DVLQ01000030.1 GCA_018715395.1 Candidatus Coprocola pullicola | reverse complement strand
TGCAATGTGTATCCATTACCACTTTATCAATTTCTATTTTTATTCAAAAAATATTTTGAAATATATAAAAGATTGATTGTTATAACGTCATTTTACAGATATTTTTCTATATCTTCTTTTCTGTAACTTCTGTTGAATCAGTATCATAAGAAGTATGATAAAAATAATCTAAAAAACATATTCTATGAAATAGAATGCAGAAAAACAAATATGAATTGAAATTTATGAAATTATTTTTAGAAATGAATTTCAAAATTTATGTTCTATCGCTATATAACAAAATAAAAAAGGATTGATGTTTTCATGCCATCCAAAAGCAAACATATTCAAATTCCATTATTAATCCATATCCTAGTGAAAAAATATGGTGACCCCAGCAAAATATCATGCTATTGCTTTCTCAGCACTGGTTCCTAACTAAAAAGACACACAAATTTCTTATGAGGCTTTTGGAAATGAAACATACAACAAATCAAATATTAGACATTATAATGAAAGTTTATACAAGTATCTCTTCAGCTATACATTTATATTGACTTAGTAGCTCTTTTTTAGAAAAGTTCTCTCTAAATGCTTACAGCAGTAGTTATGAAGCAAAAGCTATATTTGCTTTTGCTTCTCAACCCACTGCTTTTTAATTACAATCTATGCAGTATTTGTACCTATTTTCATTTGCCAATATGTAGAATCGAGATTTAGTACAATTTTAGCGTTATGATGATTGTAAAATTAAGCACTGGTATTGTAACCTAACGGTTAGCTCTCAATTTTTTTGCTAACTTCCAGCCAGTAAGCAAATCGACTGTCAAATAAGTTATCCATGGACATTATATACATCATTTTATACCCCATTGATCTATGACAGTTATATTATTGATTGATGATATTGTAACTGTTTTTACTAAAATCCAATAGAGTACTATTATGCAATAAGCCAATATGCAAAATAAAAATATGTTGTTAATATTGAAATGTTGTATATTACTCTCTAAATAAACTCATTTTAATAATATTTTCAAGCGCAATCCTTTTTTAAAAAATAACTTATTTTCATTGGGATAACATAAGCTATAAAAATCATTTCTTTCTAACATCTATTCTAAAAAAACAATAACTTAGAAAATGACTTCTTCAAGAAATTTTCTTAGTTGTTGTTTTTTTATCACAAAATACAAATTAAAAGAAAATATTTAGCAAAAAATATGTTATAATGGAAAATATAGTACCCCAAAATAAACATAAGCAAACAGTCTATCAGGAATTTATGTAGTCAGATATTTTTTATATTAGTATAAAAAATGTGTTTCAAACTTTTATATTACTTTCCCTGACCTTATCAGACTTACTTTTGGCAATCTGGAGAAAATATCTTCATAAATTCTGGCAATTATTTGGACCATAATATAAAAAAAAGAGAAAAAAGCATAGCTACAAATATTGGTATGGGTTAATATGAGCGTTTTATTTTAAATGATACCTTTTTTTGACATAGTCCCCTTCTGTTACTTGTGTATTTCCTGGCAAAGATAGAGGATGACTTCAAATTCCTTATGTCCTATATCAATATCATACAATAATCTTCTTTATGCAATGCCTTCTCTTAATTCCAACCTCATGAGCATGGTAAAGTGTTTGAATCCATACAAAAAGTGTTGGATGTAAAAGAATTTGATAAATACTTCAAGTTTTTGGGTTGAATGAATATCATCACAGCATAGCATACAAGTACTATAGGACTGCTATTTATATCACAGATATAACCATATTCTCAATAAACACTCTGCTCTGTTTGTACTGTTGCATATTAACATATTGGAGAACAAAGAGTTCCCTCTCATATTTTGCCACTGCAAGTAAATCTATTTCTACATTTTCAAATAAGCTTTGCAGTAATAACGCTTTGACTGGATATGACAGTTCTCCGATATCGCCAAATATCTTAATATCTTATTGGAAAGGATGAAGTAAAATGATTACAAAACAATGGTTAGACAAATATGAGTTGGTAAAAGAAAAATTGATGTGTAACACTGATTTAGAATCCTATTTCTCAAAAAAGCAGATTGGAGAAATAAACATTGATATACTGGAGATAGGCAACGTGCATTTTCCTACAGGCGTTGTATTTGCCTGCGATCCATTTATTGAAATGGAAGACGCTTTGCCTTACATTCAGAAAGTGCCTGCCGGAATCTACCCAGTAAAAATTTGTGTCATTCCCAATCAGGAATATGGTAACCGATATGCTTGTGTGAAAGTGGAAATCTGTAATCGCAAACCTATCCGATATGAACTTGGTATGACAGGCACTGAGAACTTGGAACAAGTAGGGGAAGACGGCGGGTTTTTCGGCTTTGGCGTAGATGCGGGTATGGGCTGCATTGCAGATATTCAAACACAGGAAGCGTATACAAACTATCTGGAAGAATGTGAAGATATTGACTCATTACTCTGTGATATTCTAGCAAAAAGCTACAAAGAAAATCCTCAGTATCAAACAAAATATGGCAACTGGGCAAATTGGACAATTCCGAAAACAGATTGTAATATTCTAATATTTTCTTCCGGCTGGGGGGACGGTGTGTATCCTTGCTATTTTGGATATGACGAAAAAGGCGATGTTTGCGGTCTGTACATTCTCTTTATCGATATAGAAAACGAATTTGAAGAATGACACTAACGAAACAGATAGGAATCAGTACTATGCCAAAAAAAGTATCATTTAAAATCAAACGCTCATATTAACCAATACACATTTCTTGTTCTATGTTGTTGTTTCCTTTTTCATATTCATTCAGTGGAAAAGGACAGTAAAAATGTCAATTTTTAAATAATATTGCAAAATTAGGGCTAAATTATATTATACCATTGACCAAACTGCTTTCTTTACTCCTTGTATCATACAGTAGTAGTATTTATAGACTCTCTCTAGGGTTTGTATGCTATACTGTTTGGTAATACTGTAGATTGGTTCTGCCTCCTACTACTTGATGGTTTAAGAAAGGTTCCAACCACAGTTTCTTTGTATCATTGTTAATTCAGTTAGATACCCTATAACAGTTTATTTAGAACGAAATTACAATCGCAAAGAGTATTGGTAGTTCTAAACAGTATCTATTTTTTATTTTTTTAAAAGAGATTTTTATAACTCATGTAGGAATTGAGGTTGCTAAGGATAAGCATGTTTGCTTTATCACAAACTCAGATGGACAGATATGATTCAAACCTTTTACTATCTCCAATAATAGACAAGGATTTGATACTTTGCTTCATAGAATCCAATCCATTTCAGACGATTTAACGAAAATAAATATAGAACTGGAAGCTGCCGAACACTATCGTTACAATCTTCTAAGCTCCCTTCTTAATAAAGGTCTGGCTGCCTTTATTATCAATCCTTTACATACAAATCTTTACAGATAAAGTCTAAGCCCTAGAAAAACGAAAACAGATAAAGTTGATTCTTGTACCATTGTGACTATGATGGTATCTGATATGAACTTGAAGTCCTACTTGATACATCTTATCACAATGAAGAACTAAAGTTACTTACTCATTATTATTATAATAAAGTAAAAAATGGGCTAAACTGAAATCCTCTGTTTCTAGACTGGTAAATATTCTTTTCCCTGAACCAGAAAAACTCATTCCATCTGTCCATATAACTTCTATATACTCTTTACTGTCTGAATTCTCTGAAGCTTCCCATATTGTCTTATGCATATCACAAGACTGACAAAACTGCTTTTTGAAGACTCCTGTAGGCATTATTGGAAAGATACCGTCAGTCTTTTCCGTAAGGCTGCCAGAAAACTTCATCGGTTCTATTATGCCTGCAAAATCACTAGAATTAATTTATCCATGAACTGACTGCTGTCGAATTCAAGATTAAACGCATTATGGAGGGAGTTAATCCTCCACTGCTTACAATCTCAGGAATCAGTTATAAAATAGAGACCATGATTATTGCTGAGATTGGTGACTTTAACCGTTTTGATTCTCCTGATAAAATCCTTGCCTTTATAGAGATATCTCTCTACATATTAATCAGGTAAGTTGGATAATTGCCATTCCCACATAAAGAAGCGTGACTCCAGATATCTTCGATATGCTTTTTACAATGCTGCCAAATATGTTTGTTACTAGGATAAGCCCTTCAGTATACATACTTAGAAAAGAACCCTTCTCAAAAAAAAGCATTACAATGTTGCCTTATCCCATGTTACAAAGAAACTTGTAAGAACTATTTTTGCAATGGAAAAATTAAAACAACCCTATATCCTCATCATTTAACATTCCTATAAATATATCTCTTTGAGAACATCTGCCAACATGCTCTTATTGTCATGAAGTTTTCAAGTTTCAAATATATCTGAAATACACTTCTGCAATTCATTTAAAAATTTTATTTTTAGATTTGATTTTAATAGTTAGTCTTTCTTATTTAGCATAGCTTTTTAAACATCTCAAAAAATCTAATAAAAAAACAGATATGTCTGTCTGTTGTTAGCAAATCTCTCTACTATTTATAACAGTTTCAAAAAGAATGCAGTAAAAATATTTCCTATACACTCTCTTTCGAATTTTCCTTTTTTGTTTCTTGCATAAAATTGACCATTTTTAATAACACTTCTTTCAGTAGATTTTTCTGCTGTTTGTTTTGCTGCTGTAAGTGCAGTATGCTCTTTATTTTTGTTCTTTCTACAGTCATTGGAAATTCTCTTCTGCCAACATGAGGAATTTAGAAGCATTTTGACTGACATAGCAGTTTCTAAAAGAAACGCAATAAAAATACTTTTGATAAAGAGAGGAACAGTTTTCCATACACAGTATGAAAAAAATTTCCTTTTTTATTATAGCTTTCAGGATAAATCAACTCAAAATCCTTTGCATAGCACTCATTGGAACTAATATCTACCTTTCCTCCCGTATCTTTATGCACCGGATTTACTCCTGCCGCTTCAAATGCTCTGTAAACCAGACTGGAACAGTCGAAACTGTTTTCACCGTAACGGTTGCTTTGACTGTAGCTTTTTGCTATCTGCCTGTCTGCATAAGAAAGTACATCTTCTATGACACCCACATTTTCCCCTTCAATCAAAAAGCATCCACCCGCCTAGCGGGTGGTTTTTCTCATGCGGGCATAGCCCTCTATTCCTCGCGTATGGGTGAACGCATAACCTGATCTGCCAACTGCGCCTCTGTTACCTGCTACCCTTAAAAGGGTTTTCCGATTCCAGTGTTAGCTGTTCTTCCAGTTGATCCTTCCTTCATTGATTCGCTATATATTCGGCTATTCTTTCTGCATTTTTTACTGCTGTGTCCACATAATATCCTTTAGACCAAAATTCTCTGTTTCTATATTTATATTTCAACTCACTGAATTGCTCATATAGCA
>DVLQ01000002.1 GCA_018715395.1 Candidatus Coprocola pullicola | reverse complement strand
TTTTAAGGGTAGCAGATAATCATACCACTAAGGCTTGAACGAAGTGAAAGCCAGCGTCATTTAGGCGCTGGCTCTTAATAAGCCCTTATAGGGCTGGTGCAAACCACGTCTTTTAGGCGTGGTTCTGATTGTCATATTGGCATCAAAGACTGTAAACCTTTTACAATCGTCTTGTTCTGCAAGCGAGAAAAAACTTGGCACATACAAAAGGAGTGTGCAAGTATCATATTGTTTTTACTCCAAAATGTAAAAGGAAAATCATTGATTATGAATTACGTGAAGATATCCAAAAAATAATAAAAAATCAATGTAAATGAAAAGCAATACAAATCATACAATGGCATAGAAAATAGCCTATTATGTATAAAAATACCATCAAAAGTGAAGTGTGTTATCATTTATGAGATATTTGAAAGCAAAAAATGGCATGAGGTTATTTAACCAACATCCAATTTTAAAATATAAATTTTGCGACAACTACTATGTGAATATAGTTGGTCTAAACATAGAAATATATAAGAAAAGCAGTATCAAATAGAAGATAACTGAAATACAAAAAAATAGGAATACCCTTTTAAGAGTATCAGAAAATACTACTACAAAGTCTTGGAGAAAGTGAAAGTCAACGTCATTTAGGTTCTTGGATATTTTATGTACCTTAGGCTAGTGCAGACGTGGTTTTGGTGTAACATTTATTTTGTTTTATTGCTCTTTTCAATGATTTCATGGTATAATCACACTGTCTTTGCAAAAAAGAGAGGAAGAATGCTTATGAAATTACTACTGACAGCATTAAATGCAAAATACATTCATTCTGCTTTAGCATTACATTGTTTAAAAGCATATGCCAAAGAGTTACAAGAGCATATCTTTATAGAAGAATATACCATAAATCATCAGGAGGATTTTATATTGCAAGAAATTTATGGAAAAGCTCCCGATGTGGTTTGTTTTTCCTGTTACCTTTGGAATATAAAACAAATAGCAAATATTGTTGACAATTTAAAAAAGATATTACCCGATGTTCTGATTATACTGGGCGGACCCGAGGTATCTTATGACGCTGTAGGAACACTGGAGAAGATACCGGCTGATATTGTGATAAGAGGAGAGGGCGAAGCAACATTTTATGAACTGGCAAAGGCGCTGGTTTATGGTCATGTGATATTAGAAGATATAGCCGGCATTACTTATCGAAAATCCGGAAAAATTTACAGCAATGTAGATAGAATGCCTATAAATTTAGATGATTTACCTTTTGTTTATAATGATATGACAGAGTTTGAACATAGGATTGTATATTATGAAACCCAAAGAGGCTGTCCTTATTGTTGTCAATATTGTTTGTCTTCTATTGAAAAGGGCGTTCGTTTTCTTTCTTCTGAAAGAGTGGAAAAAGATTTACAGTTTTTTTTAGATAAAAAAGTGCCGCAAGTAAAATTTGTAGACAGAACATTTAATGCAAACCCTTCTCATGCCAAACATATTTGGAACTATTTGATGGAACATGATAACGGCATTACAAATTTTCATATGGAAATTACGGCGGATATATTAGATGAAGAAAGTATACTGTTATTAAAAAAAGCCAGAAAAGGACTTTTTCAATTTGAAATCGGAGTACAGTCCACAAATGCAGATACCATAAAAGCAATACAAAGAAATACCGACTTTCAAAAGTTAAAGGAAATTGTAAAAAAAATAAAACAATATGGCAATATTCATCAACATTTGGATTTGATTGCAGGATTGCCATATGAAGATTATGCCTCTTTTCGCAATTCTTTTAACGATGTATACGCTTTGGAGCCGGAACAGCTTCAGCTGGGATTTTTGAAACTGTTAAAAGGTTCAGGACTTCGTACAGATGCTAAAAAATATGGTATTGTATATAGAAAAGAAGCTGTATATGAGGTTCTTTATACCAATGCGCTTTCCTATGCTGAAATTTGTCGTTTAAAACAAATAGAAGAAATGGTAGAAACTTACTATAATAGCCAAAAAGCATTGCATTCCATTGCTTATGCTATAAAGTGCTTTAAAACGCCTTTTGATTTTTATGAAGCTTTGGCAGAAAATTGGATTTTCAAAAATTATCATACCCTCCAGCATAACAAAATGGAGTTGTATACCATATTTTATGATTTTATTACACAAACAGATTGTACTGCAAAGTATCAACCAATACTGAAAGATATTTTAAAATTTGATATTTTTTTAAATGATAATGTAAAAACATTACCTCAATGGCTTTTGGAAAAACCGGAAGAAAAACAGAAAAAGTGGGAGTATTTTAATCATACTGCTTTGATAGAGCAAAAAGCTCCTTCTTTAGCAAATCAAACTCCAAAACAGCTTTCAAAAAGCTGTTATATCGGTTTTTTTGATTATGATGTGTATGTATGGGCAAAAGAAAGAAAAATGACAAAAAAGAAAACAGTGATATTATTTGATTATAAACAAAAAGATGCTGTTACAGGAAACTATAGCTATTATTTGTTATCATAAAGGAGGAGAAGCATGAAGCGGAAGGAAAAAGTAGAGGGGATACTCACGCTTTTGGATGAACATTACGGACCGGCAAAATGTTATTTGAATCATGAAACGGCATGGCAGTTGTTGATTGCTACTATTTTAAGCGCACAATGTACAGATGACAGAGTGAATATTGTAACAAAAGATTTGTTTCAAAAATATCGTTCCATAAAGGATTTTGCACAGGCAAATCAACAAGAATTGGAAAAAGATATTCATTCTACAGGATTTTATCATAATAAAGCAAAAAATATCATTGCCTGCTGTCAAAAGCTGCTTATGGAATATGATGGCGTTGTGCCTGATGACATAGAAAAATTAACCTCTTTAGCCGGCGTGGGCAGGAAA
This sequence comes from Candidatus Coprocola pullicola, assembly GCA_018715395.1. Taxonomy (GTDB): domain Bacteria; phylum Bacillota; class Clostridia; order Lachnospirales; family Anaerotignaceae; genus Coprocola; species Coprocola pullicola. The sequence continues at coordinate 7,080 of DVLQ01000002.1, read as the reverse complement.
ACAGCAAATGTGATAAGAGGAAATATTTTTGCAATACCAAGTGTTGTAGTAGATACTCATGTAAAGAGAGTGTCAAATTTGCTAGGATTGACAAAAAATCAAGACCCTGTCAAAATTGAATTTGATTTGATGAAAATATTGCCTCAGGATCATTGGATTAGCTTTAATACACAAGTAATAGCCCATGGCAGAAAAATTTGTATTGCAAGAAGACCGCAATGTCAAAATTGTTTTTTATACCCTTATTGTGACGGAGGAAAAAAGTTGTATCAAAAACAGTAGATACTGTTAAAAATATGATTGAATAAAGTAATTGCTGAAAATAGTTGAAAATAAAGGCTGTTTTTCAGCAATTTTTTATATTTTTTTTTATTGCCAAAAAGAAAAAACAGCCATATAATGATAGCCGTTGGAAAAAGAAATAAATACCAAAAAATGGAAAACTATAAAAAATAAGGAGCGATATGGTGTGATACAACAAGATTCTACAAAAACTGTTTTTAAGATGTCTATTCCTATTTTTATTGAATTATTGTTGCAGCTTTTAGTAGGAAATGTAGACCAGATTATGATTAGCCAGTATTCACAAGGTTCTGTTGCGGCAATTGGAAACGGCAATCAGATTATGAATATCATTATCATTGTGTTAAGTGTAACAAGTGTTGCCAGTACAATATTGATTTCACAATATTTAGGAGCAAAAAATAAAAGAAAAATAGCGGAAACCTGTAATGTGTCTTTGTTTGTCATTTCGCTGTTTAGTCTTTTTGCCGCAATATTGATTTGTATAGGACATAGAGCAATTTTTATATGGATGAAAGTGCCTCAGGATATATTAAAAGAAGCAAGCAGTTATTTAACCATTGTAGGGCTTTTTGTCATTGTTCAAGGAATTTATATGACATTTGCCGCTATATTGAGAAGTTTTGGTTTTATGAAACAAGTAATGTATGTTTCTGCTATTATGAATCTCATTAACATTGCAGGCAATGCCATTTTAATCAATGGTTTGTTTGGAATGCCTCAATTAGGTATTGTTGGCGCGGCAATTTCTACTGATATTAGCAAACTGATAGGCTTAATCATTATTTACAGATTGTTCCGAAAAAATATTAATATTGCATTGTCATTTAAAATATTAAAGCCATTTCCCACACAAACATTGAAAAATCTACTTCATATTGCAGTACCTTCCGGAGGGGAAGAACTATCCTATAATTTATCACAAGTCTACATTTTAAAATTTATCAATCTTTTTGGAACGGCTGTCATTGCCACAAAGGTATATTGCAGTATGTTAGCTAATATTGCTTATGTTTATTCCATTGCGCTGTCCCAAGCAACACAAATTATGGTTAGTTATTTGATAGGCTCGGGAGATTTAGAAAAAGTAAAAAAACGTGTATGGACAACATTAGGTTGTTCTATGTTTATTGCACTAGGTTTGACGGCGGTATTGTATTTTAATGCAGAAACCATATTTGGTATTTTTACAGATGACCCAGAGGTCATCTTATTAGGAAAGAAAATATTGTTTATAGAATTCTTTTTGGAAATAGGAAGAACAGCAAATATTGTTTTAACAAAATGTCTTGTAGCAGTAGGAGATGTTTTGTTTCCGGTTACAATTGGTATTATATTTATGTGGCTGATTGCTGTTTTGGTGGGATATTATTTTGGAGTACATTTAGGTATGGGTTTAGTAGGGATTTGGGTTGCTATGACAATAGATGAGTGTATGAGAGGTATTCTATTTGTGATACGTTTTAAATCCGGAAGATGGAAAACAAAAATGGAACAGACCTCCCAAAAAGCAGCCGTATCTTAAAAAAATACAAATAGCTTTTAGATTATGTATAATCTTTGTTTTTGAAAAATGCAAGCTAGTGGTAGTATAAAATAGTACAAAGTAAATATGCCGTATAAAGCGAAATCATGTATGATAAGAAAACGGATGAGAAGAAGGAAGTAAAGATGGCGAAAGGTGCTAAGTATGAGCGGAAGTTTAAAGAGAATATAGTGAGGTATTGTCTGAAGCATGCCAAGCTTTCCTTCCAGAAGACCGCCAAACAGTGATTCCTCTCTCAAAACATGGCTCCTCACTGCCAGAGAGAAGTAAATGTGCCAACAGGGGGGGAATGATTCTGGCGATAAGGTAAAAGACATTGCTCTTAGGGATACAACACTTGAGTTGCTAAAAAAGACATCAGTATCTCGGGGAAATCATAAAGTATATTGTTATATGGAAGTATATGGTGGAAATGGAGCAGCATTTGGTGAAACAAGCAGGGTACTGAAACATCTTAGTGTTTTACGACCCGATTACAATGTATAGAAAAAGCGTATTCTTTCTGCTACAGAAAAATACTGTGGAGGAATGAGTGAAAATATCCTCAAAATTTATGAAACGTCTCATCAAAATCACAGAGCTTCTAAAATCACTCAGTTTATGAATAAAAATAGTGAAAAAATAGCAGAAAAGACGGTTGCCAATTATATATGGGAATATGCCCCCAATGGGTAAAGCCATATATTCAAACATTTCATTCTAGTCTTTGACAATAGACGAAAGTATAAACTGTTTCTTTCATTGATATCAATATCTGAAAAGGCGCTGGTTGAAATATCAAATAAAAATCAATCCTTTTAGGGAATCAAAACACTTTCTTTCAGGGAAATGTTTGAGAGTATCGACACCCTTTTGTCAAAGATTCATTGCACTCAAGTCTTGACAATAGACAAAAGTATAAACTGTTTCTTTCATTAATATCAATATTTGAAAAGGCTCTGGTTGAAATATCAAATAAAAATCAATCCTTTTAGGGAATCAAAACACTTTCTTTCAGGGAAATGTTTGAGAGTATCGACACCCTTTTGTCAAAGATTCATTGCACTCAAGTCTTTGACAATAGACAAAAGTATAAACTGTTTCTTTCATTGATATCAATATCTGAAAAGGCGCTGGTTGGAAAACCAAATAAAAACCAATCTTTTTATGGAATCAAAACACTTTCTTTCAGGGAAATGTTTGAGAGTATCAATACCATATTGTCAAAGACTCAACCATTGCTCCTGATTTTAGCACAAAACTGCACAATATCCAAAATGAATCGTTGAATGTGGAACATCCGAATACAGTATAACATATGGACACTTGAGGCTTCGTATATCATGGCTTTATATTCCTATAAAATCATTGGGTGGGTACTCAGCAAAAGGCTAGACTTATGTAGTAACCTACATGGAAAAAATTGTAAAATTATAATATATCTTACTATTCATACAGACAGGGGATGTCCGTATATATCTAACGTATTCTCAAAGGCAACAGAAGATATGGTAAGGCATATCCATGAGATTGCATTGCTGAAAAGGAAATGGCTTAACCGCTTTAAAATTATGAACTATCGGCATGCATATAATCTAGTATTCCAATATATTGAAACATTTTATAACACAATGAGAGATGAATATTTTTTACCAAATCAATACCATGAGGAATATTTTTAGCATTAGGCGAAAGAGGTAAAGCTTTAGTAGGGGAATACCATAAAAAAGACATATTAATGGGTACTTTTTATTGACATAGAACCACTGACTTCTTTTCATTGATTTATTCTTCAATAAGGATTTTTTATTTCTACTTCAACGCCAAAAGACTTTTTTAGACACATAGTTTTCTTTATACAAAAAAGGAGTCTATAAAATTGATCTCTCAGCGTGTTTGTTCAAAAAGCCTCTTGGAGTTTTATTAATGAAGAAAGCCCTATTTCTAGGCAAAAATAAATTTCGCTTGGAACTTTATTCAAAAGTGATTCGTTCTCCGAATGTTTCTACCAATAAAAAGAACTTTTTTAACAGTTTGAGAGGGCAATAAATTTGACTCCTTTTTATATTATTTTCATTTTTTTCTTTTTTTGTTGTAATGTTTCCTTTTTTCTTTTGTATTTTCCATTTTTGTCTTTGTTGCTGCAACACCTGTTGTGATTTTGTACCAATACCCCTTTGAAGGGTTTAATTTGAAGCCGTTTGGAATTTTTGATTGTATTGTTTTTTGTTGGGATAGATTTACTAAAATAAATATCTTTTCAACATTTCAGTAAAAAAGGTAATTTTAAAATCCTTTATTGTTGTGTGGAAAATAATAAAATCTGCACAAAGACAACCACTCTTGTCTTTCATAAACGTTCTGTCAAAAGAGCGGTTCAAAAAACACAGTCAATGTTGCTGCAAATTTGTTTCAGAATACGTCGTCCTTTTATAGAGTAAGCTTCTGTTATGTTAAAATAATAGAAAGCCCCTTATTGAAAGTACAATAAAATAAACTAAAAAATATTTTTTCCCAGAAAGGAGCTGTTTTTATGCATAAATGTAAAAATTACTTTTAAAGATGTTGCTATTTCCTATCCTCATTGCTTTTTTCATTCCGTTTATTGTTATGGAAAAGATCATTATAGATATTGAATCTGCTTTGGATATCATTTGTAAGTTTTTATGTTATTATCATTTTATCCATAGCTATTCTTCTTTATCCAAACAAGCGTCTGCTCCTGTTGTATATATTACATACTTTCAACAACAAGCAAAACATTAGTTTTTATTTTAAAAAATTTTTTCAGGCGGTATCGTTTATTTGTATACTCTTTTTATAATTGTATTTTTAAAAGTCTTTTTTGCATTTTTATGTTAAGTTAACAGAATCTAGGGAGGGATGACCTGTGTGCAAAAAAGCATAAGCGAGAAAGGTTACTAACAGTATTTGTTATACGACACAGGGGCTACCAACCCTGTTGTGTTTTTACATTTGCATTTTTTATTTTTTTATGTATAAAATAGGTTGGTCAAAGCCAAATATTTTTTTTCCGTTTGCTTCCAAAGATTCTGAAACTTCTAATAACTCATCCGAAAAGCGTTCAAATAATGTAAATTTTAGCGTAGGAGAAAACATACTGACGCTGCCGCCTTCCCAAACATTGTTGTCTTTTAAGGTATAGATTGCAGGAGTAAATTTCTTGGACGGCTGCAAGGAAGAATATTCCACAGGTTCTAATTGGTCATATGTAAATGTAATTTTATTATAACCTTGTGGAATTTCATAAGAGGTTAGCTTGACAGCGTCGTTTTCTTCTGTAAATAAAAATAAATGAGGAGAAGAATTGGTTTTACCATTAGAAGTATAGTAGCTTTCTTCTAAAACAAATATCCCTTTAAAATTTCTTGGCAGATTTTTAATTTTATCATTACAGACTGTATTGATATGTTCTGCAAAAGGAAAATGTATATCCCCTTTTTTTTGCAATGCTTTAAATTGTTTGGAATTGTTAAACTTGCCGGATAAAATAGAAATAAAATGATTGAATCGATTCACAGAATACCTCCTCTTTTGTATCTTTAATATTTATTTTTTTTTGTAATAGAGCGCATATCTTTGTAACAATCTAAATACATTGTATTTTTAACAGTTTGTTTAAAAATAGGTCTAGCTTGCCTAAAAATAGGAGTGCCATGTCCCATATAAATGGCTGTGGCGTCGCTTTGCCAAATATTACGAAAACTTTGTTCCATATGGAATTTGTTTTCATATAAGCGAGGCTTTAAAGAAAATCCAATGTGCATCATAGCGTCTCCCACAAAAAGTTCTTTTTTTGCAGTCCAAACTCCCACAGAGCCAATGGTATGTCCGGGAAGTGCAAAAATTCTGCCTCGTATTCCATATTCTTCCAGACGCTGAGCATGAGTCAAAAAAATATCCGGCTGAAAAAAAGGAACAGGTTTTTGATGTTTTATTTTCTGACAAAGCAGAAATCCCAAGGGAGTATGGGCAAAAAGAGGGCGAGCATTTGGTTTTTCAATTAATATTTTGTCTTCCTCTGCCATGGCAATAGGAATAGAAAGTTTTTTAGCAATGTAGGCGGCACAGCCGATATGATCTGTATGACCATGGGTCAATAAAAGCAAAGAAATATTTTTATCTTTGATGATTTTAAAAAGAGCGTTGCTGTAATGCTGAGGACAGGTATCAATGAGTATTGCATATTTTTCGCCATGCAGTACATAACAATTATTCATACCAAATGTAAAACATTCTACCATACTGCACCACCTCTTTCAACATAGAAGTATTATTTTGTAGTGCTGCCAAAGCCTCCATTGCGGATTTCTGTTGCATCATCATCTATGGTAATACCATATTCTACAAAAATACCCTGCATAAATCCAGTGTTTTTTTCTATTTGCACAGTTTTATTTTCGTTGGTATCGTTTGTTAATTTTGCAAAAATGTGACCTTCATTATCAGAAAAATAATAGTCGCTGTCTATGATACCAACAGTATTGTTTAGTTGCAGACGATACTGAAATCCTAAGCCGCTGCGAGGATAACATTTTAATACCCATCCATCTTCTATTTTAACACGGATTCCCGTAGGAATTTTGAGAGTTTCTCCAGGAGCCAGCGTGAAAGAAATGGGAGCAAAAAAATCATATCCTGCAGAACCTTTTGTAGCACGAGTTGGCAGTAAAATAGATTTATAAATTGTTTCAAATTCTTCAGAGGATGTTTTGGGAAAAGCTTTTTGCCAATCCTGTGAAAAACGGGAAAAACTAACTTTTTCAAATTTTGCTATCTTTTTCATAAAAACTCCTTTTTATTTTTAAGATTTTGTTACGTTAAAATGATATAGATAACAACTCCTTATTGAAAGTAGAATGAAACAAAAACATTTCCTCCCAGAAAGGAGCTGTTGCGATACATAAATATAATCATTACTTTTAAAAATTTTGCTATTTCTTGACCTCATTGCTTTTTTCATTTTTTTGACGCTATGGAAAAGATAAATATGGACGTCAAAAATATATTTATGGCAAATTTCTCAATTTTCATTTTAAGTTAGTCAAGTCAATAGACCGATTCTGTTATATTAAAATAATATAGACAACAACTCCTTATTGAAAGTAGAATGAAACAAAAACATTTTTTCCCAAAAAGGAGTTGTTGCGATACATAAATATAATCATTACTTTTAAAGATTTTACTATTTCTTGACCTCATTGCTTTTTTCATTTTTTTGACGCTATGGA
>DVLQ01000029.1 GCA_018715395.1 Candidatus Coprocola pullicola | reverse complement strand
AAAATGAACACATCAGTTTTAAATCAGAAAATATTTTGAAAACAGCAGGTAACTATAGGAAGGATAGAAGTTTTTTCAAATCATACATCTATGTTGGCAGAGATACCGCTTAAAATGGGCGTATCGGTTTTTGTGGGGGATTTGAAAAGAAAAAAGTACAATGGCGTATGGCTTTCAGTAAATGGAAATACAAATACAAAAATAGAGAGTTTCCAGATAAAGGTTATTGTGTTGATATGACAGCAAAAATGCAGACACAATTGCAGAATATAGAGCCAATCAAAAAAAGACCGACAGGCAGAGCAATTGACACTGAAATCAGAAATATTTTGAAAACAGCAGGTAACTATAGGAAGGATAGAAGTTTTTTCAAATCATGTATCTATGTCGGCAGAGATACCGCTTAAAATGGACGTATCGGTTTTTGTAGGGGATTTGAAAAGAAAAAAGTACAATCAAGCATAGTCTTCAGTAAATGGAAATATACAGAAATAGATGTTATTCACCAAAAACAATGGCAAAAAACAAAAATAACAAAACTATTAAAACAAGGAAAATTCCAGAATATGAAGGATTGTAGAGAAAAGAGAAAAAGGAATTAACCCTTTTTATGAGTCATAAAAAAGAGGAAAAAAGCATTTTAAAAAATTTTTGAACAAAACCTTTTTTAATTTTTTAAAAGCCAATGAAAGCGATGTTTAACAGTTTTTTACATAGAGAATAAAAAGAAAAATACTGGAATAAAAAGAAAAACATTGCAGAATAAAACAGTGAAAAAAGTGTAAGAATGATAGACTAATGATTTTATGACATTTCAAAAGGGAGCATCCTTTCAGACAGCCATAGAAATGTCTTTGATAGAAGACGCTGGCAGAAAGTGCCCAACAGGAGTCGATGATCAAAAGTTTTTTATATCCTAGGCTGTAATTTTGCTAAAAAAGAGATATCTATAAATTTATTGTGTTTACAAAAACAATATGGGACGAGCGGAGCGTGAAATTTTAAACAATAGTTATACAGAACGGAAAATGAGGATTAGAAAGACATTATTTCTGTAAAAAACAATCTACTTAATGTAGTTGAAAATTTGTTTGATGGATTCTTGGATGTTTTTATATAATAAAAAATAACTTCTTTGCTATGACTATCATAGAAAAGAAGCTATTTTTTGTTTTAGACTTCATTATCTGCACCATTGATATCCTCGAATTTTTTTGGTTTAATAGGCAGTCCGTGATGCAATTGATGAAGGTCTGATTCTTCTGCATACATTTCATTGATTTTATAAAGCAATGTCATTAAACTATCTGTTAAGTGAACGTTTTCTACCACAACATCTTCCGGAACCTGCAAATCCACATGGCTAAAATTCCACATACCCTTTACGCCCCACTTTGCCAAGTCGTTTGCAACTTTGACAGCTTGAGAACGAGGTAATGTCAAAATGGCTACATCAACATCATTGTTTTTTACAAATTCCTCCATTTTGTCAACATCGTATACTTCTACACCACGAATGGTCATACCCACTAAACGGGGATTGATATCAAATACAGCTTGTATGACAAAACCGCGTTTTTCAAAACTGGCATAATTGACAAGAGCTTGCCCGATGTTGCCTCCTCCCACCACAATCAGATGATAAATACGGTCTAAGCCTAATATTTTTTTGATTTCATTGTAAAGATATTCTACATTGTATCCATAGCCTTGTTGTCCAAATCCACCAAAATTATTTAAATCCTGACGGATTTGGGAAGCGGTAATGTTCATTTTAACGCTTAGTTCTTTAGAAGAAATTCTTGTAATGTCACTTTCTAATAAATCGCCCAAATAACGAAAATATCTAGGCAATCTGTTTATGACTGCCATTGAAACCTTTTTTTCATTCTCCATACTATCCAAATCCTCTCCCTATAACGTATTTTCAGTATAGCACTATTGTTATTTTATTGTCAACGATAAGTCTTTTATTTTATAATAATTTCTGCTATGATATGAAAAGATTGTATGGCTGTGTTAACTTAATGTGAAAATAAAAGTAGAGAGATTTGCCACAAATCTATTTTTGATATCTGTAATTATCTTTTCCATAATGAAAAAAAATGAGAAAAGTAATGAGGGCGAGAAATAAGCAAAATCTTTAAAAGTAATGATTCTATTTATGCATAATAACCGCTCCTTTCCGGAAGAATCAGTATTTTTCATTAATTTTTTTGTACTTTCCATAAGAGGCTGTTGTCTATATTCTTTTCATGTAACAGAATTGATTGTATTTTTAGGAGGTTTTTATATGATACTTGGATGTAAAGATATCCAAAAATCTTTTGGGGTCAATATAGTATTGGAAAACATTACATTTCATATAGAGCAAAAAGAAAAAGCTGCTATTGTAGGGGTAAATGGAGCGGGAAAAACAACCCTCTTTAAAATTTTGACAGGACAAAGCAGTGCTGATGGAGGGGAACTTTATTTAAAAAAAGATATTTCATTAGGCTATTTGGCGCAAAATCAGCAAATTGACAGTCAAAGAACCATTTTTGAAGAAATGATGACTGTATTTGAAAAGATACAAAAAGAGGAAAAAAATCTTCGTGAAATGGAAAACAAAATGGCGGAATTAACAGGAAAAGAACTGTCCCAGCATATGGAAAAATACGCTTTGGCGCAACATAGTTTTGAACAAAGCGACGGCTATGGATATCAAAGCCGTATCAGAGGGGTTTTGAAAGGGCTTGGTTTTTTGGAAGGGGATTATCATCAGCCTATCAGTCAGCTTTCAGGAGGACAAAAAACAAGAGTTTATTTAAGCAAGCTGCTTTTATCTAAGCCGGATATTCTTTTGTTAGACGAACCTACGAACCATTTAGACATTGCTTCCATACAATGGTTAGAGGACTTTTTAAAAGGATATGCAGGCGCGGTGCTTTTGATTTCTCATGACAGATATTTTTTGGATAGAATTGTAACAAAAGTCATAGAAATAGAAAACAAAAAGTCAAGTGTTTACGAAGGAAACTACACATTTTATGCAAAACAAAAAAATATTAACAGACAGATACAGCAAAAGGCTTATGATGTGCAGCAAAAAGAAATCAAACGTCAAGAAGATGTGATTAAAACGCTAAAAGCTTTTAACAGAGAAAAGTCTATCAAAAGAGCACAAAGCAGAGAAAAAGCATTGCAACGTATGCAAAGAATAGAAAAACCGGAGAATTTGCCCACTAAAATGCGTTTGATGCTGACTCCCAAAATAATAAGCGGAAACGATGTTTTGAAAGCGGAGGGATTGGCAAAAACTTTTG
>DVLQ01000028.1 GCA_018715395.1 Candidatus Coprocola pullicola | reverse complement strand
ATTATATAAAACCGGAAACTTAGGGATTAAAAATTCAAAATCTTTTTTCCAAAACACAATACTATTTCTTTGCGACGTCTTCTATCAGACATAACAAAACACTAAAAAATATTATTATGCTAAAAAAGGATTTTTTGATTTCCGTCAATGCTAGTGATATTACAAAAATATTTTCCAAACTGCTAAAAAAAGCAACTCTGTCTTCTTTTGGTTTTCATGATTAAATTTTATGCCTCTTTTATACTTACACTAGGCATATCTGATAAATGCGGAGCATATGGGAAACACTATTAATATCATGCTAAAATAGTTTGTCAACATACTTTTTCACAAAAACAATCAGCAGTCAGTTCCACTATAGATTCTATTGTGCAACATAATTTGTTTAACGAGTGTTTTTTATGCAGGCATAGACATCTGCGCTTAGCTGATACGTGAGCGCATAACCCAGTCTGTTAACTGTGTATCCATTACCTACTACCCTTAAAAGGTTTTTTCGACTTCAGCGTTTGCTATTCTTCTAGTTGATTTTTTTACAAGCATAGTCCCCTGTTTCTTATTTATGATTAACCACACAACCTAGTCTGCCAACTTGTATTATCTGCTACCCTTAAAAGAGTTTTTCGACTTTAGTATTTGCTATTTTCCTAGTTGATTTTGTTAATTGATTGGCTACATATTGTATGAATTTTCCTCCCGTATCGACATAATAGCCTTTACACTAAAATTACTATATTTGTATTTCAATTCACAAAATTATTTCTGTCACATCTTACTGCTTTTCCCCATAAAACTTAATATACTCATGTAATATCTCTACCAGAATATGTACCTGCTCTAGACACACTTCTACTTTTCATATATTTACTCTTTCCCACCACATAACTTTCTCAATATTTCTCCTATTGCTTTCCTTTTTTGTAATAAAATACTTTTGTTTTCTATTTCGGCACAAATACAACATGATATTTGCAATTTCATTTTGTATGCCATAAACTAGGTATATCTGTAATCCTCCTATCGCTTCTGCCTCAACTCCAGAAGGCTTTTTTGAACCACACGTCTAACGCGTGGTTTTCTCTATACAAAAAAGCTGTCGATAAAATCGACAGCCTTATATATTATTTTATACTTCTTCAGGCAAATCATGAAGATGTTCAATATCATCTACCGGTTCTTTTAATCCCTCAATGACAATGCCATTTTTTTGTGCATAATCCCATAATGCTGCATGAAGTGCTTCTTCTGCCAAACAAGAACAGTGTACTTTTACAGGTGGCAAACCATCCAATGCCTCCATTACAGCTTTATTTGTCACTTCCAAAGCCTCCTGCACACTTTTTCCCTTCACCAATTCTGTTGCCATAGAACTAGTCGCTACAGCAGCTCCACAGCCAAATGTTTTGAATTTTGCATCTTTTATAATACCATTTTCAATGTCCAAATATACTTTCATAATATCTCCGCATTTTGCATTGCCTACTGTACCTACACCACTGGGATTTTCCATTTCTCCTACATTTCTTGGATTCATAAAATGATCCATTACCTTTTCACTATATTCCATCTTTTCATTCCTCCGTATTTTTATCAAAACAAATTTTTCAAAATTGTAGTATTCTATTATTTTTGTTCTTTTAAAAATGCTTCATATAATGGCGACATTTCTCTTAATCTTGAAACAATATCAGGCAATTCTTTCAATACTTTATCTACCTCTTCTTCTGTATTATAATACTCTAATGTCAAACGCAGCGAGCCATGTGCTTTTTCATGAGGCAGTCCAATGGCTAAAAGCACATGAGAAGGATCCAAAGAGCCTGATGTACAAGCAGAACCACTAGATGCAGCAATTCCTTTGCTGTCCAATAGCAGTAACATAGATTCTCCTTCTATAAATTCAAATGAAACATTGCAGTTTCCAGGCAATCTATCTGTAGGGTGTCCATTGAGTTTACTGTATGGAATTTTTTCTAAAATACCCTGTATCAATTTATCTCTTAAATAAATTAATTTTTTTGTGTTTTCTTCCATTTCTTTTTCAGCCAATTCTATGGCTTTTCCAAGTCCTACAATACCAGCAATATTTTCTGTACCTGCACGTCTTCTTTTTTCTTGTGCTCCTCCATGAATCAATGGCTTTATGTTGACGCCCTTTCTGATATAAATGGCGCCAATTCCCTTTGGTCCACAAAGCTTGTGACCAGACAATGATAGTAAATCAATATTCATTTTTTGTACATCAATTTTTACATGACCTACTGCTTGAACTGCGTCTGTATGGAAATAAATTCCTCTTTCTCTTGCAATAGCTCCAATTTCTGCAATAGGCTGTATAGTACCAATTTCATTATTGGCAAACATGACAGAAATCAATATTGTATCATTACGAATGGCTTTTTTTAATTCTTCCAAGCTAATTTTTCCATATTCATCTACCGGCAAATAGGTTACTTCAAATCCTCTTTCTTCTAAATACTCACAAGTATGCAATATTGCATGATGTTCAATTTTTGTTGTAATAATATGTTTTCCTTTTTTTTCTAATGCTTCTGCTACTCCCTTCAACGCCATATTGTCACTTTCAGAACCTCCTGCTGTAAAATAAATTTCACTTGGTTCTGCATTGAGTACCTTTGCTACCTGTTCTCTTGCTTTTTCCAATGCTTTTTTGCTTTCTCTTGCAATGGTATACACACTGGAAGCATTTCCATAATATTGCATAAAATATGGTAGTATTTCTTCATATACTTCTTTTCTAACCGGTGTTGTCGCAGCATTATCAAAATAAATTTTTGTTTCCATAAAATTATACACCCCTTTAATATATAAACAGTTATTTTATATCATTTCCCTTTTTAAAACAAATAAACAAACAAAAATTCATACTATTTCTATATGATTTATGGTATAAGCATAGCACTTTTGCCGTTTTCTGTCAATACAAATTTTTAAAGAATTTTTATCCTTTTTTTATACAAAAAACAGCAATATCCGTCATTTATTGCAAATTTTTATACTGTTTCCTTCGATGATTATGACATTGTATTCCTGTATAAATCTTTTTTCAATATAATAAATAAGAATACAAGAAGTTTTACTGAATGAACTTCCATTCTTGAAACATACTATATAGTATGTGAAATATTTTAAGAGGTGATTACAATGCAATTCAAAGACAGACTGAGAATGTTAAGAAAAGAAAAAAAAATGACTCAGGTACGTCTAGGAAAAATGTTAAATTACGGCTACACAGCAATCGCAAATTATGAATCTGGTAGAAATAGCCCTTCTATCGAAGATTTAAAAAAGATTGCCTCCATATTTAATGTTTCTATGGACTTTCTTCTTGGTGTAAACGACATTCGTTATCCTTATATCAGAGATGATAATTCTAATGAATTTAATGAAGTACGTCGTCACTATGCCAACATTTCTCATAATCCTAAAAAAATAGAAGAGCTTCTTTTCTTTATGGAATGGTTAGAAGCACGCAAAGATGAAGAAGACGAAACCATTGTTTATGGACAACCTCCTAAACAAGAAACTGTATTACAGGTAGCTGAACCTGTAGCGGCTTATGGTGTTGAAGAAAACAAAACCGAAATGCCTGTTGAAGAAACAAAAAAAGAAAACTAAATCATTTTAGATTACTTTCTTAAAATAAATGATCAAATCATTATATTCTAACACATAATTACCTTAAAATAGGTATTTTAAAACCAGAAGTGTTAGTTCATTTCTTATAAAAATTGCTTTTCTATAGAAAAGTCACATATTAAAACCTTTTTTATTTACCCCTAGTTTTTTTCTAGGGGTTCTATTTTTAAAGCAATCATAACTACACATAAATGATGTGGTTTACTCCAGCTCTATAGGGTTTTATAAAATAGCCAGTTCATAAACAACTCCGGTCCTCACTTTGTTCAAGCTTTAGTAATAGGAGGAAATATGCCCTTAAAAGGGTGTTTCTATTTTTTGTGTTTAGATGATATTTGGTTTGGTATTGTTTTTTTGTTCTCTTATACATTTTTTGCTGTATTTGGTTCAATTGTAGCATCCTGTTACCTGAAAATTTCTATTTTAAATTTGCATAGCAATTCAATATCATCATTACACTTTTATCTCATAAATGATGACACACTCCCTTTTAGCGGTATCTTTACCTGAAAATAAATATGCTTTGGCATCATGTGCCTTTGTATGATTTCTATTCCTTTCTATTTGTACAAATCTTTTTTTATCTTTTGGATATCTTCATACAATTAAAAATAAATGTTTTTCCTTCTGGACTTTAAAGTAAAATATGATACTTGCATACCTTTTACATACAATAAGTTATCTGCCATAGAGCACCCTTCTTTTTTTGTAAAATAGTTCAGGCTTATATTTTCTTATTCAATACTTTTGCTTAAGCTTTCATAGCCACCAGTTGTTAAAGTCTACTATACAGATTTCTACACTAAAGCAAATCAGGACCACCAGATAAGCCGGTGGTTTGCTCTGCCTTTAGAAGGAGCAATTACCAGCTGCGTTTGTAAGTACATTAATAATTCGACAAGTACTCTACTTCTTCAATTACCGAACGGCTATTTTTATTTATTTACTTTTTCACCTGTAAACGGGTCAATGTACTCACTGAAACGAATTTGATCTGCCATACAAAGTCTTCTTTTAACGAATTGTTACTACATTCATGTATCTTTTTTGTATTTTTTACTACTGTGTCAACATAATATCCTCTACACCAAAATATTCTATTTCCATACTTGTATTTTCAGTTTTTGTGTCTATCAAAAATAATGAGAAAACTTTTTCCTTTTAAGTATCCAACGATTTCCGATATACTGTATTTGGGCAGTATACCAATTAGAATATGTATATGGTCTGGACAACACTCTGATGCTATTATTTCTATTCCCTTTCTTTCACATAGTTCTCTAAGTATTTGTCCTATCTCTGCTTTCATTTTTCTATATATTACTTATCTTCTGTACTTTGGTGCGAATGCAATCCTGTTCTGAATCACACGCAGAGGTAGTATTTTGCTCTATGTAACCGGCTGTTTGGAAGAAGCCGGTATAATCTTCTCCAGTACAGCCTTTGATAAAGATATGGCAGTAACGCTCATCATCTTTATCAACAATATAAATCCGTTCCACAATACTTCGTATTAACGTTACAAGAACCTCCGGCTGCGCATCTTTTGCATATTCTGCAAAGGAGAGCAGCCTTTCTTTTGTCTGTTCCAAATCCCGGATAGCAACCATGCTGTTTTTACGGTTTTCATCCAATCGAAACAACAGACGCTCTGTTTCCCGCAGCTCCACTGACATATTCTGAATATCTTCCTGGAGATAACAGCGGATGCTTTCATTCACCTCCCGCATATTTTTTGTCTGCGCTATAATATCTGCCTGCAACTTCTCTTTTTTCTTTTTGAGAAGTGTATATTCCTGCGCAGAGTTGGACTGTTCCAGTACTTCTTCAACCTTAATTTCCAGAATTCCTCTGAAATGTTCGCTATCTTCATCCGACAGATCAGAAAGTTGCTGTACGATAAATTCATCCAACCGCACACCATCTACCGCCTTGAAATTACAGGTCTTTCTGCGATAACCCGGACAAACATATTTGAAACGTGGCTTTCCGTTTGTCCAGCGATTCGATTCTGAAACAACATTCAGACGCTTGCCACAAATCGGACAATGTACCAGTCCTGCCAACAAAGCATTCGTCTTACGGTGAGGACGATTATATTTCTCGGCTATGGCATTCAGGAGTTCTTGTATTTCAATCCATTGATCGCTGGGAATGAAACCTTCATGCTTGCCCACTGCAATAATCCACTCACTGATTGGCTTACTTTCTACAGTCTGTATGAATTTTGGAGAAATGAATGTACTGTCGCTGTCTTCATATTTCTCCTGTTCCGTTTTGTTGTAAACGGATAATCCATGCTGACTATCAAACTCAGATAAATCCCCAAATACATTTCCATCATGGTTGATAAAATAATCATAACTGCGTTGATCGGCAGTACAGTAAATTGGATTTTTCAAAACCAGTCTGGTAGTTGATGTATTAAACTCCGCACCGGAAGGGGTTCGGTACCCCTCCCGATTCATCTGTTTTGCCGTTGTCTGGATACTGCGGTTTGTACGAAAAAGTTCATACAATCGCTACACCATCTGTTTTTCTTCCGGTACACTGATTAAGTAGCTGTAAGCAGATTTTCCTTTTCCGCTGCCTGTCGAAACCCTCTGTACGGCAAATCCCATAGGTGTATTGCCGCCCAGCCATCGTCCGTCCTTTGCCAGTTCCATCATATTATCGGTAATTCGTTCAGTCAGAGTATCTCTTTCAAATTCTGCAATGACCGCAAAGAGCTGGATAAAAATTTTTGAAAAACCGGATGCGGTATTGATTCCATTAGAGCAAATGAGCAGATCCGCATGATACATTTCAAGGAAGTCCATCAAGTGAAGCAAATCGGTTGTCTTTCTTCCAATACGGTCTAATTTATAACAGACAATTGCTCTGATTTTTCCGTCCTGCACATCTCGCAACATTCTTTGATAATCCGGTCGGTCTGAAAAATACCCACTCAGCCCCTTATCTTCATACTCCATAAACTGGTAGTCGTCCTCTAAATTCAATTCCCGTCTGGCATAATCAGCACATTGTTTGAACTGAACTCCGATACTGTCACCTTTGTTGGTAATACGAGATTTTCGTGCATATATCGCAACACCTCTTGTATCAACATTCGTTTGTCTTGATTTCTTCATATTGCTCCACCTCCAACTTTATCATACCGCCATCCCTGTAAGATGCACAAGTTTGTGACCATTTCCCTGAATAGTTTCTAGCAGGCAAAATAAGGTTTCCGCATCAAAACATCGGATTTCTTGTGCGATAAACTCCGCTCGTTTTTGCTGAAATTCTTCCAGCATTTCTTTGAACTTCTCTCCTCTGTGAATCACTGCAATCATAAATTCCTCCGTTTCTGTCTGTAAATTTCAACTTCAGACCGAGTTGGACAGAAGTTGAAAAAGTAAAAAAGCCGTCACATAGGACATCACCAGCCAAGCAGATTGCCTGACGGAATGTTTCTATGTAACAGCTTTCTTCGCTCAAATCTGGGGACAAATTGTCCCTCTTTTTATGTGATCTCTATATTCATATTTTTATGTTTTCAGTCTATCACATCCAAGAAAAACCGACAAGTTTGTCATTGCTGAAAATTGCAGAGAAATGATTTCTATGATTTTTCCACTTCTACAACTTTTGTGTCGAAGTACAGAAAACCAGCATTCAGCATGAATGCGTAGCCGGTATTTCAGATACCGTTCAAAGGGGGTTGGGGACGCTGCCCCAACAAGCCGTTTTGCAAAAACGAGTGAACCTGTACAGGTTTACACTGCTTGCCAATTTGTGAAAGGGCAAAAGATAACTCTAAATCATTTTAAAATCAAGAACTAATGAAATGCCTGGTACCACATTTCTCGCCAAATTGGTGAGAAATAACTTCGTGCCAAATTGGCACAAAGTTCTAACATTAATCATTTACTTCAGACCAACTTGGTCCAAAGTTAAATTTTTAAAATCCCATACACCGAAAGATAACTTCATCCCAATTTGGGACGAAGTGAAAATACTCAGGATACATAACTTTCCGACAAGTTGTCGGGAAGCTTTTTCAAAAATCAATCCCCGGCAGATTGCCGAGGATTGATACAAAATTTAAATCTCAGCTTCGGTGCAACTTGCACTGAAGTTACCGATATAGAATCAGTCTAAATTACAATCACTATTTATCTAATTCAGACTCACACATTTTTTCAGCTTGCTCTATTATCAAATCTACCGCAGTTGCCTGTTTATCCGGTGGATATTTATATTTTCTAAGCAACCTTTTTACAGTAATTCTCATCTGCGCCCTAACACTTTCTCGCACATCCCAATCAACCTTAATATTATTTTTAATGCTGATTGTTAGTTCTTTAGCAATTTGTTTTAGGACATCATTTTCATAGAAATCTCTGGCAGATTCATTGGAAGATATCGCATCATAAAATGCCAGTTCATCGTCTGATAATCCCAGCTTTTCTCCTCTTTTATGAAGCTCATTCATATCTTTTGCCATATCAACCAAAGCCTTTATAACCTCTACCGTCTCTAAAGAACGTTTTTCATATTGAATTACTGAGGCTTCAAGCATTTCAGAAAATTTCTTTGCTTGTACAACATTCTTTTTAGCTATCGCTTTAATCTTACCATCAAGCAAACGTCGTAAAAGTTCCAGAGCTAAATTTTTTTGTGGAAGTCCTTTTACCTCTTCAAGAAACTCATCAGATAAAATTGAAATATCCGGTTTATTCAATCCAACTGAAGCAAAAATGTCAACGACTTCCTCAGAAATAACTGATTTGGAAACTAATTGACCAATTTCATATTCTATTTGATCTTTCGTTTTCTTCTGTTTGTCCTTTGGTAGTATTTTTATAATACCTGATTTGATGGCTTTAAAATAACTAATCTCTACATTGATTGCTTGAGCTTGTTCAGAAGTCGAGCATAATGCGTATGCCTTACCGATTTCTACAACCAAATTAAGAAATTCTTTTTTCTCATCTTCTGGTTTACCCAAAACAAAATCCACACCCGAAACGATACAAGCCATTCGTTCACTTGCTGAGCCGCTTATATAAGAAGAGTAGTCCAATCCATGCAATATTCCTTGAATTTGCTCATACTTCTCAAGCATAAGGTCTATTGCCACTTGTGGATCAATACCTGTTGTTTTTCTGTCAGACGGCGTATATTGTGCTAATGCACTTCTTAAATTATCTGCAATACCAATATAGTCTACAATTAAACCGCCGGGCTTGTCTTTAAACACACGATTAACTCGGGCTATGGCTTGCATAAGATTATGACCACTCATCGGTTTGTCGATATACATCGTGTGAAGACAAGGCACATCAAATCCCGTCAACCACATATCGCAAACAATAACAATTTTCAATTCATCTTCAACATCTTTCATTCTCTTTGCAAGTAGCTTTTTCTGAGATGCAGTAGTTGAATGCGGCTGAAATTCAGGCGGATCAGATGCTGCAGAAGTCATAATAACCTTAATTGTACCTTTATTAATGTCGTCACTATGCCATTCCGGACGGTATTCTATAATCTTTGAGTAAAGTTTTACTGCAATCTTTCTGGACATAGCTACAAACATAACTTTACCATTAATCGCCTGTTGTCTAAGGTCGTAATGAGCGATAAAATCTTTCACCACTACATCAATACGACTATCTGTTCCAACAATGGCTTCTAACCTTGCCCATTTACGCTTTTGGCTTTCGGCGTAAGTTTCTTCCTGTCCCTCAACAATGCTGTCATACTCATCATCAATCTTTGGCTTTAATTCCTGAGGAAGATCTAACTTTGCAATTCTGCTTTCATAATAAATCGGAACAGTAGTTTTATCTTTAACCGCTTGAGTCAAATCGTAAATATCAATATAGTCACCAAACAAGGCGGGTGTGTTCTTATCGCTCAACTCAACAGGAGTTCCAGTAAATCCGATAAAAGAAGCATTCGGCAATGCATCTCGCATATGTTTTGCAAAACCAAAAGAAACTTTTCCATCTTTTTCTTTTGCTTCTAACCCGTACTGACTGCGATGTGCTTCATCTGCTATAACAACCACATTTCGTCTGGTAGTCAGCGCTTCCATCGATTGGTCACTCTCGTCTGGCGAAAACTTTTGGATAGTCGTAAATACAATGCCGCCAGCTTGAACGCTTAATAGTTCTCGTAGTTTCTTTCTTGTGTCTGCCTGTTTGGGTGTTTGACGCAAATAATCGGCACTTTTTGAAAAAGTGGTAAATAGCTGATCGTCCAAGTCATTTCTGTCAGTAATAACAACAATGGTCGGGTTATTCAGTTCTAAAACTAATTGACGAGTATACATGAGCATAGAATAACTTTTTCCGCTACCCTGTGTATGCCAAATTACACCCGCTTTTCTGCTTCCATTTTCAGAAACTGCCAAGTGAGTGGTATACAAAGCTTTATTTACAGCAAAAAATTGATGATAACCAGGTAAAATTTTGAAAGACTTATCTTCCTCATGAACAAAGAAGCTATACTTTGAAATAATGTCCAAAAATCTCTTTTTATTCATCATTCCATACAGCATAACTTGCAATTGCGGAAAAGAAAGTCCTGATTCTTTTTCTCCGTCAATTGTTCTCCAGAACATAAAGCGATCCAGATCAGAAGTAATTGTACCAACTTTTGCATTGATACCATCACTTGTGATCATAAAGGCATTGTAATAAAACAAAGAAGGAATATCTCTTTTATAAGTCTGAAGCTGATTAAATCCATCAACAATATCCACTTCTTCGTTTGTTGCATTTTTCAGTTCTATTACAACAACAGGAATACCATTTAAGAAAGCGACAATATCAGGTCTGCGTTCTTTTCCGCTTTCAATTACAGTATATTGATTGATTGCCAAGAACTCATTATTTTCAATATCTCTAGCATCAAAAATATATGCTTTTTCGGTTTTTATGCTTCCGTCTTTCTGCTTAACCTCTACATCAATACCATCGGTTAATAATTTTTGAAACGCAACATTATTTTGGACAATAGATAAGCTTTGCTGACGAGTAATCTTCTTAACCAGCTCTGAAATCGTATCATTGGAATATTGTTTATTAATGCGTTTTAATGCACTATGTAACCTGTCGTACAGAACAACATCTCCAAAACTTTCTCTCTCTGAAAAGCTTCCTCCCGGCGAAATATCTGGTCCATATTGAGTTTGGTAGCCTAAATCTTGAAACCACTCTAATACAGCTTGTTCAAGATCATTTTCTATAAAATTGGACATTCTATTCACCTGCCTTTACAAAATGCCTTTTTTTGATATACGATGTCTGATGCTCTAATTCAGGGTAGACAAATGCTTCATTTATTCCAATCATATCAAGTTCATGCAATATAGAAGATTTCTGTTCTGCTGGAATACGTAAATATCTTGGAATCCCTTCATCTACATATTCACTGAGACTATCTTTTAAATTGAAACTGTTTTTTAGATAATAATCAGGAGCAGATATGTCTATTCCCAAGATTAAAAACGCACCATTTTGGCGTCTTATACGTTCATTGTTCTTAGGAGCTACTACCGGGACATATTTATTTTGAAACTGCGTCTTCAGTCGCTCCACTTTCTCTTCAAAGCTCGATAAAATATCATCCCCGAGTCCTTTTCTTGAAAAATAATCCAAAAAATTACCTTCGCTTTTTCCATCATATTCTGCAAGTGCAGAAAACAATTTTACCTCTTTTTGTGTAGGACGCTGTAGCGATTCGATAAACAAAATCAGTTCACCGTCTTTGTCCTCATGTTCAGAACAAGCAAAATAGAGAGCGATTAAAGGATTAGTTGTAATATCCAGCAATTGAGTCGGCAAGCCGTAATGTTGCATTTTGACCAACTGTTCAAAATCCGTCATATGATTTCCAAATTCCAG
This sequence comes from Candidatus Coprocola pullicola, assembly GCA_018715395.1. Lineage (GTDB taxonomy): Bacteria > Bacillota > Clostridia > Lachnospirales > Anaerotignaceae > Coprocola > Coprocola pullicola. The sequence goes on along the minus strand of DVLQ01000028.1, from coordinate 22,926 downwards.
TGGCTCTTGCAATATCAGTTCATTAACGATAGTAGTTTCTTTTACCAATAGTCCATTTCTAAAAATGCTTCCATCGATGCCGAATTTAATGTCAGATTGTCCACGAAAAAGCAATGTACCAGGTATTCCATTTTCAGAAATAATACGACTATAGTCAGAAAGTTTTGACAGCAAGTGAGAAACACTATAAATTGAAAGCTGTTCTTCTGATTCATCTTGTAGATATTCTTCGTATCGTTCACGTTCATCCATTAATTTTCACCCGCTTCCACTGACAGCTCTCCACTCATCAATTTGGGGAGTAGGGTATCTCTAATCTCTGCCAACACTTCGTTTTCTTCTTTGAGCTTTTCAATTTTCTGCTCAATAGGTTTTACGATTTCTTCAAATTTCAATTGAAGTTCCATCGGCGGTATAACCATAGGAAACATTTTAAATGCTTCGAAAGGGAAGTTCTGCCTTGTTGTGCCAATAGCATGGTGTTTTATCATTTCATGGAATATTGGCTGCTTCATATAGTAATAGAAGAAAGTAGGAGTAATCGTATCCTTCATCTCAAAAACAGTATAAATCGGGCTAACAAGCCCAACATCATACTCCTTGAGCATGGCAATAGAGCCGATATTTGCCCTTGCCGGATTATACGCAACTTGATTTCGGCGAACAATTTTATAGTTTTTAGTGCTCTTACTATAAACTTGTTTTGTAAATACATCTTCGGATGCTTTAAATTCACCTTCTTTTACGACCGAAAGTACTGGATAATCTTTTTCGTCTTTATTTTTTTTCTTAAGTTCTATAATGTTCTCAAATACAGTTGATTCTGCATATTGTCCATCTGCTAATTTGGACTTTTGTATAAATGTTTCTTTATATATTTCGTTTGCTATATTCACTAATAGAGCTATGTTAACTAAATTATTTTTGATTTTCTTTTCATACACGGATAGCTTTTCTGCAATTCTATCCTGATCCTCTCTGGAAAAATCAGGAAACGGAATCAAGTTCATATTGTTTTGATTCAACTTTGGTTGAGCCGAACCAGTTATATATTCAGATATATCATTTGAGTTCAACCAAAAACACAAAAACTCAAGATTTGATAATTCATTTGATGTAACTATATGTGCATGATTATTAACCCAAAACTTTCCTTCTACAATAGTTGCAATCGGCTGTTTGCGAGACCTTAAATTTTCCCCATCTTCAGCTATCAACAAATATTTACCTTCAAAAAGATAGTCATCAACATAATCGATAATACCCTGTGCACCATAATATGGATATTTTTTTTCAATATTTTCCCTTTGCCTAGCTGATAATGGGATACGCTTATTGTCATGATTAATAATTAAATCACCTAAAAGCATCTTATTCCTCCTTAAAATTTTGATTCCATCCCATTTCATTTAATTGAAACTTAATTTTCTCATCAAGCTTTTGAGATTCATCTATTACTTTATATAATTTCTTTGTCAATCTTTTCATTTTTTCATCGAAAGGTTCCGTGTCCTCTTCTACAGGAACAACACCGACATAACTCGCAGGAGTTAAATTATAATCTTTTTCACGAATTTCTTCCAATGTTGCTATCTTCCAAAATCCCTGTTTATCAGCATATTCAATCTCTGTACCATCTGACTTTGTTGCTTTCTTTTCGTGGTTACGGAAAGAATGGTATGCGGAGGTGATTTCATCAATAGTTTTTGCAGTCAACTGCCTCTGTGTACGGCTGTCCTCATAAGGTTCTGTTTCCATATTTCTGGCATCGATAAACAGAATCTCTCCATGACGATCACGGTGTCCGTTTTTCAACTTATTGCGAGCCATAAACCACAGACAAACAGGAATCGATGTTGTTGAAAACAGTCCACCCGGCAAAGTAACAATACAATCGATTTTGTCATCTTCAATTAAGTTTTTACGAATATTGTATTCACTGATTGTAGAAGATGAAAGCGAACCATTCGCCAATACAAAACCCGCCGTTCCGCTTGGTGCTAAGTGATAAAGCATGTGCAAAATCCAAGCATAATTGGCATTGCCCGTAGGGGGAATACCGTATTTGCTCCATCTTGGATCATCTATTAAACGCTCACCGCCCCAATCACTAATATTAAAAGGAGGATTTGCCATAATATAATCTGCCTTTAAACTCTTGTGCTGATCGTTATGAAAGGAATCTGCATTTTGCTGACCAAGGTTTGCTTCGATTCCACGGATAGCAAGGTTCATTTTACAAAGTTTCCAAGTATTATAATTGGATTCCTGCCCATAAATGGCTAATTGACCGTCAATTCGTCCCTCTCTGTCTTCAACAAAGCGTTCACTCTGGACAAACATACCGCCAGAACCGCAGCAAGGGTCATAAACTCGGCCATCGTGAGGTTCAATCATAGCTACAATCAACTCAACTACACTGCGTGGAGTATAGAACTCTCCACCCAGTTTTCCTTCGGCACGTGCAAACTTTCCAAGAAAATATTCATATACAGAGCCTAAAGTGTCTTTGTTCTTATCGTTTCCAATCTCAAGTTCAGATAACAAATCAACCAACTCACCCAAAGAACGTTTATCTAAAGATGCTCTTGCAAAATCTTTAGGAAGCACGCCACGAAGAGAAGAGTTTTCCTTTTCAATCACATACATGGCATTATCGATAACCTGACCAATTGTCGGATCTTTAGCGCTGTTTTTAATCGTTTCCCAACGTGCTTCCTGCGGCACCCAAAACACATTTTTTGCAAGATATTCATCTCTATCTTCCGGATCAGCATATTCATCTTGAGAAATTTCTTGATAAGCTCTTTCAAAACTATCAGAAATATATTTCAAGAATATAAGACCAAGACATACATGCTTATACTCTGCAGAATCCATATTATTACGGAGTTTATCCGCCATCACCCACAAATCTTCTTTTCTTAATTCAGCCATTTTTATTCCTCCACCATTAAATAATCTGCGATACTTTTGCCCAGATTTGTTTTTCATTTGGGCTTTCTTTTGCCGTTCTAATAATTTTTAATATTGATTCATTTTCCATTAGGTATTCTTTAATATCTGCTGGAACATCTTTTCTTTCTTTTGCAGCTAAATCATATAGCCTGTTCCTTATATCTGGAAATTCTTCTAAATGCAATGCTGCAATTATTCTATCCAATAACTCTCTTTCGGGAGGTTTATTATTACCCTTTTCAATATCACTGATATATGTAGGTGTTTTACTCACCGTTTTTGCAAGTTGACGAATTGATATTTTTTTTGCTTGTCGGACGGAACGCAAATATTGACCAAATTCAGCATTTTCCGTTTTCAAATTCAAATCATCCACCTTTATCACCTCCATTGTAAGTTAGTTAGCTTACATACTTATTTTATACTGTTTGCTCAACCGTGTCAACCGATATACTTACTTCTTTACCTCCGGATAAGATAGGATCAGTATTACTATACTCAGTATTATTAATATCAGTATTAATACCTTGTGCTTTTGACGACTCTTGAATTGTCAAAAAGACAATTCAGCAAGTGTCTATTTCACAATTCAAGAACTTTCTTCCCACATAAAAAATGGGCTGCTAATTAAAGCAACCCATTTTTTCTCAATTATAAATTAACTCCGCCAAAACGATTTCTTCTGCCTGCGCTTTTAGGCTGTTCATGTGCTGTACCCATGCCATTTGATGTGTAGCTTTGTTTGGCATAGGATTTCTCTTAAGTAATTCAGTCATCATCTTCTCAACTCTGATATGTGCCGTTTCATCAATCTCCAACAGATGCGGAAATAGTTGCTCCCTGAGAATCAGATCGTTTAGTAGCATCGGATTCTGCTCTTGCAAATATGCTCTCCTCATTCTGCCGTATTTGCCCAGCATTTTGTGTTTGTAAGGACTCAACTGGATGTTAGGAATAAAATAATCGCCACACTGATAATATCTAAACCCTTGTTCCATAAGGATACCTCCAATCAATTTCTCTTTCTAATGTTATTGTAGCTTGTTTATATCCTTATGTAAAGTTTGTTGATTGATTTGTATTTACGGCATCCATAATTTGCTGATAGACTTTTCTGGACGGTCTGCGATTTCCTTTTTCCACCTGATAGTAGTAGCTTACCTTCAAGCCTACAAGCTCTGCAAACTCACGCTGATTCAGTTTCAATTCTTCTCTGATCGCCTTCAAAGCCTCTGTATAAGGCGACGCAATGAACGCAGCAAATGAATCACAGAGAAGTTCCTCATCAATTTTCAACCGTTCTGAGAGTCTCACAGCGGTATCATATGGTATCGGAGTAAGCCCCTGTTCATATTTCAGCAGAGTTGCCGGAACAATGCCTACCTGCTCGGCAAGTTGTCTGGTCGTAAGATTATTTCGTAGCCGATAATAACGCAGATACTCTCCCGGTTGATTGCCTTTTGGTCTTTTCTCAAATGGCAATGTCAAATGAAGGAGCAACTTTCCATGATGGTATTGATACAATGATGTGTGATTGAAAATATCATTGCGAATACAATATGATATTTACATTCCCAGCTTGTATGTGCTAAACAATTCATATAAAAACCACTCATTAAACAGGTGATTTGACCAGACCCTATAAAGCTCTATCTCTTGCGGTTACCCTCTTAATGGAGTATGGAATAGTCTGATAATCACATTTATCACTTCGTCTCTCCCTTACTTAATGGTGCTTTTTTGCCTTATTTCACCAACACACTTGTAAATGGAGCTGTAAATTCTTTTAAACTGATTTAATCTATTCATAATATCATTTTCTAACTGATTTTTGCTATATTCTTTTACCGCCGTTTCATATCTGCCTACTGCATACACAAAATATCTTCTACACCGAAAATGGTAATTTCCATACTTGTAATTTGCATGTCTGCCAAATATCATTAAATTACTTTTTTAAATATCTCATAAAACCAGATATACTCAAATGTGATGGAATCTCAACCAGTATATGTATATGATTTCTAGCTCTACCCTATTTACTCCTTTTCTTTCTATCGTTGCCTTAATAGTCTTCCAATATCCACTTTTCATTTTTTATATATCATTTGTCTGTTATGCTTTGATACAAACACAATATGCTATTTACATCTCCATTTGGAATGTGATAAACTTCTTATATCATTCATTGACAAAACTTCCGGCGTCTATATTTTGGTTGCCCGACCAATTTTATGATAGTGCAGGAGGGTTCTTACTTATACTGAAGTATTTTTACTTACCCTCAAGTTCAAATGGGATTTTGGCATACCTATTTAGCATACAATAAAACGATGGGTTACACTTCATTGTATAACCCATCGTTTTAATTTATTTTTTTCCAAGCATCTGCTTGTTCTTTCAGTTCTTTTGCAGCTGTCCATGTTGCTTGGGTCATTTTTGCTCCGCCAATCAAACGAGCAATTTCATGGGCGGATTCTTCCTCATTTAATGGTTTTACTGTTGTAATTGTTTTCTCTTGTTGCGTTGTTTTTTCAATTAAAAAATGGTGGTCTGCCATTGCAGCAATTTGTGGCAAATGCGTAATACAAATAATTTGATGACTTTTTCCAATCAAAGCCATTTTTTCTGCTACCTTTTGCGCCGTTCTTCCACTCACACCCGTATCTATCTCATCAAATATAAAAACTTCTATGCTGTCAGCTTCTGCCAAAACCGTTTTTAAAGCCAGCATAACACGGGACATTTCACCGCCGGAAGCAATTTTTGCTAAAGGCTTCAATTCCTCTCCTGCATTTGCAGAAATCAAAAATTCCACTTTATCTTTCCCATGCAACGAAATTTCTTTTTTATCTTCTATGGCAATGGCAAATTTGCCATGCTTCATTTCCAAATCCCAAAGCTGTTGTTCAATGTTTTTTTGTATTTGTTTTGCTTTCTCTTTTCTAATATTACTTAAAATTTCTGCTTGTTTCATCAACTCTTGCTCTATGTTTTTTTTCTGTTTATTTAATTTTTGAACAATTTCTTCACTGTTTGAAAGAAAATCCAGTTCTTTTTCTGCTTTTTGATAAAAATCCAATATTTCCTCAATACTGCCGCCATATTTGCGTTTTAAACCATAAATCAGCTGTAAGCGTTCTTCTACACTTTCCAATTCTTCCGGCTCTTGAGATATAGTATCTGCATAATGTTTTAAATCTCTTACAGCGTCGTCCATCTGTGCATAGACAGAAGAAAGTGTTGTATAAATATTTTGTATGGTATTGTCATATTCTGCCAAGTCAGATACCTCTTCCAATGCTCTTGAAAGCTGGTCAATGGCAGAGCTTTCTGTTTCTGTTCCATGATATAATAAAAGCAGACTATTTTCCGTCAAATTTCTAATTTTTTCTCCGTTTACCAATATCTGCCTTCTTTCCAGAAGTTCTTCTTCTTCTCCTATTTGCAGCTTTGCTTGTCCAATTTCTTCCATCTGAAATTGAAGCAAATCCATTTTTCTGACTCTTTCTTTTCCATCTCCCATAAGCTGCATGAGGTCTTTTTCAATTTCTTTTAGTTTTTTATAAGTCGTTTGAAAAGATTGTTTTTCTTCTTCCAATTTTTTCCCGCAAAAACGGTCAAGAATTTGTATATGTCTTGCAGTATTCAATAAAGATTGATGAGAATGCTGTCCATGTATATCCATAAGTCCTTCTGCACATTCTCGCATCATGCTTACCGTAACAGTAGAACCATTGATACGACAGATTGTTTTTCCTGACTGATTCATGGTTCTTGTCAACAGTACTGTACCATCTTCCTCCAGTTTTATTCCATTTTGTTCCAATTTTTTTAAAATAGTATCATCTCTTACAGTAAAAAGTGCTTCTACAACAGCCGATTTTTCTCCTTTTCTTACAAAGTTTCCTCCTATCCTTTCTCCCAATGCAAAGTTCAAAGAATCAATGACCATAGATTTCCCGGCGCCTGTTTCTCCCGATAGAATGTTTAATCCTGGTTCAAAATCAATCTCACTTTCGGTAATCAGCGCTACATTTTTAATATGTAAATGTTCTAGCATATTTTTTCTCCTATCATTTTATACTGTACTACTATAAAATGCTTTATCCTTTTTCATGTATTACACGATATAACTTTTCTATAATAGCGGCAGCTTGATGCTGTGTTTTGACAACACAAAACACAGTATCATCTCCGGCAATGGTTCCTAATATTTCACTTTCCTGCATACTATCCAATGCAACGCCAACAGCCATTCCCATACCTTCTAATGTCTTTATCACAATCATATTTTGTGCATAATCCATTTTAATAACAGCTTCTCGAAATACACGAATCAACCGTTCTGCAATTTCAGAGTCTGTTCCGGAAATTGCAGAATATTTTTGTTTTCCTTTGTTTGTAGAAATTTTTGTCAAACGCATTTCTCTAATATCTCTTGAAACCGTAGCCTGTGTAACAGAAAATCCGGCTTCTTGCAGCTTTTTTGCCAATTCATCTTGTGTTTCAATATCATAGGTATCTATCAGCTCTAAAATTTTTGCGTGTCTGGAAATTTTCAAAATCATACGCCTCCTTTATCTTCCTAATTTTTGACGTAACACGTCGTAAAAACCTAAATGGTGGGTTTTGATAATCGTTGCAAAATAAGGAGATTTTTTTACTTGTACAATATTTTTTCTTTTTAAAGACATAGAACATTGTCCATCTGTATTGATAATAAAATCCTCTTCCACTCTGTTGCAGACTTCTATTGTCACTTTATCATCTGCTGAAACAATAATAGAACGGCTTGTTAATGTATGAGGGCAAATAGGCGTAATCGCTATAATCTCCGCATCTGCTTTTAATATAGGTCCTCCGGCCGAAAGGTTGTATGCTGTAGACCCTGTTGGTGTGCAGATAATCACACCGTCTGCTCGCAACGTATCTACATACTCCGCGTTGACAAAGATGTGAAACTCCAGTATTTTGGAAGAAAATCCTCTTGTAATACAAACATCATTTAAAGCCAAAAGCCCTTCTATCCTTTTTGGCTCTGCATAAACAGAGGCTTCCAGCATCATTCTTTTTTCTATGGTATATTTTCCTTGCAACACTGTATCAATAGCATATTGTGCATTATCTTTTTCCTCTGCTGTCAAAAAACCCAAATTTCCTAAATTAATACCCAATATAGGGGTGCCGTATTTTGCCGCTCGCCTTCCAACTCCCAAAAGCGTACCATCGCCGCCTAATGAAATTAAAAAATCTGCTTTTTCATACACTTCTTCTTCTTCTTTTGCATATAATTGCAAATGAGCCATTTCTGCTGTTTTTTTTGTCAGCATGGGTTCACAATTTTGATTTAATAAATAAGTTATCAATTTTTTTGTTACAGAAAATTTTTTATCTTTTTCTAAATTGGGCAATATACCAACCCTTTTCATATTGTTCCGCCCTTTCCTTCTCCATCCAGTAGAACATGAGAAGCATTTACAACCGTTTCTGCCAAAGTATAAGCTGTTTCTTTTGTCATATTTGAGTTGTTTTTTTCCATGTAAATCAAATATTCAATATTTCCTTCCGGTCCTTTGATAGGAGAAAAACTGATATTGTGTATTGCTAGATTTTGCTCCAAAGCATAATCTATTATTTTTATAATTACTTCTTTGTGTACTTTTTTATCCTTTACAACTCCCTTTTTGCCAACCTTTTCTCTACCGGCTTCAAACTGAGGTTTAATTAAACACACAACCTCTCCCCTTTGCTTCAATACATTAATGACAGACGGCAGTACTTTTGTCAAGGAAATAAAAGAAACGTCTATTGATGCAAAATCGGCTTCTTCCGGTATTTGTTCATGAGTGATATATCTTACATTTGTTTTTTCCAAGCAAACAACACGATTGTCATTTCTTAGTTTCCATGCAAACTGACCATAGCCTACATCAATAGCATAAACCTTTTTTGCACCATTTTGCAACATACAATCTGTAAATCCACCTGTAGAGGCTCCTATATCAAGGCAAACACAGCCTGCCAAAGACAGTTTAAATTCCTCTATTGCCTTTTCCAATTTATAGCCTCCACGGCTTACATATTTCATTTGGTTTCCCTTTAGTGTAATTTTGGCTGTCACAGGAATTTTAGTTCCTGCTTTTTCTTCCTTTACATCATCTACATATACATTTCCTGCCATAATATATGCTTTTGCCAATTCTCTTGATGGAGCAATATTTTTTTCTACTAACAATACATCTAGTCTTTGTTTTTCACTCATTTTTTACTCCTTTTAAACCAACTTTCTGTTTTATTTTTTGATAAATTCCTTCTCCATCTAATCCATACAAATGATACAATTCTTCCGGTTTTCCTTGTTCAATATATTTGTCAGGAAATCCCATATTAATTACCTTTGGAGTATAAATTTGTTCATCGCTATAATACTCCAGTACTTTTGAGCCAAAGCCTCCTTGACGAAGTCCATCTTCAACAGTCACAATATATTCGCAGCAGTCTGCCACTTGGTTTAATATCTGTGTATCCAAAGGTTTTAAAAATCTCATATTCACAACAAATGGCGTTATATTTTCTTCTTTTAGTTTTTCTGCTGCTTCCATAGCAAAGGAAAGCATATGCCCTTCTGTTAATATTGCAATTTTGCTTCCTTTTTGTATCACTTCACTTTTTCCATATACAATAGGCGTTCTGCTGTCTTGAAATTCTTCTGAAGCTATTCCTCTTGGATAGCGTAAAGCAACAGGTTTTTTCAAAGTAATGGCAAATTCCAGCATATCTTCCAATTCCCATTTGTTTTTTGGAGAAAGCAATACCATATTAGGAATATGGCTCAAATAAGCAATATCAAACACTCCTTGGTGTGTTTCACCATCAGCCCCTACAATACCTGCTCTATCCACAGCAAATACAACAGGCAATTTTTGCAGACAGACATCATGTACAATCTGATCATACGCTCTTTGCAAAAATGTAGAATACACTGCAAATACAGGAATCATTCCTTGCGAAGCCAATCCGGCCGAAAACGTAACGCCATGTTGTTCTGCAATGGCAACGTCACAAAAACGAGTAGGAAATTTTTTTTGAAATTCTAAAAGTCCTGTTCCGGAGGCCATAGCGGCTGTCAAAGCCAATATCTTTTCATTTTTTTCCGCTAATTTTATTAATTTTTTGCCAAATACAGCAGAATAATCTTCTTTTGCATTCTGGTCGGCTGTTTGTCCTGTTTTTACATCAAATTTTCCAATGCCATGATATTTCCAAGGCGCTTGCTCCGCATAGGGATATCCCTTTCCTTTTTTTGTTTTTACATGAACCAAAAGAGGTCCTCTCATATTTTTTACATTTTGAAATACTTCTTTTAATTCTTCCAAATCATGCCCATCAATAGGACCGATATAATGAAATCCCATTTCTTCAAAAAGCATACCGGGCAAAAGAAGGTACTTTGCCCCCGAGCGAATCTTTTCAAATAAAAAGTTTGCAGATTTTCCTACAATAGGCATTTTTTCAAAAAAGTCTTCAAAATATTCCTTTGCATGAATATAAGCCGAGTCGGTTCTTAGATGGGTCAAATAGCGAGACATGGCTCCTACATTACTTGAAATAGACATTTCATTATCATTTAATATCACAATCAAATTGGTATTTTCTTTTGCCGCATTGTTTAAAGCCTCATAGGCCAATCCCCCTGTCATAGCGCCATCGCCTATGACAGCAATAATGTGGTTGTTTTCTCCTTTCAAATCTCTGGCTTTTGCTATGCCCAATGCTGCAGAAATGGAGGTTGAACTATGTCCTGCCGCAAAAGTATCATACTTGCTTTCATTTGGCTTTGGAAAACCGCTTAAACCATTGAGCTGACGCAATTTACAAAATTTTTTCTTTCTTCCTGTTAATATTTTATGAACATAGCTTTGATGTCCTACATCCCATATAATTTTATCATTGGGCAAATCAAAACAATAGTGTAATGCCAATGTTAATTCTACTATACCTAAATTTGATGCAAGATGCCCTCCTGTTTTAGAAACTTGTCTTACTAAAAAACGTCTAATTTCATTTGCTAATTTTTCCAGTGCTTTTTCGTCCATATTTTTAATATCTTCTGGAAAATTCACTTGTTTTAACAAATTCTCCATACCGCACCCATCCTTTTCTATCAAAATAACAGTCCTGTCACAGTTCCCAATATGGCGCCTGCAATAACCTCTAATGGTGTATGACCCAACAATTCTTTTAATTGTTCCTGAGGCGTAATGCCTTGTCTGTGTATCAAAATGTTTAAAAGAGCCGCTTGTTTTCCCGCTGCTCTTCGGACTCCTGCCGCATCATACATTACTACAAAAGCAACAATAATGCCAATGGCAAAAGAGGGTCCATCAAAACCATAATATTTTCCTACGCTAAATGCCAATGCCATAACCAAAGAAGAATGAGAACTGGGCATACCTCCCGAACCATAAAAACGAGATAAATCCAATTTATCATTTTTGACAAATGAAAGTATGGTTTTGATTATTTGGGCAATGGCCCAAGCCAATATTGCTGCCCAAATAGGCTTATTTTGTAATATTGCTACAAATTCCATATCATCACCTGCTGTCCTTTCTCAAAATCGATAAATTCGATTTTGTGAAAAAATATTATTCCCTTTAATATTTTCTTGTAATTAAATATCGTGTTAATTCGATTAAAAAATCTGCTTCTTTTCCAAATGTTTTTAATAAACAAACAGCTTCTTGCGAAAAAGCTTCTACCATTTTTTGGGAGGCTTCTACACCATACATTGTCACATATGTATTTTTTTCATTTTTTTCATCGCTATGCACTGGTTTGCCCAATACCTCCAATGTGCTTGTCACATCTAAAATATCATCTGCAATTTGAAATGCCACACCAATTTTTTCCCCTGCTTCTTCCATTATTTTTGCTTGTTGTTCTGTCGCTCCGCCCAATAATACACCTGCTTTTAATGCCGCTTGAAGCATAGCGGCAGTTTTATTTTTGTGTATAAAATACATTGTTTTTTCATCAATGGCATTTCCTTGGCTCAACACATCTACTACTTGTCCGGAAAGCATGCCATATACGCCGGCTCCATGCGCAATGGCATGCATGGCTTTGATTGTCGCAACAGAACAGTCTTTGACACAAGCCTGCGTCATGGTTTCAAAAGCATGGTGCAGCAAAGCGTCTCCTGCCAATATTGCCATATCTTCTCCAAATTTTTTGTGGCTTGTCAATTTGCCCCTTCTGTAATCATCGTTATCCATAGCCGGCAAATCATCGTGTATCAAAGAATAGGTATGAATCATTTCTATAGCGCAAGCAAAAGGAATTGCTTTTTCTTTTTCTCCTCCAATCATTTCACAAGCACAAAGTAGTAATACAGGACGCAATCTTTTTCCTCCTGCAAAAAGGCTATATCTCATTGCCTCAAATAATGCCGAAGGATAGGTTTGTTTTTCCGGCAAAGCCTTTTGTAAATAAAATTCTATTTCCATTGCTTTTTGTTGTAATATTTGCTTACAATTCATTCTTCCATCTCCTCTGATAAAAAAGGGCTTTCTTCCATTTTTCCTTCTATATCTTTTTGTAAAAGCATAACCTCGCCTTCTGCCACTGTCAATTTTTCTTTACAAAACGTTGCCAATGCCATGCCTTCTTTATATAATGCAATGGACTTTTCCAGCGAAACTTCTTCTGTTTCCAATGTTTCTACAATTTCTTCCAGTTTTTCCACTGCTTGTTCAAATGTCAATTTCTTCTTTGCCACTTTTTTGGATACTCCTTTCTATTATGGTTGCTCTTGCAGTACCATCTTGAAAATATAGTGTAATATTTTCTCCTTTTTGTATAGACTTTACGGTTGTAAGAGTGGCTCCTTTTTCATTTTTAGCCAAAAGATATCCTCTTTGCAAAACTTTTAAAGGTGAAACTGCATCTAACTGCTGTTTTAATGCGTTATATTTTTGCTGTTTTTTTTCTAAAATATAGTATACTTGTTTTTCTAACTGCTTTTGTAATTGTTTGATATAAGAGTCCTGTTTTTGTATTTGTATCAAGGGCTGTTGCAACACTTTTGCTTGCACAATAAACTCTAAACGCTTTTTCCACTGAATCATTTGATTTGTCACAGCATATTCCAGACGACTCACCACACTTTGGAATTGTTCTGTCATATCTTCCAAATTTTTTACAGAAAGCTCTGCAGCGGCGGAGGGAGTAGAAGCTCTTAAATCTGCTACAAAATCCGCTATGGTAAAATCTGTTTCATGTCCTACTGCAGAAATGACAGGTATTTCAGAAGCAAATATTGCTCTAGCTACTTTTTCTTCATTAAAAGCCCATAAATCTTCCAAAGAACCGCCGCCACGGCCTACAATAAGCGTATCAGCCTTTCCCCATTGATTTACAAGCTTGATTCCCTCTACAATGGAATCCGGAGCATATTCTCCCTGTACTAAAACAGGAACCACCACTATTTTTACGGTATGGTTTCTTCTTTTTATAATCCGTATCACATCCCTTACAGCCGCACCTGTAGGAGATGTGACTACAGCCACACATTTTGGATAGGGACAAATTTCTCTTTTATATTCTGCATCAAACAGTCCTTCTACAGCCAGTTTTTCTTTAAGCTGTTCAAAGGCAAGTGTCAAACTGCCTACTCCCAAAGGTTCTATCAGCTCTGCATACAGCTGATATTGACCTGTTTTTTCATACACAGAAACATAACCGCAAACAGCCACAGAAAGTCCGTTTTCAGGCAAAAAAGGAAGCAACTGTGCCGCCCCCTCAAACATCACGCATTGTATAGAGGCAAAAGCATCTTTTAATGTAAAATACAGATGTCCAGAAGAATGTGCTTTAAAATTGGAAATTTCTCCTTTTACCCAAAAACTGTTTAATATAAAGTCATTTTCCAATAAATTGCGTATATACCGATTTATCTGTTCTACAGAATAAACTTTTACCTCCATAAATACACCTCTTATTGATTTTGTTTTTCCGCTGCAATGCTCCCCAAAATGCCGTTAATAAAAGAAGGAGCTTCATCAGAGCTGAATTTTTTTGCAAGCTCTATAGCCTCATTGATGGCAACGCTTGTAGGAATTTCTTCTGAAAAACAAATTTCATATATTGCCAAACGTAATATCGCCAAATCCACTTTTGACATTCTGCCTGTTGCCCATTTTTTTGCTTTTTTGCTAATCATTTCATCAATTTCTGCCAAGTGTTCTTTTGTGCCTTCTGTTTCTTTTAGTATAAAATCTTTTTCTTCTTCTTCCACTTCTTGCTGATGGTCAAAAAAAAGTTCTCTTGCTTGTTCAAATTCTTCTTTTTGATTAAAATCCATTTGGAATACTAAAAAAAACGCATTTTTTCTGGCATTTCTTCTGTTCATGGTTTCCTCCTGTCATCTATTTCTATCATTGTTATTTCTTTTTATAGTATAAATACCACTCTTAAGAGTGGTATTTGACTCATTTAATCTTCTTCTATTTCAACTTTTTGTCCTTTTGGTTGTTTTTCTTTTACAATACCACAAACATTTACATTTACCATAGCTACAGGTAAACCTGTCATTGTTTCCACGGCAGTTTTCACTTTCTTTTGCACTTGTGTTGCAGCAAGCTGTATTTTTGTGCCAAAAAGCACAACAATATCCACCTCCAATGTTAATTCTCCGCCATCAGAATCCACTTTGACACCCTTTGTCTGACTTTTTTTTCCAAAAAATTCTACTAAAGCATTTCCCGATGCACTGGAGGCATTCAAAACGCCTTCTATTTCCATAGCTGCTGTTGCGGCAATCACAGCTACTACTTCATCTGCAATTTGTATCTGTCCAAAACATTCTTTTTTTTCAGGCACAACTGTCCCTCCTTTGTCTTCCAAATATTGTTTTGTATATATGTCCTCATTATAACAGATTTTTTACCATTTGCAAATAAATATACAGTTTTCTCTGTATCATTTACATTTTTTAACCAATGCCATTATAAAAAATTCCCATAATATATACCAGCATTGTCAATCCTACAAAAACATATTTTGTCATAGGCTCAAACCATCTTCCAATTTGTTTTTTTCTGCCCATCTGTGCTTGCTCTCTTGCAAAAGCGCTGCCGCATACCCAAAAAAACATAATCGCCGCCAGCAATGCTCCCAGTGGTATAATATAAATAGAAACAATGTCCATCCATATGGAAACGCTGTCGCCACTTTCAATGCAAATACCTACCAACACTGCTATGACTGCAATACAAATGACAGCTTTTTTCCTGGAAAAGCCAAACTTTTCCTGTAATGCCTCAACAGGCGTTTCAAATAAATTGACAAGCGATGTAACGGCGGCAAAAAGCACTGCCAAAAAGAATATCACAGCAAATACACTTCCCATAGGCATCATCTGAAATACTTTGGGCATTGTAATAAACATCAGCGGAGGTCCGGAAGCCGGGTCTAATCCAAAAGCAAACACTGCCGGAATGATAACAAATACCGATAGCAAAGAGGCCAGTGTATCAAACAATGCCACATTTTTTGCACTTTCTACTACATCTTCTGTTTTTTTCAAATAGCTTCCATATACAATGGTTCCCGAACCTGCCAATGACAATGAAAAAAACGCCTGTCCCAGCGCATATACCCATGTTTCAGGCTTTGCCACCTGTTCCCAATTTGGCTTTAACATATATAATATACCTTCTTTTGCTCCTTCCAGCATAAAAATACGTACTGCCATAATCAAAAACAGTAAAAAAAATGCCGGTATCATCACTTTATTGATTTTTTCAATCCCTGTAGAAATGCCATATGCCATACAAATAAATACAATAGCAAGCCCTGCCATATGCCAGCCTATACTGCCAAAGTTCACCGCCAATGCTCCAAAATAAGCCTCGGCTTCACCGGTAAGAGCGGAGCCTGTAAAAGAGCCTGCCAAAAATCTTAAAATCCAGCCTACTACAACGGAATATCCTATGCCAATGCCTAAAGAGCCTACTACTGGTATGATGCCAATCCATTCCCCCCAGTTGCCTCCTCTCATTCGAGAAGCCTTGCCAAATGCCCCCAGAGGTCCTGTACCCATTGCACGTCCAAAAGCCATTTCTCCAATTACCCCAGACAATCCTATAATGAAAATAAATAAAAAATAGGGAATCAAAAAAGCGGCTCCTCCATACTGTCCCACTCTATAAGGAAACAACCAAATATTTCCCATGCCTACTGCTGAACCAATACAAGCCAGTACAAAGCCAAATCGGCTGTTAAAACTATCTCTTTGTTTTGTTTGTTGATTCTCTTTCATTTTTTCATCCTCTCTTTATCAATATCATTTCCTGCAATTTCTTCATATTACAGTATATTTTAAAAAAAGTAAAGAAATTTTATAAATCCAATTTTATGCTTACTGTTTTTAAACTGTATTTATTCTTTTTTATAAAAACAAAATTTTCTATATTTTCAGATATTTTCAAAAATTCACAAAACAAATCTTTTACATAAAAAACGATATAGTCTATATCACTATACCGTTTTTCATATTCCTTTATTTTATAAATATTTAATATTTGTCAGAAGATTCATAAGAATCAAACTGAGTATTTTCTCCCAAATATGTGGTATTTGCATTAAGATGTTGGGAAGTATCAAAAGCATTTTCTGATGTAGTATAAGCATTTTTCTTTAAATAAAATTTATTTACTACATTTTTTAATATTTGAGCTTGGCTAGATAATTCTTCACTTGCCGCTGCGCTTTCTTCAGCTGTTGCCGAATTGGTTTGTATAATACTGGAAATATGATCCATTCCCAATGTAATCTGTCCAATGGCGTCAGCCTGCTCTTTTGATGCCAATGATATTTGATCAATGGTTTTTACCATTTCTTGAGCGCCTTCCAGTACTACACCAAGGGATTGTGCTGTTTCATTAGCAATTCTTTCTCCATTTTTTACTGCAATAATAGAAGACTCAATCAGTGTTGCTGTATTTTTAGAAGCTTCTGCACTTTTGCTTGCTAAATTTCTTACTTCATCCGCTACAACAGCAAAACCTTTTCCGGCCGCTCCTGCTCTTGCGGCTTCTACTGCTGCATTGAGCGCAAGAATATTGGTTTGAAAAGCAATATCTTCAATGGTTTTTATAATTTTGCTGATTTCTTCGGAACTGTGTGTAATTTCTTTCATTGCCTGAAGCATCTCCTGCATTCTCTGACTGCTTTCTGTTGCCTCCTCTCCTACAGTATTGGCTTGTGCGCTTGCTTGTTGTGCTGTTTTTGCATTTGCTGTTACTTGATAGGAAATTTCATTTATGGTAGAAGCTAATTCTTCTGCAGAACTGGACTGTTCTGTAGCATTTTGTGAAAGCGTCTGGGCTCCGTCAGAAACCTGTTCTGCTCCGCTTGCTACTTGGTCTGCTGTTTGATTGATTTCTCCAATGGCTTGATTTAAGTTTTCTATAATATTGTCCAAAGATACTTTGACGTCTGCAAAATCACCTATGTAATCAGAAGAAGTTTGAACATCTAAATTATTTTTTGCAATACTGCCTAAAATACCAGAAATTTCTTGAATCATATTTTTTAAAAATTTTGCTGTAATATCAAAATGTTTTGCCAAAATGCCGATTTCATCATCTGAACTGAATTGTAACTCAATATCCAAATACCCATTTGAAATACTATCTGCCGCTTGCACAATTTCATTAATAGGCTGCAACATTTTTCTTAATATCATAATGGTTGTAATCCCCATAATAATCAATGCTATTATAGCCAGTATAATCAATACTATAGTTATATTTCTTACAACATCTATCATATCCGAATATTCTACTGCGTTAGAAATAACCCACATTCCCGTACCTGCTTCAATAGGATAGAAAAATCGATATGATTTTACATTGTCACTATCTTTCGCTACAAAAGAAATAGGTATATTATTTTCAATAGAAATCATGGCTTTTTGTTCATCTTCTGGATTTGCAAATGTAGCAGACAAGTTTTGTCCAATAAAACTATCATTTTTACTATGATATATAATCGTTCCATCTTCTTTTGCAACACTGTATATCATAGAAGGATATTCTGCCAATTCTGCATTGATAGAAGAAATCCTATCAATAGAAATATCTACTGTCAAAACCCCTTGTTTTATACCATTTATAATAATGGGTTTTGCCGCTGTCACCATAAGCACGCCAGATGTTTCATCTGTATAAGGATCTGTAAAAATCACATTGTCTGCCGCCATTGCCTCTGTATAATACGGCTCATTTGCATAAGAAGCATATTCTAGCGCATAAGACTGCTTTGCATTGCCATTATTATTGTAAACATAAAAATTATAGGTTTCTTGTTCCTGTACAAAAGCGTATGGTTCAAAATACGCCCCAACCCCAATAATATTATCATTGTTTTCCACTGCATTTTTTGCTGTAAGCAACATAAATTCTTCCATGTCTCTTTGTAATTCAGTCAAATTTAAACCAGGATATATCTGGCTTGGCACAGTGTAATCCATTGTTTGTGTTTGAGCATTTTGCGTTTGATAAGCATCTATCATATAGCCTTCCATATCTCTTTGAGTAATCAAAGCGCTATATACCATTTGTTCTATATATTGCCCATTGGTTTGTGCAATAGCTTCCAATTCATTTACAGTTGCTTTTTTTAATTTTGATTGTGTTTGTAATACAACAATGCTAATAAAGATAACAAATATAACAAACAACATAGAGCATTGTAGAAATGCCAACTTTGCAGAAAGTCCCTTTTTTCTTATCATAAAACTGATCTATCCCTTCCATGTTAGATTATTATTTTATTCTTTCTTTTCTCATATTACCTTATCATAATCCATAAAAACAATAAAATTTCTTTTTATAAAAAAAATATATATTTTTATGAGCATATGGGAAAAGCCGTCACCTCTTCATCAAAGACTTATTTCATTCAAATCTTTGACACAATATAGACAAAACAATTCGTTGCATCGGCATAAACACCTTAAAATTTGCTGTTTTGCCTGTCAAAAGTAAATTCCAACTGCACAAACGCTTCGTTTGCCAAGTCTTAGCACTGTATTACATTTATAAAAAATATAGTTTGTCTACACTTGGTTATAATATAAATTTATTATTTTACTTCATAACATAAATATTATAAAGCTATATCAAAAAAAGTCAATGTATCCTAATAAAATTCCTTTACACAAATACAGTATAAATTTATATAACAACAATATTGCCAAAATATAAAAACAGAAGCTTCTGTTTTGTATTCTCTTTATTCTTCTTCTAAGAATGCAAAATGAATTTCTTTCAGTTCTACATCGACTTTTGCTACAATCACAGTCACCTTTTGTCCTATGGTATATTTTTTATTGGAATGTTCTCCATAAACGCACATATTTTCCTCGTCATAAATATAAAAATCATCTTCTAAACTTTGCAGAGATATCATTCCCTCTACTGTGTTAGGTAATTCTACATAAATTCCCCAATTTGTAATACCGGAAATAATTCCTTCACAAACCATACCGATTTTATCTGACATATATTCTGCTTTTTTCAAATCATCTGTTTCCCTTTCTGCATCTTCAGCCAGTCTTTCTCTCATAGAGCATTGTTTTGCAATATCCGGCATCACTTTTTTTAAAGATCTTTCTTTTTTTTCTGTCATATGCCCATCTAACACCATTTTTATGATTCTGTGTATTTCTAAATCAGGATATCTTCTAATAGGCGATGTAAAATGACAATAATATTTTGCTGCCAAACCAAAATGTCCTCCGTTTTCAGCCATATATCTTGCTTGTTTCATACTTCTTAAAACAACTCTTGTCACGATTCTTTCCTCTTCTTTTCCTTCTACCAAGGATAATATTTGCTGTATGGCTTTTGGATGTATTTCATCTTTATTCCCTTTCAAATGATATCCGAAATTTCTGATAAAGTCATCCATTTTTTGCAGTTTTTCTCCATCAGGCACTTCATGGTTACGAAATACAAAAGGCACCTCCTGCCAAAAGAAATCTTCTGCTACTGTTTCATTACAAACCAGCATAAATTCTTCTATCAAATTAGTAGCAATACTTCTTTCATAGGGCTTAATATCTGTTGGCACACCATCTTCATCTAATATAATTTTAGATTCTGGCAAATCAAAATTTACGGATCCTCTTTTCTTCCTTTTTTCTCCCAAAATGCATCGTAAATGATTCATATTCTCAAACATGGGTACAAAATCGGCATATTCTTGCAATAATGCCGGGGTTTTATCTTCTAATATTTCTCTAACAGCCGTATAAGTCATTCTCCTGTCGGAATGTATAACAGACTTTACAATTTTATGATTTACCACATTGCCTTTTTGGTCAATTTCCATAACACAGCTTAATGTCAGCCTGTCTGTATCAGGATTTAAAGAACAAATGCCATTGGACAGTTTATGAGGAAGCATAGGGATGACTCTGTCAACAAGATAGATACTTGTTCCTCTTCTATAAGCTTCTTTATCCAAAGCAGAATGCTCCTGTACATAATGAGATACGTCTGCAATATGCACTCCCAGCAGGAAATTTCCATTTTCTAACATAGTCAAAGAAACTGCATCGTCCAAATCCTTTGCATCTTCTCCGTCAATGGTAACAGTCTGCCAATCTCTAAAGTCCTCTCTGCCTTCCAGTTCTTCTTTTGAAACTTCTGTTTCCAAGTTTTCAATTTCATCATACACCTCTTTGGGAAAATCCACAGGTAAATCATATTGTCTGATAATGGATAATATATCCACTCCCGGATCGTTGATGTGTCCTAATATTTCTATCACTTTTCCTTCAGGATTTCTTCTTTCATCACCATATTTTATAATATCTACTACAACTTTGTGACCTGTCACTGCTCCCATGCTGTTTTCTTTTGCTATAAAAATATCTTGTGTTATTTTTTTATCATCGGGCAGTACAAAGCCAAATCCTTTTCCTTGTTCAAATGTTCCTACAACTTTGATATTGCCTCTTTGCAATATTTTTACAATCTCTCCTTCTGCTCTTTTGCCATTAGAAGCTTTTTTTACAATACGAAACAACACTTTATCTTTGTGCATGGCGCCATTTAATTTATCAGCCGGTATAAAAATATCTTCCCCTTCCTCCACTGCCACAAAGCCAAATCCTCTGGAATGTGCCAAAAATGTTCCTCCTTGCATATTCAAAGCTTTTGGAGACATCAGTTTTCCCTTTTTTGTTTCCACAGCTTTTCCTTCTTCTAAAAGCTGACTGACAATTTCTTCAAATATTGTTCTATCTTTTTGAGGAACGCCAAGAAGTGTACAAATATCTTTTCGTTTCATGGGGATATATTCTTTGCTTTCTAAATAAGCTTGTATTTTCTGTTTTCGTTCTGTCATTTTTTCATTTTCTAGTACATCGTCATAATCATCCATAGGAAATGACTCCCTTCTTTTTTATTGTATTATACTATTTTCACAAAATAATGGCAACTAAAAATAGCATTTCCTTATAATAATAAAATTTTTATAGTATTTTTCTGTATATACTGTACAATTATGTTAAAATATGGTATCATATAATCAATATTATTGTTTGTAAAGGAGATATTTTTATGAAAACTGATTTAAAAACCATTCCAGGCGTAGGACCAAATATTGAACAACATTTGATACAACTGGGATATACTTCCGTTTCCTCTCTCAAAGGAGAAAATCCTGAAGAAATATTTCAAAAAGATTGTATACTGCAAGGTTGTTCTCTAGACCGCTGCTTATTATATGTGTACCGTCTTGCAGTGTATTATGCAGAAAATACAATTTATGACCCTGAAAAATTAAAATGGTGGCATTGGAAAGATTAATTTATATATTTCATCAGGACCATAGCCAAAAGATGTGGTTTACACTAGGGCGTGTTTTAAAACTTCCAACTTGTGTGCAAAGTGCTAATCTAGTAAACTAGTGATATGAGAAGACATGAATTAAGCGAAACACAATGGAACAGAATGAAAGATTTACTTCCGCCAGAACGAAAACCACAGGGAGGTCGACCAGCAAAGAGTAATCGTGAGATGCTCAATGCCATGGTGTATTGGCTCAACACGGGTATCCCTTGGAGAGACCTGCCTGAACGATTTGGACCTTGGCAAAGTGTTTACAGTCGATTTCGTGCATGGACAAAAGCCGGTGTATGGGAGAACATCTTGGTCAATATGATCCAGCAGGATATTATCGATGAAACGACACTTATGTTAGATAGTACCAGCATAAAAGTACACCAACATGCCAATGGTGTTAAAAAAGGGGCGAAAACCAGTCAACAGGACGCAGCCGGGGAGGATTGACGACAAAAGTCCATGTGGTAACAGATGGTCTTGGGAATCCTTTGCACTTTTTGCTTTCCAGTGGTAATATGAGTGATATTTGCATGGCACAGAATTTATTGGAACCATTCGATTTATCAGGAAAATGGATTCTTGCAGACAAAGGTTATGACAGCGACAAGTTTGCTGACTGGATCAAAGTACATGGTGGAATAGCTGTTATACCAAGCCGCAGTTCAGCCAAGTTCGCCAGAAAGATCGATTGGGCTGTTTATAAAGAACGGCATCTTATTGAAAATCTATTTTTGAAACTGAAAAATTACCGTCGTTTCTCAACTCGGTATGAGAAAAAGGCGCTTTATTTTCATGCCGTTGTTTGCCTTGCCTGTATCCTTGTTTGGTTACTTTGATGGTTTTAAAACACGCCCTAATGTATTGTAAATCTGTTCAATATTTCTATCCATGGGACTGCTTGGAAGTCCTCTGCTTTTTACTATTGTATCATATTGTATGCCTTGCAAATCTGTATTGAGGCAAACAGGCAAAAGAGGGCTGTTTCTGTCCCTTTCAATTTCTTCCAGTCTTTTTGTCAGTCTTTCTAATTTCCCACGATTCC